>NZ_JBITES010000016.1:0-255847 GCF_044455405.1 Streptomyces sp. NPDC051243 | reverse complement strand
GGCTGAGGTCGGGCAGGAGGTGCCGTTTCTTGACGCCGGCCACTGCGGGCGGACACCCCCCGACCCGTCCCCTTCCCGCCGTACGCGACCGCGGGCCTGTAGGGGTACGCGTCCTTCCGCCGCCCCAGCTGCGGGCAGTCGTGCCCAGCGTTACCGCAGCGCCTTGCTGAACCAGTGTTCGGCGTAGACGTCGTCGTTGTGCGGCGCCGTTTCCTCGTAGCCGAGGCGGGTGTACAGGGCGCGTGCCTCTGCCAGGTCGTGGCGGGTGTCCAGGATCAGGCGGGTGGCGCCGAAGGCGCGGGCGGTTTCCTCGGCGGCCCCGACCAGGACCTGGCCGCCGCCCTTGCCGCGCAGCGCCCCGTGGACGAACACCCGCGTGAGCTCGGCCGTGTCCGCGTCCAGCAGTCTGATACCGGCGGTGCCGGCCGGCTCGCCCGCGTATCGGGCGACCAGCAACCGGCCCTTGGGCGGGGCGAGTTCGGCACCCGTGTGGGCGGCGATCTCGCGTTCCAGCTCGGCCGGGTCGGTGCGGCGGCCCTCGTGGCGGAGGTAGTAGCGGTCGCTGACCTCGGTGTAGTACGCCCGCCAGAGCGCTGCGGCGACCGGGGAGTCGTGGGGTTCCGGGGTGATGGTCCAGGTCATGGGCGTCATTGTGGGAGGGGGAACCAGCGGGTCGGCAAGCGAATATGACAATCCGGTGCGGCGGGGCACGGGCCGTTTGAGGGACCTCCCCGGGGCAACCCGGCAGGCATGTCCACAGGTGTGATCGTTCTGATTGTGATCGCGGCGGTCGTCATCGTGCTCGGTGCGGCCGTCCTGGCCCTGCGTGCCCGGGGTGGTACACGGGGCAGCAGGGGTCTGAAGCGGCGCTTCGGCCCCGAGTACGAGCGGGCCGTGGCCCGGCACGACGGGGACACGAAGGCCGCCGAGCGTGAACTCGCCCAGCGGGTCGAACGGCACGGCGGGCTGCGCGAGCGGCCGCTGGAACCGACCGAGGCCGAGCGGTTCGAGGCGCGCTGGACGGCGGCACAGGAGCACTTCGTCGACGCGCCGCGCGAGGCGGTCGGAGAGGCCGACCGGCTGCTCGCCGACCTGGCGCGGGCGCGCGGGTTCCCGGACGGGGCGCAGTACGAGGAGCAGCTCTCCGCCCTCTCCGTGCACCACGCCGACCACGTACAGGGCTACCGGCACGTCCACCGTGTCGCCCACGCGCCCGCGGACGGATCCGGTACGTCCGGTACGGAGGACATGCGCGAGGCGATGATCGAAGGGCGCGCGCTCTTCGAGGACCTGATGGGAGCCTCCGACAAGCAGCGCGTGGGCAGGAGTTGAGGACCATGCCGGACGTCACGAAAGCGGCCCCGCTCCTCGCCCATGAGGAGCGCGACAAGCTCGAACTGCGGCTGCAGCAGGCGGTGGCACACTTCGTCGACCAGCCACGTGCCGCCGTCGAGGAGGCCGATCACGCGGTCGAGGACATCGTCGGCCGGTTCACCGAGGCAGTGGCCGAGCGCCGCCGCACCCTGCGCAGGGCCTGGCAGTCCACGGACGGCACCGCCGAGGTCGCCGAGACCAACGAGATCGCCGTAACCGCCGACACCGCCGACACGGAGCAGCTCCGGCTCGCCCTGCGCGACTACCGCGAGCTGGCGGAACGGCTGCTGCGCACCTGACCAGCCGACGACACCTGATCACCTGAGGGCGCATTCGACGCATCCGGCGCGTCGGGCGCCTCAGGCTCGCCCGCCGACCCGTGTCCCTCCCGGCGCTCGCGCCACTCCCGTACGACCTCCTCCACGTCGTACGGCTTCTTGCCCAGGGGCGGGCCGGGCGGCGGCTTCAGCAGCATGTCGCGGATCTTGACGTTGACGTCCGTGATGATCTTGCGGACGGCGCGTTCCGTCGGCGCCGCGTACGCCGCCGTCAGCGCGTCCTCCGCCTCCTTGCGCAGGGCCAGGCCCGGGGGCAGGACCGACAGGCCCTCGCGGGCCATCTTGCGTTTGACCCACCACAGTTCGTCGTACGGAGCTTCCAGGTCGGTCGGCAGTGGTTTGCCGGCGCCGGGCAGGCTGTCGAAGTCGCCGCGCTCCTGCGCGTCGTGGATCTGCTTGTCGACCCAGGACTCGAACGGAACGCCGGGGGGCTTTCGCTCGGTCATGAGTTCATTGTGCCGGACGCGGCGGTGCCGGGCGATTTATCATGCGGGCGCGGTGGCCAAAACGGCCGTCGTACAAGGACGTTTCAGGAGGGGCGCTCGTGCTCGAACTCACCATGGCCGCCGTGTCCGCGGCGGACGAGGGTGCCACGGCCGGCATGCTCATGGCCGACGCGCCCAGCGAGCCGGGCGCCGTGCTGCGGGTGGGCCGGGACAAGGCGGTGTGCCGGCTGGCGACGCCGGACGACTGGCTGTTCATGTCGCGGGTCCACCTGGAGTTCCTGTGCGGGCCCGACGGCGGCTGGCAGGTGACCTGGCTGCGCGGCTCGCAGGCCGATCCGTCCTCCGAGGTGCGGCTCACCGTGGGGGAGTACACCCAGCCGATCGCGTACGGCGGGACGGTGCCGCTGCCGAGGGGTGGCAGCGGTGAGATCGTCGTCCAGGACCGTACGGCGCCCCGCAGCGTCAACGTCGGCTTCTATCACGAGGCTTGAGCCCCGGCGTCCGGCTTACAGCACCCGCGCCAGCGCGAAGCCGTCGTAGCCCTTGCCGCCCACCGTCTGGACCGCCGTGCCGGTCAACCTCGGGTGGCTGCCGATCAGTTCGATCGCGGCCCGGCTGCCCTGGATGTCCGGCGCGGTGCTCTCGGCGTCGGCGACCCGTCCGCCGCGCACCACGTTGTCCACCACGATCAGGCTGCCGGTGCGGGTGAGCCGCAGGGCCCACTCGATGTAGTGCGGGTTGTTGACCTTGTCGGCGTCGATGAAGACCAGGTCGAAGGGGGCCGGGTTCTCGTCGGCCAGCTTGGGCAGCGCGTCCAGGGCCGTGCCGACCCGCACCTCGACGATCTTGTCCAGGCCCGCGCGCGCGAGGTTGCGGGTGGCGACCTCGGCGTGCTTGGGGTTGTACTCCAGCGAGATCAGACGGCCGTCCGCGGGCAGGGCGCGGGCCAGCCAGATGGTGCTGTAGCCGGCGAGGGTGCCGATCTCCAGGATGTTGCGGGCGCCCTGGATCTCGGCGAGCAGTTGGAGAAGCTTGCCCTGGGGCGCGGTGACGCTGATCATCGGGAGCCCCGCCGCCTCGCTGTCCCGCAGGGCCGCTTGGAGGACGTCGTCGTCGGGTGAGAGGTGGGCGGAGAAGTACTCGTCGACGTCGTCCCAGAGCTGCGACTCGCTCATCGCCTTGCCTTTCGTACGGGTAGTCAGGTGCGCCAACTACCCCTCTTCCCGGTCCGCGATTCCAGGATGGTCGATTCCGGCGGTCGGCGCAGGTACCTGGGCGGGTGACGGTGCCGCGGGGGGCGACGGGGGCCGGGTCGGCGGATGCGGTGGCGCCTGGGGTGTCCGAGGCCGTCGGGAGCGCCGTACGGCCGACAGCGCCGCCGTCATCAGGGCCAGCGTCAGCGCGCCGGTCACCGTCAGCAGCCATGCCGGGATTCCGGCCACCGTGCGCAGCCGGTTCTCGTGGATCACCTGCTGGAAGGTGTCGTCGGCCGGCGCCCGGCGCAGCAGGTGGTCGCCGGAGATCCGCTCGGGATGCGGGAACTCCTGGCCGATCGCGGTGAGGAAGGGGGTGCCCGCCGCCAGTTCGGCGAGTGGGCCGGACTTCGCCGTCACTCGTCCGGCGTAGGTGACGCGGGGGCGTGCGCCGCCGATCGGGGAGGCCGGTTCCATGCGGTGCTCGGCCAGGCCGTACAGGCCGAGGGACTGGGGGGTGTCCGCGAGGCGGGACAGGCGCATCGGGTAGACCGGCTCGTCGGTCCGGAAGGTGAGGTGGAGGGGGTCGAGGGTGCCGGTGAGGGGAGTGCCCGTGGTCTGCGGGGTCAGTTTCACGGTGACGTACTCCCAGCGTTTTTGGACGTACGGGCGCAGGGCGCCGTCCAGCGCGGGCGGCAGGGCGAAGCCGTTGCTGTCCAGCCAGCCGTCCAGGGCGCCGGGGTCGGTGGCCGTCAGCCGGGCCACGTCGAAGGGGCCGAGGCGCTGGCGGCCGACGACGTCCACGGGCGGCCCGGCGGCGGCCCAGGGCGGGCGTGGGCGGCGGCGCTCGGAGGAGGCGTCGCCGGTCAGCAGGGGCCAGTCGTCGTCCCGGGGCCAGAAGTGCCGGCGCTCGCGGTGGAGGGGGGCCGTGACGTCGTGCAGCTCGTCGAAGAGCGCGGGGTCGCCGAGGCGGACCGTCGCCCGCCGCGGCACGGGCATGATCCAGGCGACCCGCTCGGCGTCCCCGTGGACGGTCAGCCGCATCACGATCTGCTCCCGCCGCCCGTCCCACCGCACGACGGACTCCTCCCGGCCGACGGTCACCTGCCGCGCGCCGTCCGGAACCATGGCCCCGCAGCCGCACGCCCACGCGGGTGCCACGAGCTGACCGGCCTGGAGGGCGAACAGCGCCACGGCGACGGTGAGAGCCCGGCTCCGGGCCCCCTTCCGCAGCAGGTCCGCCATCGCGCGCAGCCCCTCCATCCCCGCGAGTGCCTCCACCATGCCGACGCCAGGGCTTCAGACGGTACGGCGGATGATCCTGCTCCGGGCCCACGTTCCGAGATGTGGTCGATTACGCGACGCCCCGAACGGCCACCCGCCGAACGCGAGCTTGCTGGGAGCGTCTCGTGGGATGCGAGCTTGCTGGAAGGTGATCGGCCGAACGCGAGCTTGCTGGGGGCGTCCTGTGGGGCGCGAGCTTGCTGGAAGGTGACCGGCCGAACGCGAGCCAGTTGGGGGACGCCTTGTGGGGCGCGAGCTTGTTGGGGGACGCCTTGTGGGGCGCGAGCTTGCTGGGGGACGCCCCGTGGGGCGCGAGCCTGCTGGGAGGCGAACCGCCGGAGGCGAGCCCGCCGGGAGGCGACCCACCGGACGCGAGCCCGCTGGGACGCGGCAACCGCAGGCGCCCCCGGGGCGCGCCCCCCGCTACGCGCCCCCGGCTACGCCGCCCGAATGCGCGCCCCCCCCGGCTACGCCCCCCGAATGCGCGCCCCCCCCGAATACGCGCCCCCCGCCACGAGACCCCACCAGAGGCGGGCGAACCGACCCCGGACTATCGTCATCCGGACAAAAGGAGAGCGGACGACAGGTGAAGCGAAGGTTGCCTGTGTCTCTCCCCGGGTGGTGCGGGCCCACAGGGTTCGTGTGCATTCCTGACGCATGTGCCGTAAGGGACGAGGCGGGGCGGGAGGCCGACGAGGCGTGGCGAACGCGGAACACGGTGGGCGATCGGCGCAGGCGCTCGGCGGAGCCACGGCCGTCGGCGCGGTCCAGGCACGCGTGCGCGTGGCGCGGCTCGGCCTGTGGATGGTCGCCGCGATCCTCGCCGTGCGGGAGGTGGCCGTCGTCCTCGGTACGCCGCGCGGGGAGCGGCTGACGGATCTGGAGACCTGGGTCGGGCCGGACGGCGTCCTGCATATGAAGGGTTCGCTGTACGACTCGACGCAGTTCACCGGCACCCCGTTCGGCGGACTCGTCCTCAAGCCGCTGACCCGCGCCGCCGAGCAGGCCCTCGGCTGGGGCTGGACCTTCGGCACGCTCCTGCTCGTCGTCGCCCTCGGCCTCGTCGCCGCCCGCGCCCTGCCGCAGCCGGTCAGCCGGCGCACCTCCCTGCTCGCCGCGCCCGTCGCGATCAGCCTGCTCATGCTGTCGCTCCCGGTGCGCAACACGCTCTACCTCGGCCAGACCAGCATCATGCCGGTGCTGCTGGTCCTGCTCGGCTGCTTCACTGTGCGCGGCGAGCGCGCCGGCGGTGTGCTCATCGGCCTCGCGGCCGCGCTGCAGCCGACGCTTCTGCTGTTCACGCCCCTGCTGTGGTTCACCGGGCGCCGCCGGGCCGTGCTCTCGACGGGGGCCACGTTCGCCGGGTCCACGGCGGTCGCCTGGGTGGCGATGCCGCACGACTCGTACACCTACTGGGTCCACCACATGGCCGGCGTCGGCCTCGGCGGGCGCGCCGACGACCTCGCCAACCAGTCCCTGCACGGCGCGCTGCTGCGGCTGGGGCTCACCGGGCCCCTGGAGATCGCCCTCTTCCTGTTCCTGGGCGCCGCCGTAGCCGTCCTCGCGCTGCGCCGCGCCGTGCGCTACGCCCACGACGGACAGCTCCTCCTCGCCGTCGCGATCACCGGCTGCGCGGCGATCGTCGTGTCACCCACCGCCTGGCAGCACCAGCTGCTGTGGGTGCTGCTCGCGGTCGTCGGCCAGGTCGGCAGGCGGGCCTCCGACCGCTACGTCTGGCCGGTCGCGATCGTGCTCGTCATGACGCTGCCGGCGCGGATGATGGTGCCGGACAAGGCGCTCTTCCACCCCCTGCGCGCCGACGTCGTCCTCCTCGCCGCGCTCGCCACGGCGGCCGTGGTGCCGTTCCTGTCGCGCACGTCGCCGTACTGGCAGACGCCGATCCCGACCCGGTACGCCGACCGGGTACCGGCCCGCTTCCGGCGCATCCCGCTGCTGCCGGTCCTGCGCCGGGTGATCAGCCGCCCGAACCTCCTCTTCGAGCTCCTGCTGATCCGCGTCACCTACTACGCCTACGCCCAGATCCGCCTCGCCGCGGCCGGCGGCTCCAACTCGGCCGGGCGGGCCACCGCCGAGGAGCACGGCGAGGAGATCCACTCCGTCGAACGTGCCCTGCGCATCGACATCGAGCACTGGGCCAACCACGCGGTGGTGACCGTCGACTGGCTGCGCGACTTCTTCGACTTCTACTACGAGTCGTTCCACTTCGGCGTCCCGCTCGCCATCCTCGGCGTCCTCTACTGGCGCCGCCCCGTCGACTACCGCTGGGCGCGCTCCGCGATCGGCTTCGCGACCGTCTTCGCCCTGATCGGCTTCTGGCTGTACCCGCTCGCCCCGCCCCGCCTGATGCCCGGCCTCGGCTTCATCGACACGGTCCACGGACCGCAGGACTTCTCCCAGCCCGACTACGGCACCCTCACCGAGCTCACCAACCAGTACGCGGCGATGCCGTCCCTGCACTTCGGCTGGTCCCTGTGGTGCGGCCTGGTGATCCTCATCCTCGCCCCGAGGTGGTGGATGAAGGCACTGGGCCTGCTGCACCCGCTGTTCACGGTCACCGCGATCGTCGTCACCGGCAACCACTGGGTGCTGGACGCGGTCGGCGGCGCGCTGGTCGTCGGCGCGGGCTTCGGGATGACGTACCTGCTCCAGGGCCCGCGCGCCCGCACGGTGTCGGCGTCGGCGTCGGCGTCGGCGGAGAAGGTCAGCAGTGACTCCCCGGCTCCGGCGAGGGACCGTACTCCGAGCTGACCCGGTACTCGCCGGGCGCGGACACCGTCAACCGGGTGAACTCGCCCTGCGGGGCGAGGCACCCGCCGCCGTCGACGTGCAGCCACGGCGAATGGGCGACGCGCACGGTGGCCGACCCGGCCCGTGGCATCCGTACGACGACGTCGGCGCTGGACGTCGACACGACGCTCGCGGGCGCGGACACCAGCGGCACGGCGTCCCGCACCCGGAACACCCGCCAGTGCTCGTCCTGCCACACCGGCTCCAGCCAGTCGGGCCGGTCCTCACGGATGAGCCGGGCCTCGACCTTGGCGTACCCGTCGGGCTTGCCGAGCGGCAGGACGACGTACCCGACGGCCCAGCGGTCCAGCCACGCCCGGTAGGTCGCCGCGGAGAACGACCCGTCGTAGAACAGCCGGGCGCGCTCCATGTCGAGCTGCCGGTTCCAGCCGCGGGCCATGTTGACGTGCGGGGCGAGCCCGCTGGCCTCGCGGTGGTTGCGGGCCGGGACGACCTCGACGCGGGTGCGGTCGGCACCGAGGCGGTCCAGGGCACGGACCACTCCGCTCGTCTCGGTGGCCCAGGCGGGCACCTTGGTGGAGACGTACAGGTCGTCACCGGTCTTCTTGCCGACCCAGGCGACGGAGAAGACGAGCGCGGCGATGAGCAGCTTCCTGCGGAACCCCGCGAGAGCCGGCCGGGCCAGCAGGACGGCCAGGAGGGCGGCGGGCGCGAACAGTTCGGCGAAGCGCTCGACGTTCGTGCCGATGGGGGAGGCGATGAGATACGTCAGGACGGTTCCGGCCGCGTAGACGGCACCGCTCCAGCGGGCGACGCGCCAGGTGCGGGGGGCGAAGACGGTGACGGCCAGGCCCAGGAAGAACGGCGGCCATATCCGGCCCGCGAACATCAACTGCTCGCCCTTGAAAGGGAAGAGCAGGGTGGTCACGCCGACGGTGACCGCGGGCGGGAGCAGGAGGGTGAGGGCGCGTGCGTAGTCCCGGGTGAGGAGGAACGCGGCCCCTACGACCGCCACGAACAGCCCTGCCACAGGGCTCGCCATGGTCGCGAGGGCGGCGTAGCCGGCGGCCAGGACGACGCGCCGCCGGCCGGTGAGCATCAGACAGGCGCCGAGCCCGAAGGCGACGCCGAGCGCGAAGGTGGTGCGGCCGGAGGCCACGTTGCACCACAGGGCGAAGGACGCGAGGAGGGCCGGGCCGAGGGGTCTTCGCAGACCCGCCCGTTCCATGAGCACGGCCGTCAGCCAGGAGGCGGCGAGCCCGGAGACGACGGTGACCGCGCGGACGCCGAGCGCGGACATCAGATACGGCGATATCAGGCTGTAGTTGGCGGTGTGCGTGCCGCCGTACCAGAACAGGTTGTACGCCGACTCCCCGTGGCGTGCGGCGAAGCCGGCCCAGGCGTACTGGGCGGCCAAGTCGCCGCCGCCGGTGGCGAGGAAGGCCCACCAGAGGGCGTAGAGGGGGAGGAAGGGGAGTGTGGCGAGGAGGGGGACGCGGTGGCGGGTCCAGACCGTGCGGAGGAATTGGTTCCGTTCAGGGGGCGCCGGGTGTGGGGCTGGGGCGCGGGTTATCAGGTGCTGCTCGGCTTGGGCCACGTGATCGAAGACGTGGAATTGGGGGGAAGCGTTCACTGGCGGGTGAAGACGGCTACGTCACTGCCGAAGGCGACGGCCAGGCGGTCGGTGCCGTCGATCAACCGGGCCTCCGAGGCTCCGGGCGCGTGGATGACGCCGATGGATCTGCGGCTGTTCAGGTCCCATATCCGGATGGACTGGTCCGTGGAACTGGTGATGGCGACCGGGTAGTTCTCCAGGGTCCCGCAGCTCACCGAACACGCCGGTTTGCTGTGGCCGATCATGGGCTGCCCGATGGGCTGACCCGTTCGAAGGTCCCAGATGCGCACGGCGTTGTCGTCGGCACACGTCACCACCACGGGGCGGCCGTCTGCCTCCCCGCATGCCACGGCTGTCGCATCGTGGCGGATCTCGGTGAGGGGCCGATCGGTGGTGAGGTCCCAGATCTGCATTCTCTCGCCGTCCAAGGTGACGGCGATCAGGCAATCGTCCACGACCGTGTGCGCCGCGAGCACCCCCCTTTCACCTCCACCCCGGAAGGGCGGGTACAGGGTCCGACCTGTTTCGAGGTCCCACACCCGCGCTGCGATCTCGAACGATCTGCCGATGGCAACCGGTCGGCCGTCCAGAACCGTGCACGTCACCCTGCTCACATCTAAGGTGGCGTCGTTGAGCTGCTGGGACGCGGCCTTCCACGTCTCCATCTCCCACACCCGCACCTTCCTGTCCACGGAATAGGTGACGACGACCGGTCGACCTCTCAGTACCGCGCATGCCACGGACCACACCGCTGCCGTATGGCCCTTCAGGGGCTCACCAACGGGCCGACCGGTGACCGCATCCCACATCCGCACCGTTCTGTCCCTCGAGCCGGTGACGAAGACCGGGCGTTGCTTCACCACAGTGCAGTCCATGGTCCTGATCTGCTGCGTGTGTCCGATCACGGGTCGGCCGAAGGCCCTTTGGACGGACAAGTCCCAGACCCGAACGGTGCCTTGTGAACAGCCCACCGCGATCGGTTGTCCGGCCAGCGAGGTGCACGCCAACGACGTGACGGGGCTCGTGTGGCCTTGGAGGCTGCCGACCTGTCGGTGAGCCCTCAGATCCCAGATCCTTACTGTGTTGTCATCGGAGCAGGAAACAGCGATCGGGTGGCCTTCCAACTGTGTACAGGCCACCGCGCGCACCCAGCCGTCGTGTCCCTCGAACACTGCCAGGCTCCGGTGCGTCGTCAGATCCCAGATATGCACCGTGTTGTCGTACGAGTAAGCGACGACAACCTGGCGGCCATCGAGTTCCGCGCACGCCATCGCCACAGCCCAGATTCGTCCGGAGCCCTGCAGCCGACCCTGCTCACGGCCGGTCGTGAGGTCCCACACGCGTACCCGCTCGTCCGTTGAGCCGGTGATGGCGATCGGGCGACCATCGACTGTGGCAACCGCCAGAGCGGTTACCTGGCCACCGACCTCCATCGCCTCGCCAACGGGCCGAGCGGTGGCCAGATCCCAGATGCGTAGTGTCTCGTCGTCCGAGCCACTTACTGCCACTGGGTGGCCATCAAGGGTGGTGCACGCCATCTGGCCCACGCGGTTGGTATGTCCGGGCATGGGCCGGCCGATGCGTCGGCTCGTGGTCAGGTCCCAGACCTGCACCGTTTTGTCTTGCGATCCGGTGACGGCGACCGGGCGGCCGTTCAGTGTCGTGCAGGCCACCGCAGTCACCATGCCAATGTGGCCGGTCATGGGCGGACCCACAGGCTGGCCGGTGTTCAGATCCCAGGTGCGCAATGGCCCGCCTCTCGAGCCGACTACGGCGACTGTACGGCCGTCCAGTTCCGTGCAGGCCACCGCTGACGCCCCGTCGGCATGGTCCGCAAAGGCGTTGCGAATGTTGCCGGCCATCAGCGACCCGGACGCGGCGACAGCGATCCAAGTCCCCTCGGCGGCCCCACGGTTGAAGGCCTCCAGAAGCGACGGCTCGTTATAGCGGGCAGCGTCCAGTGCGAGGACCTGCCGCCGGCCGGCCGGGGCGAGGGGCCGATGGACCTCAAGAGACGCACGGTACACCGCGGCATGGAACCGGGCAGTGTCGCTCCGCACCTCCAGCAGGAGCGGTACGAGGCTGTCGGCGTCGGCATGGACGAGGTATTCGGGCTCGGCGACCAGCGTGTCGAGCAAGCCCGCGTAGGCCGCATGAGTCGACAGGTGCCGAAGAGCATAGGGATGGGCCCGCTCCCAGTCCGGCGCCCCGTCGAGCCCGTACGGCACCGCGCGCCGCAAAGCCTCCGTGAAGGCCCGATGTGCCGCCCCGGCGTCCACCCCCTGCCGCAGATACTCCGCCATCGCCTCGTGGTACAGCCGGTACACCGACCGCCCGTCCTCGACCGCCTCCACCACATACGCCCCCGCGTCCCGCCGCAGCCGACGCAGGTCCTCGTTGGTGTACCGCCGCCCCGACAGCTGAGAGGCGAGCGGCGCCCAGATGTCCTCCCACGGCAGCCCCTGCCCCTCGGCGTAGGCCAGTGGCCGCAGCAGGTCGAGGATCCGCTCGGCGTCCTCGCCGAACCGTTGGTGCAGGTCGTGGTGCATGGCGTCGGCGGCCTTGCTCGGGAGTGACCTGCGCCAGGCGGCATCCCCGGGGTCGGGCAGCGTGGGTGCCGCGGCGAGCGTGCCGGCGGTGATACGGGCGACCAGGAAGGAGTGCCCCGCGGCCGTCGCGACGGCTTTCGCCACCTCCAGCCTGAGGGCGTTGTGGCATTCGAGGTACGGCGACCGCGGATGCGCGTCGATCAGGTTGCGGACCGCGTAGGCCAGAACGGCCTGCGGATCGGCGTACCGAGGCGAGTCGAGGTCGATCTGGTCGTCCCGCTCCAGACCCAGCGGAGCCAGGAGATGGGGCCGGGTACCCAGCAGCAACCTCAAGCGCGCCCCGGCCAGTTCCATGAGCGGACGCAGCACCTGGGCGCACAGCGCACTCGGCGTCGCCGCCTCGTCCAAGCCGTCGATCAGCACCACCCGGGGCCGGTCGGGCTCCGGTCCGGCGTTGAGGTGGTTCAGCAGATCCGCCACCGCCTCCACCGGCGGCAACCGCAGTGCGGCAGCAAGCGCCCGGACCACCTGCTGGTCGGTCAGGTTCTGGGCGTACACCGCCGTACGGATCGCCTCCGCAGGCGGCAACAACTCGGCGCTCAACCCCAGACTCGACAACGGCACCGTCCGCCGGTACTCCGGGTCGCTCACCGCAGCCAACAGCCCCAGCACAGCCGTCTTGCCGGAGCCGGGGCCCGCCGTCACCACCAACGCGGGCCGCTCTTCCGGCAGTTCGGCGAGCCAGCCGGTGATGTCCCGCAGCGCCCGGTGCCGCCCCGAGAACCACCACCCCACCCGGTGCTCGTCCCGGTGTCCCATCGCCCGCCGCAGCAACCGCGTCCGGAACTCGACGTTCCGACGCCTGTCCTGCTCGTCCCACTCGGCCGCCTGCTGGAGGGCCATGTCCGTGTGGGAGAGCCGGGGGCTGTGCTTGGCGTTGGGGAGGAAGGGCGGTATCTCGCCGGTCAGGCCGATCGCCTCCCAGCCGATGTGCTGGAAGTCGGGGCGCTTGGGGTTGTTGCGCGTGGCCTCCACGACCGCCCCCAGATCCAGCAGCGGTGGTGTGTAACCGGCGGTGGCGAGACTCGTCACCGCTTCCGTCAGCAGCTCGGGAAACGCCCCTACCTGCGCCAGCTCGTTCGGCTGCGCCGACGTGATCACCGCCAGCCCCGCATCGCTCTCCCGCCAGCTGCTCTTCAACTTCGCCATGGCGGTGAGCAGTTCGTTGCCGCCCTGCCCGGAGAAGCACGTGTCGAGCATGAGCAGCAGCCGCCGTACTTTCGTCCCGGCGAGGATCTTCCTGGCCAGGGTGCTGGGCTGCAGGGCGTCGTACAGGTCGTCGGGGTTGGTGTCCGAGGTGAGGAGTACGTAGTCGTCGTTGTCGAGTCGCTCGCCGTGCCCGGCGATGTACACCGCCACGATGTCGTCCGCCCGCCGTTCCGGTGAGCGGCAGAACTCCCTCAGTTCCCGGAGCAGTTGGTGCTGCGTCGGGTTCGCGCCCAGGTCGGAGACGTGCTCGTAGCCGAGCTTGGTCGTGAACAGCTCGACCATCCTGCGGCGTGCCTCGACCAGTCCCGGCCGGTCCCACTCCGGTGCGTGCGGGTAGTGGCTGACCGCGGTCGCGATGAGGAAGCGCCGTGGGCCGCTCACGCTCACGTAAGCCCCTCCGCCACCGCCTCGCCGGTCTCCTTCGCCGTGAGGTAGAGAGTGGCGTCGTGCGCGTGCGAGCCGTTGTGGACGACCTGACCCGTCACCTTCCTTCCCGCCCCCGTACCGAAGAACAGGGACAGGTCCTTCACCGCCGCCACCACATCACCGTCGTCAACGACGTTCGTCCACGCCGACGTGCCCGGCCAGCCGCCCGGTTCGGGCCGGAGCCGGTCGAAGACCATCCGCATCCCCAGCGGCGACCCCAGCGTCACCAGCGCCCGCACCTGATGGCCGGGCCGCGCGCACAGCGCCTCGTACGCCACGACCGAGCCCAGCGAGTGCGCGACGACCACCCGGGTGTCCGGCCCGATCGCCTCCTCCACGCGTGCGCGAACCGCGGCCCGCAAGCCGTCGTCCGTCAGATAGCGGCGCACCTGCTTCAGGTCGAACACCAGGGCCCGCAGGGACACATCGGCGAAGAAGCGCGAGTGCTGCAGCAGCCGCAGGGCCGTCTGCACCGCCCTCGGCGAACGTACCAGCGTGTCCGTCGCACCGGGTGGCGGCACCGCGGGATCGGTCCGGGCGCACTCCGCCCACCACTCCAGCAGGAGCTCGGTCTCGAAGCCCTCGTCGATGTCGTCCGGCCCGTACATCGGGTCCCCGACGGCCAGGGTGTGGCCCGGCGGCCGGAACAGGTCGCCGTAGAAGGCCATGTGCAGGTCGCCCGGGGCGAGTCGCAGGGCGCCGTCCGCCCGGTCGAGGCCGTCGGCGAGTGCCGGCTCCCAGTCCTTCAGCAGCGTGTTGGCCCCCAGCCGCTGCTTGCCCACCCCGTGCACGCCGACGATTCGCGCCATCGCAGTGTTCGCCCCGTTCCCCCGAGCCTCATGCGTCTGCTCAATCTAAACAGGAGGGAGGGGCGGCGGTACATCCGCACCAGCACTCGAACCACACCACCTTGCCTCCCCTCGGCACGGGATCCACACCCCACTTGTCGGCCACCGCGTCCAGCAGCACGAGCCCCCGGCCGCCCTCGTCATCAGGCCCCGACCGCGCTGGAAACGCGGGGAGTTGGCCGTAGGCGTCCGTCACCTCGACCCGCACCCCGCGCGTCCGCCGCAGGATCAGCACCTCACATCGCCGGTCCGGAACATGCCGTACGACATTGGCGACGAGCTCGGTCACGCCCAGTTCCACGGCGTCGGTCAGTTCGCGCATGCTCCACTCGTCGAGCAGCGAGCGGGCGATGGCGCGGATGTGCCGGGCCGAGTGCTCGCCGACGGTGAGGCGCAGGCGGTACTGGAGGCGGAAAGGGGCCAGGTAGGTGGGGGGAATGTATGCGTTCACGGTACGAGCGTGACCTCGTACGACTACTTTGAGCTATCGAACGGATACAACGGGTCCTGAAGTGGGCCCAGTTGCGTGAGAGGGGGCTCTGCGTGACCCACATCAACACGCTCGACCCGGGCGCCTCGCCACTCGACTACTACGGCTTCGAGCTGCGGCGCTACCGCGAGGCCGCCGGCCTGACCCAGAAGCAGCTGGGGGACATCGTCTACTGCACCGGCTCGCTGGTCGGCCAGATCGAAACGGCCCGGAAGCTGCCGACGCTGCCCTTCAGCGAGCGGGTGGACATCGCGCTGGGGACGGGCGGGGCGCTGTCCCGGCTGCACGAGCTGGTGATGCGTAGTCAACTTCCGGCCTGGTTTCAGCAGGTGGCGGAGTTGGAGGCGCGGGCGATCGAGATCGGAACGTTCCAGACGCACATGGTGCACGGACTTCTGCAGACCAAGGAGTACGCGCGAGCCGTGCTGGGGGTGCTGGACGACACCGACCTGGACGACCGTACGGAGGTGCGGCTGGCTCGTCAGCGGATCTTCGAGAAGGGCGAGCCGCCGGTCTTTTGGATGATCCTGAGTGAGGCGGCGCTGCACCAGGAAATCGGCGGTCCGGCGACGATGCGCGGCCAACTGGCCCACCTGTTGTCCTTCGAGTACAACCCGAGGGTCAATGTCCAGGTGCTGCCGTTCTCGGCTGGAGCGCATGCGGGACTAACAGGCTCATTCAACGTCTACCGCTTCCCGAGCGATCCGACCATCGTCTACACCGAGGGGTACGGCAGCGGGCATCCCACCGCCAACCCGGACACCGTCAAGGACTGCTCGCTCCGATACGATCATCTTCAAGCCGCCGCGCTCTCCCTCAAGGACTCGGCGGAGTTGATCCGGCGGGTAATGGAGGAACGCTATGGCGAGCAACGCGATTCCGGCGGGGATCCAGTGGCGTAAGTCCAACTACAGCGGTGATCAGGGCGGATCGTGCGTGGAGTGCGCGCCGCTCGGCGCCCTGGCCTGGCGTAAGTCCTCGCACAGCAGTGACCAGGGCGGTGATTGCGTCGAGTTCGCCGAAACCCCCCACACCACCATCGCCATCCGCGACTCCAAGAACCCGGCGGGACCGATCCTCACCCTCAGCCCCGCCGCGTTCAACACCTTCGTCGGTTGGACTACAACCGCTGAATGATCGTGCCGGTGGCCAACCCCCCACCCGCACACATCGTCACCAGAGCGAACTCCTTGTCCGCCCGCTCCAGTTCATGAAGCGCGGTCGTGATCAGCCGGGCCCCGGTGGCCCCCACCGGGTGCCCGAGTGCGATCGCACCGCCGTTCACGTTGACCTTCTCCAGGTCCTGCTCGAAGACCTGCGCCCAGCTCAACACCACAGACGCGAAAGCCTCGTTGATCTCCACCAGATCAATGTCCCTCAGGGACATCCCGGCCTTCCCCAGCACCGCGTTCGTCGCATCGATCGGCCCGTCGAGGTGGAAGTGCGGGTCGGCCCCCACCAGCGCCTGCGCCACGATCCGCGCCCTCGGCCGCAGCTTCAGCGCCCGCGCCATCCGTTTCGACGCCCACATGATCGCCGCCGCGCCGTCGCTGATCTGGGACGAGTTGCCCGCCGTGTGGACGGCCGTCGGCATGATGGACTTCAGCCTTGCCAGCGCCTCCATGGACGTGTCGCGAAGCCCCTCGTCCTTGTCGACGAGGCGCCACATGCCCTGCCCGGCGCGCTGCTCCTCCTCGGTCGTCGGGACCTGGACGGCGAACGTCTCCCGCTTGAAGCGTTCCTCTGCCCAGGCGGCGGCGGCCCGCTCCTGCGAGAGCAGTCCCAGCGAGTCCACGTTCTCCCTCGTCAGCCCCCGGTAGCGCGCGATACGTTCCGCCGCCTCGAACTGATTCGGGAGATCGACGTTCCATTCGTCCGGGAACGGCTTCCCGGGCCCGTGCTTGGAGCCCGACCCCAGCGGCACCCGTGACATCGCCTCAACGCCACAGCTGATCCCGACATCGATGACGCCTGCCGCGATCATGTTGGCCGTCATGTGCGACGCCTGCTGTGAGGACCCGCACTGGCAGTCGACCGTCGTCGCGGCCGTCTCGTACGGCAGGCCCATGGTCAGCCAGGCCGTACGCGCGGGGTTCATGGACTGCTCGCCGGCGTGGGTCACCGTGCCGCCGACGATCTGCTCCACGCAGTCGGCGGGGATGGCCGTACGGCCCAGGAGTTCACGGTAGGTCTCGCCCAGCAGGTAAGCGGGGTGGAGGTTGGCGAGCGCGCCGCCGCGCTTGCCGATGGGGGTGCGCACTGCTTCGACGATCACGGGTTCGGCAGCCATGGGTGCGGGTCCTCTCCGACGGCTCTGCGGAACTGGGCGGAACTAGTACGCGTTCTAGTTCTGTCTTGCAGTGTGCTGACGGAAGTTCAGTGACGGCAAGGGGTGTGCGGGCAACTGGGGGGTTCATGGCTATTGCGAGTTGTAGAACCCGTTACTACCGTCACGACGACCCCTTTGCTGATGGACCGTCAGGAGCTGTCCATGCCCTGTCCAGCGCTTCCCGACGGGTTCGACTTCACCGACCCCGATGTGCTGCACCACCGCGTACCCCTCCCGGAGTTCGCCGAGCTGCGCCGGGCCGAACCGGTCCGCTGGATCCCCCAGTCCGGCAACGTGGCCGGGTTCCAGGACGAGGGCTACTGGGCGGTGACCCGGCACGCGGACGTCAAGTACGTCTCGACGCACCCGGAGTTGTTCTCGTCCTCCCTCAACACCGCGATCATCCGCTTCAACGAGCACATCGAGCGCGACGCGATAGACGCCCAGCGGCTGATCCTGCTGAACATGGACCCGCCCGAGCACACCCGGGTCCGCCAGATCGTCCAGCGTGTCTTCACCCCGCGTGCGATCCGTGCCCTGGAGGAGCGTCTGCGGACCCGGGCACGGAACATCGCCGCGAGCGCCCGCGCCCGCACCGGTCCCTTCGACTTCGTCACCGAGGTCGCCTGCGAACTGCCCCTCCAGGCCATCGCCGAGCTCATCGGCATCCCGCAGGACGACCGGGCCAAGATCTTCGACTGGTCCAACAAGATGATCGCGTACGACGACCCCGAGTACGCCATCACCGAGGAGGTCGGGCAGGAGTCGGCCACCGAACTCATCGCGTACGCCATGAACATGGCCGCCGACCGGAAGGCGTGCCCGGCGAAGGACATCGTCACGACGCTGGTCGCGGCCGAGGACGAGGGGAACCTCCGCTCCGACGAGTTCGGGTTCTTCGTGCTGATGCTGGCCGTCGCGGGCAACGAGACCACCCGCAACGCCATCACCCACGGCATGCACGCCTTCCTCACCCACCCCGGGCAGTGGGAGCTGTACAAGAGGGAGCGGCCCGAGACGGCGGCCGAGGAGATCGTGCGCTGGGCGACGCCGGTGGTGTCCTTCCAGCGCACGGCCACTCAGGACACGGAGTTGGGCGGGAAGCGCATAAAGAAGGGTGACCGGGTAGGCATCTTCTACGCCTCGGCCAACCACGACCCCGAGGTCTTCGACAACCCGGACGCCTTCGACATCACCCGCGACCCCAACCCCCACCTCGGCTTCGGCGGCGGCGGACCGCACTACTGCCTGGGCAAGTCCCTGGCTGTCCTCGAGATCGACCTCATCTTCAACGCCGTGGCCGACGCCATGCCCGACCTGCGGCTGTCCGGCGATCCACGCCGGCTGCGCTCGGCGTGGATCAACGGCGTGAAGGAACTGCGGGTCAGCACCGGCTGACCCGTGCCGAGGGAGGCAGGAGCACCCCCTGTCCCTACGCCCCGTTCCTGCCTCCCCCGAGACGACCGCGACGCGTCAGGGCCGGGCATGGCGAAGGCGGCGGCCCCGGGGATCAGGGGGCCGCCGCCTTCAGTTCCGCTGGGCAGAGTCGGCTCAGTACCAGCCGTTCGACTGCCAGAAGTTCCAGGCGCCGCACGGGCTGCCGTAGCGCTCCTTCATGTAGTCCAGGCCCCACTTGATCTGGGTGGCCGGGTTGGTCTGCCAGTCGGAGCCGGCGGAGGCCATCTTGTTGCCGGGGAGGGCCTGGACGAGGCCGTAGGCGCCGGACGAGGCGTTGGTGGCGTTGACGTTCCAGTCGCTCTCGTGGTCGACGATGTTCGAGAAGCACTGGTACTGGGCCGAGTCCGAGATCATCTTCTTCGCGATCGCCTGCGCCGAGGAGGCCGAGGTCGTCGCGGCCTGCGCGGGGGCGGCGGCGAACAGCGTGCCGGCGGTGGCGGCGGCCAGAGCGGCACCGGCGAGGGCCTTCTTCGGGGCGGAGATGCGGCGGAGGAGAGAAACGGCGGACACGTGGAGCCTTTCGTCGGGGACGTCGTTGCCGCGGGCGTGCCGGAACCACGCGATGCGAGGCGGGGGGCATGCGTCGGCGCCGCGGCCCTGTGGGCTCGTCGGCGCCGTGCGACGTCGTCCAGACAAGCAGGCCGGGAAGGTGGCCGCAATGAGCCCTTTTGCTAGTTGTGGTCGTATGCGGGGGGAAGGTCGTTTGTGTGACGCGGCTCTCAATGTGCAGGTCGGAGGCCATATTGGCGTGGGCATGGCGTCCGGTTTGTCCGACTAAAGAGGATAGTAGGTGATCTGGGTCATGTGGGGTGGTTCACCGGGTGAGTAACGGACCGCGTGCGGGGCCTCACGCTGCGGGTGCGTCGAATGTGACCGGGCTCTCGAAGGCCGCGCGGCGGGTGGCCCGGCGCAGCGCTTTGAGGATCACCGTGCCGAGGATCAGCGTCAGGACGACGGTGGTGACCGCCCTGCCCAGGTCCCAGCCCATGGAGGTGGCCAGGCAGTACGTGACGAAGCGGGCCAGGTTGGCGGCCACCGGGGCGTCCGGGTCGAAGGCGATGGACGAGGCCGCCTGGTCGGTGAAGGTCCAGCCCGCCAGATTCGTGACGGTGCCGTAGGCGAAGGCCGCCGGGACCCCGTACGCGCTCAGGAGAAGGAGTTCCGCGCGACCGCGCAGACGGTCCCGGCCCGGCAGCAGCCCGGCCCCCATGGTGACCCAGCCCAGCGCGAGCATCTGGAACGGCATCCAGGGGCCCACCCCGCCCGTGAGCAGCGCCGACGCGAACATCGTCACCGAGCCGAGCACGAAACCGAAGCCGGGGCCGAGGACGCGGCCGCTCAGGACCATGAGGAAGAACATCGGCTCCAGACCGGCGGTGCCGGCGCCCATCGGGCGCAGGGCGGCTCCCGTCGCGGCCAGCACACCGAGCATCGCGACCGCCTTCGGCCCCAGACCCGACTCGGAGATCGTCGCCGCGACGACCGCGACCAGCAGCACCAGCAGGCACGCGAAGAACCACGGGGCGTCCTGGCTGTGCGCGACGACCGCCGACTCGGGCGGTGCGAGGAAGGGCCAGCCGAGCGCGGCGACGCCGACCGCGCTGACCAGGGCGAGGGCGGCGACGGATCGCGGACCGAGGCGGATGGGGCGGGCCTGGGGAGCGGAGCGGCGGTCGGTCATGCCAGGGCTTCCCTCACCTGGGCGACCGTCAGCCACTTCTGCGGGGCCAGGATCTTGGCCACCTGCGGGGCGAAGGACGGCGAGGCGACCACCACGTCCGCCGCCGGGCCGTCCGCCATCACCTCGCCGTCGGCGAGCAGGATCACCCGGTGCGCCAGTTCGGCGGCCAGTTCCACGTCGTGGGTGGCCAGGACGATGGAGTGCCCCCGAGCGGCGAGGTCGCGCAGCAGGGCGACGAGGCGTGCCTTCGCCGCGTAGTCCAGGCCGCGGGTCGGTTCGTCGAGGAGGAGCAGGGGAGGGCGGGCGGTCAGGACGACCGCCAGCGCGAGCGTGAGGCGCTGGCCCTCGGAGAGGTCCCGGGGGTGGGTGTCGTCGGGGATGTCCGGGAGGAGTTCGCAGACCAGGGCGCGGCAGGTGCCGGGGGCTGCGCCGGCGTCGGCGTCGGCGGCCGCGCACTCGCCGGCGACGGTGTCGGCGTACAGGAGGTCCCGGGGTTCCTGGGGGACCAGGCCGACTCGGCGGATCAGGTCGCGGGGGGCTGTGCGGTGGGGGACGCAGCCGCCGACGGTCACTTCGCCGGTGGTCGGCTTCACGAGGCCGACCAAGGTGTTGAGCAGGGTGGATTTTCCGGCGCCGTTGCGGCCCATGAGGGCGATGGTTTCGCCGGGGGTGACGGTGACGTTGATGTTGCGTAGGGCGCGGATGTGGTCTCGGGTTACGGAGAGGGCTTGTACTTCGGCGGTGTAGGGGGATGTCGGGGTGGTGGGGGTGCGTTTGCGGCGGAACCAGCGGTGGGGGGTGGCGCCGAATGGGTTGGGAGGCGTGGGTTGTTGGCGGGTGCGGGTGTGTTGTGGCTGGTCGCGCAGTTCCCCGCGCCCCCGGAGGGCGACTGTGTCCCGCTGCTCAAGCTGTTGCCGGAGGTCCGCCGCTCGGCGGCGCGCGTCGCGGACCGTCAGCGGCAGAGGGGCCCAGCCCGCCAGGCGACCCAGGGCGACCACCGGCGGATACACCGGCGATACGGCCATCACCTCCGCCGGGCTGCCCAGGATCGGGGCCTCACCGGGGGACGGGAACAGGGCGATCCGGTCGGCGTAGTGGATTACGCGCTCCAGGCGGTGTTCGGCCATCAGGACCGTTGTGCCGAGGTCGTGGACCAGGCGTTGGAGGACCGCCAGGACCTCTTCGGCGGCGGCCGGGTCCAGGGCCGATGTCGGCTCGTCCAGTACCAGGACCCCGGGGTGCGGGGTGAGTACCGAGCCGATCGCCACGCGCTGTTGCTGGCCGCCGGAGAGGGTGGAGATGGGGCGGTCGCGGAGGTCGGTGAGGCCGAGGAGGTCGAGGGTCTCCTCAACGCGGCGGCGCATCACGTCGGGGGCGAGGCCCAACGACTCCATGCCGTAGGCCAGTTCGTCCTCGACCGTGTCGGTCACGAAGTGGGAGAGGGGATCCTGGCCGACCGTGCCCACCACGTCCGCGAGTTCGCGGGGCTTGTGGGTGCGGGTGTCCCGGCCGGCCACCGTGACACGGCCGCGCAGGGTGCCGCCGGTGAAGTGCGGGACGAGGCCGCTCACCGCGCCGAGGACGGTGGACTTGCCCACGCCCGACGGGCCCACGAGCAGCACCAGTTCGCCCTCCGGGACCTCGAAGTCCACGCCCTGGACGGTGGGTTCGGTGGCGCCGTCGTACGTCACGGAGACGTTCTCGAAGCGGATCACGACGGCTCCTCGGGGGCGGGGGCGGGGGCGGGGCTGATGAAGGCGGGGAGGAGTCCGAGGAGGACGGCCGCCGCCGGCCACAGCGGGAGGGTGGGTGCGGTCAGCGGGATCACGGCGGGGTTCAGGGCCGCCGGGTCGCGGGTCGCGGCGAGGGTCAGCAGGGCGGCGACCGCCGCGCCGGAACCGGTGACCAGCCAGGCGCGGCTGTCCCAGCGGTCGGGGCGGTAGCGGGTGCGCGGGGTGCGCCGACCGCCCAGGCGGAGGCCTGCCAGGGCGGCGGTGAGGCCGGTGAGCAGTACCGGAAGTCCGTATGCGGTGCCCGCGGCGGTGAGCAGTCCGTACGTTCCCGCGCAGACGCCGAGGAGGCCGCCGAGGGTGAGCGCGGTGGTCGTACGGCGCACTCGGGGCGGCACGTCGGCGGTACGGCCGTAGCCGCGGGAGTCCATTGCCGCGGCCAGGGCGACCGAGCGTTCCAACGCGCCCTCCAGCACCGGGAGTCCGACGTGCAGAAGGCCGCGGATGCCGGTGTCGGGGCGGCCGCGCAGGCGGCGGGCGGCGCGCAGGCGGTGGACGTCGGCGATGAGGTTGGGGGCGTAGGTGAGGGCCACGACCACCGCGACGCCCATCTCGTACAGGGCGCCGGGGAGGGACTTGAGGAGGCGGGCGGGGTTGGCGAGGGAGTTCGCGGCGCCTACGCAGATGAGGAGGGCGGCGAGCCTCAGGCCCTGGTAGAAGGCGTTGGCGAGGGTCTCGGCGGTGACCTTTCCGCCCAGCCGGACGCCTTGTGCCCAGTGGGGCAGGGGGACTTCGGGGAGGGTGACGATCACGTGGGTGCCGGGGAGGGGGGAGCCGAAGGCCACGGCGAAGGCGAGGCGGATGAGGAGGACGGCCAGGGCGAGTTTGACGAAGGCGGTGTAGGAGCGGGCCCAGGGGGCGTTGGGGCGGCAGGTCGCCACGACGTAGGCGGAGGTCGCTATGAGGAGGGTGAGGAGGAGGGGGTTGGTGGTGCGGGTCGCGGCGGTTCCGAGGGCCAGGGCCCAGAGCCACCAGGCCCCGGGGTGTAGTCCGCTCTCTTTGGGACGGGTGCCGCCCAAGCGCCACGACTGCCCGCAGCCACGCATGTCAACGACGCTACGCATGTCGCCGACGGCGTGCCTGCCACAGCGCCGCCGCTCCCAGTACTGCCACCACGGCGATCCCGGTCACCAAGCCCAGTGATGGGCCTTCGTTCGAATCGTCCTTCTTCTCGTCGTCCTTCTTCTCGTCGTCCTTCTTCTCGCCGGCCTTCTGTTCCGTCGCCGTCGGCTCCGGCGCCCCCGCCACCTGCTCCCCGCACCCCGTCTCCGGGTACCCGGTGATCGCGCACAGCAGGGCGTTCGTGTCGTAGCGCAGGGGCTTGGCCACCGCGGCCAGGGCCTCTGCCGTGGTGGCGTCCTCGGGTACGCGGGCGCATGCCGTGCGGCGGGCCGGTGGTGTCTCGCCCGACGGGGCGTCCGCCGCCGTACCGAAGTCGATGACCAGGGCGACCCGTTTCCTGCCGTCCTGCGCGGGCGTCCTCGCGCAGATCACCGCGAACACGGCGGCACCCCTCGGCCGGGCCGCGTCCTTGGAGTCCTCGCTCACCGCGAAGCGGAAGCCCTGGACGTCGCCGTCGGCGGGGCGGGCGGTGGAGGGGCCCTGGGTGGCGTAGGTCCAGGTGTCGCCGTCGCGGTCCCAGAAGGACCAGTAGCGGTAGCCGGCCGCGTGGGACGGGGCCGCGACGGTCAGGAGGACCAGCGCGGCCAGGAGCGCGGTGGCGGCGCGGCGGATCACTGCTGCCGGGCCTTGTTGCGCCCGCTCAGCAGGAAGCCGACGCCGATGCCCGCGACCAGTCCGACGCCGACGATCCACCACACGCTGACGCCGTTGTCGTCGTCCTGCTGCTCGGTCGCCTTCGACGCGGGCTTCGCCGTCTGCGGCGCCGGGCCCTGGGCGTTGAGCTTCTCGACCAGGTCCGTGCCGCCGAAGGCACGCGGGTCGGTGCCGGTCGCGTGGGCGGCGAAGATCAGCTGGGCGTAGGCGGCGGGACCGCTCTGCTCGGCCCACTTCGAGGAGTTCTGCTCCAGCCAGCGCAGGGGCTTGTGCGCCGCCGCCGCGCCGCCCTGCGCGGCGATCGCGACGACCGCGTCGGCCGTGTTGCCGTAGTCGGGCTGGTCCTCGGCTCCGGGCAGGGCCGACTTCAGGTAGCCCTCCTTCGCGACCGCCTTCGCCAGGTAGGCCGCACCGTTGGCCGCGGCCTGCTGCGGGGTCGGGTAACCGGCGTCGGCGCAGCCCGCGTCCGACTGTGCGTCCGACTGCTTGCCGGGCTTCACCACGAGGCCCTTGCCGAGCGCGCCGAGGACTCCCGCCGCCGTCGCGTCCGCGTTGGCCGCCAGGTCGCCCTTCTTGTCCGGCTGGAAGGCGAAGGCGCCCGCGCCGTCGCCCTTGCAGGGCAGGCCGAGCAGGATCAGGGCGTCGTACGCGGACCGGCCGCCCTTCTCGACCTTCTGTGGCTCCTCGCCCGCGGCGGCCAGCGCGCCGACCACGACGGACGTCGAGTTGGTGTCGCTCGCCCCACCCGCCGTGTAGCCCCAGCCGCCGTCCTTGTTCTGGACGGACTTCAGCCACGCCACCGCCTTGCCGGTCGCGGCGTCGTGCCCGCCGAGCGCGGCGAGGGCCTGGACGGCGGCGGCCGTGCTGTTGGTGTCGACCGGCGTCTTCGCGTCGCAGGCCTTCGAGGCGTCGGCGCGGAACGGAGCGAATGCCCCGTCGGCGCACTGCTGCCCGGTGAGCCAGTCCACGGCCTTCGCGGCCGGCTTCACGCCCACCGTGTCCTGGGCGAGCAGCGCGAGGGACTGGCGCCAGACACCGTCGTACGTCGGGTCTGCGGTGCCGTACAGCCCGGCGGGGAGCGTGACGGACGGCGAGGCGGACGGGGAGGAGTCGGCGGCGACTGCGGGCGCGGCGGTGGCCGTGCCGATCACGGTGACGGCGGCCAGGGCCGCGGCGCTGCGGCGGACGTACATGATCGGCGGATGCCCTTCCCTCAGGGGAACCGGGCAGCGCAGGGGAGACCCCCGGCGGCTCGGCTCCGTATACCTCGACGGTGCCGTGCTCCGGCCGGTTGCCGGTGCACGTGAGCCGGTCACGAATCCGTACCGGGTGATCCGGCTTGCCATGGGGTGGCTCACGGTTGCGGGTCAGCGCCGGATTTGCACCGGCTTCCCCCTGTACGGGTGTGATGACGACGCCGTCACTCTACCGGCCCGTAGGGAAGCGGCTGAGGGGAGGCTGTGCCAGGCGGTAGGTTCGGGCGCATGGGGATCACGGGGAGGGTCGGACGGCTGCTCGGTTCGGGGCGCGCGTCCGACGTGTACGAGATCGACGAGGCCTGGGTGCTGCGCCGAGACCGGGAGGGCTACGCCGACGGACTCGCTGAGGCCGCCCTGATGGAGCGGCTGCGCGCGCACGGCTACCCGGTGCCGAGGGTCCGGCTCGCCGACTCCACGCGGTCCGAGCTGGTCATGGAACGGCTGTACGGGCCGACGATGCTGGAGGCCTTCGTCGCGGGACGGATCGACGCGCGCGAGAGCGGGGACATCCTGGCCCGCCTCCTGCGACAACTGCACGCCCTCCCCGGACGCGTGGTCCACCTGGACCTCCACCCGGAGAACGTGATGCTCACTCCCGACGGCCCCTACGTCATCGACTGGGCCAACGCGGAGGAGGGCGATCCCGGCCTGGACTGGGGCATGTCCGCGGTGATCCTCGCGCAGGTGGCCATGGCCGACGAACAGTTCGCCGCACCCGTCCGCACCATGCTCACCACCCTCCTCGCCGACCCTTCCGACCTCACCGAGGACGGCCTGACGGAGGCCCGGCGCCGACGCGCCGCCAACCCGACGATGACTGCGCGGGAGGTCGAAGTGCTCGGCGAGGCGGAGGAGTTGGTCCGGTCGTTCATGGCCTAGGCGGACGCGGGGTCGGCCCGCCGAAGGCCAGATGGAGCACCCGGGCGGACAGCAGCCACACGCCGTCCGGCGACCTGCGGAACGTGTCCTCGTAGTCTCCCACCTGGACCGGAGGACCCGGCGGGATCAGGTCGCCCCGGTGGCCGTCGACGCGGTACGTCGTGAAGTACGAGGTCGCCGTCGCGGTGTCGGGGGACGTCACCGTGACGAGGATGTTGGACATCACGCGGCGCGAGAGACGGTCGGCGGGGCGGGATCCGAAGTACACGCGCAGCGCATCCCGCCCCTGTACGAGCCGCTCGCCCGCCGGCCACTCCCAGGTGCCGTCCTCGGTGAACAGCTCGGCGACGGAGGCCGGTTCGCCCAGATCGAGGCGGTGGACGAAGTCGATGACGATGCGCTCGCAGGCGCGTTCGGCGAGAAGATGCTCCATGGTCACCCAGAAAAACGCGCATCAGACGGCCACGTACCTCACCGGCTCACTCCCCGCCACCGCCTCCGCCCTACCCAGCTTCACCAGCCGCCGCAGATGCGCCTCCGCCTCCGCGATCGCGATGTTCCGTGACCCGTACGGGATCTGCTCCCACGGCCGGTTCCACTCCATGTGCTCGGCGAGCTGCCAGGGCGTGAGGGGCTCGGACAGCAACGCCAGGAGTCCGGTGAGGCGTTCCTCGTGGTGGGCCAGCAACTCCCGGACCCGGCCGGGCGCGTCGGTGAACGTGTGCTGGTGGGCCGGGAGGATCTCGGCGGGGGTGAGCCGGCCGACGCGTTCGAGGGAGGCGAGGTAGTCGCCGAGGGGGTCGGTGACGGTGGTGTCGTCGGGGTCTTCGTAGAGGCCGATGTGCGGGGTGATCTCGGGGAGCAGGTGGTCGCCGGAGAAGAGGCGGCCGTGGCCGGGCAGTTGGGCGGGGTGCTCCTCCTCCAGGTGCAGGCAGACGTGGCCGGGGGTGTGGCCCGGCGTCCAGATCGCGCGCAGCCGGCGGCCGGGGAGGTCGAGGAGTTCGCCGGGGGCTATCTCACGGTCGGGCAGGGCGGGGGAGAAGCCGGGCAGGGTGCCGCGGCGGCGTGCGGTGCGCAGGGGGGACACATGGGCGTCGGGGGCGCCGGCCGCGGTGAGCTTGTCCGCCATGTAGGAGAACCAGCGCTCGGGGCGGGTCGCGCGGGTGCGCCGGACGATCGCCGCGTCCGCCGCGTGCATCGCGACCCAGGCGCCGGAGGCCTCGCGCACCTTGCCGGACAGGCCGTGGTGGTCGGGGTGGTGGTGGGTGATCACCACGCCGTGGATCTCGGCGGGCGCGGTGCCGCACGCCGTCAGACCCTCGGCCAGGGTGTCCCAGGAGGCCGGGTCGTCCCAGCCGGTGTCGATCAGCACCGGGCCGCGGTCGGTGTCGACGACGTAGACGAGGGTGTGGCCGAGCGGATTGTCCGGGATCGGGACCTGGACGGACCGGACGCCGCCGCCGTGGTCGTACACCTGCGCCATGGGCTCCCCAATCGCCGCGACACGTTCCGGCCGACCGGCTCACTATAACTAGAACGAGTTCCGATGGGAGCCCGAGTCATCTACCAGCAGTCCGGCGAGAGCAGGTGAGGGAAGTGCTCGCAGGGGTTCCAGACCGGCATCTCGGCGGGCTCGGCATTCCGTATGCGCTCGGGGGTCCAGTACTTCCTGATCTCCTCCGGGCTCTTCGTCTCCCGGTGGACCGACACCCCGTTCTCGCGCCGTACGGCGTCCCAGTTCGAGGTCATCCACACCCCGCCGCACACGGCGACGGTCACGGACGTACCGAACACCGCCCAGTGGCGCTTGCGCACGGTCATTCCCTGCCCCCTTCCCGAGGTGATCAGCGTAGGCGTGAGCTGTGTGCGGTCCGTGGACTCCTCCAGGTGGAACTGGTATCAGTTCCGTGTAGCTGATGGGCCGTCAGAATCGTTGGAATGCACGCTCCGGGGAGGCAGTCGCCATGACCGAGCTCGTGGAACACGGACAGCTGTTCATCGGCGGGGAGTTGACCGACCCCCTGGGCGAGGACGTCATCGAGGTGATCTCGCCGCACACGGAAGAGGTCATCGGACGTGTGCCGCACGCCTCGCCGGCCGACGTCGACCGGGCGGTCGCGGTGGCGCGCAAGGCGTTCGACGAGGGGCCCTGGCCGCGGATGAGCCTCGACGAGCGGATCGAGGTCGTCACGCGCATCAAGGACGGCATCGCGATGCGGCACGAGGAGATGGCGCGGGTCATCTCCGCCGAGAACGGCACCCCGTACACCTCGTCCGTGATGGTGCAGGCGCTCGCCTCGATGATGGCCTGGGACGCGGCCATCACCGTCGCCCGCGGCTTCCCGTACGAGGAGGCCCGCGACGGCGTGCTCGGCAAGCTGCTGGTGCGGCGCGAACCCGTCGGCGTGGTCGCGGCCGTCGTGCCGTGGAACGTGCCGCAGTTCACCGCCGCCGCCAAGCTCGCGCCCGCGCTGCTCGCGGGCTGCTCGGCGGTCCTGAAGGTGTCGCCCGAGACCCCGCTGGACGCCTACCTGCTCGCGGAGATCGTCACCGAGGCCGGGCTCCCCGAGGGCGTGCTGTCGATCCTGCCCGCCGACCGGGAGGTCAGCGAGTACCTCGTCGGGCACCCCGGCGTCGACAAGGTCTCCTTCACCGGCTCGGTCGCGGCGGGCAAGCGCGTCATGGAGGTCTGCGCCCGCAATCTCACCCGCGTCACCCTGGAGCTGGGCGGCAAGTCGGCCGCGGTGATCCTGCCGGACGCCGATGCGCAGATGGCCGTGGCGGGCATCGCGCCCTTCGCCTGGATGATCAACGGCCAGGCGTGCGTGGCACAGACCCGCATCCTCGTGCCGCGCAGCCGCTACGACGAGTTCGCCGAGGCCTTCGCCGCCACCGCGAGCGCCTACAAGGTCGGCGACCCGCTCGACCCGGCCACCGAGGTCGGGCCGCTGGTCGCCGAACGCCAGCGGCGCCGCAGCCTCGACTACATCCGGATCGGGCAGGAGGAGGGTGCGAAGGTCCTGACCGGAGGCGGGCGTCCGGCTGGCCTGGAGAAGGGCTGGTACGTCGAGCCGACCCTCCTCGGTGACGTCGACAACTCCATGCGGATCGCACGCGAGGAGATCTTCGGCCCGGTGATCTGCCTCCTGCCCTACGGCGACGAGTCCGAGGCCGTGAAGATCGCCAACGACTCCGACTACGGCCTCAGCGGCAGCGTCTGGACGGCCGACACCGCGCACGGCATCGAGGTCGCCCGCCAGGTCCGTACCGGCACCTACTCGGTGAACACCTTCAGCCTGGACATGCTGGGTCCGTTCGGCGGCTACAAGAACTCGGGCCTGGGGCGGGAGTTCGGTCCCGAGGGGTACGGCGAGTACCTGGAGCACAAGATGATCCACCTCCCGGCGGGCTGGGGGCGTGAGTAGACATGGGCGACCGCTGGCACGTCGAGGTCGACCGGTCGGTGTGCATCGGCTCGGCCCAGTGCGTCCATCACGCCCCCGACGGTTTCCGCCTCGACACCGGCCGTCAGTCCCATCCCACCGACCCGGAGACCGACGCCAACGAGCGGCTCCTGGCCGCGGCGGAGAGCTGCCCGGTGGAGGCGATCGTGATCACGATGCTGGGGAGCGGGGAGCCGGTGTTTCCACCCGAGGAATAGCGCCAGAAATATCCCCTTCAGGGGGTTCGTTTCGGGCTGGATGTCCTATTATGGGAGTAGGCCTACGGGACGAGTGAGGGAGCCCGAACCGGAGTAGCCGACTCTGGCGGGAAGCAATGGCTTCCGCTGGGGCCGACATCGACGGTCCGGGCTGAGAGGCCGGAAGGCAGCAGTCAGGCCGGAAGGCGACCCCTAACCACCTGATCCGGGTAATACCGGCGCAGGGAACCCGTCTCGTAGGTCATTCATGTGTCTGCCGGCAGGTCCTTCATGCGCCTGCCGGCAGGTCGTTCACTGCGGCAGGTCATTCATTGCCCGCGGGTGCCGTCAGGTCGATCAGCCGGCACACCGTCTCGATGTCGATCTTCACCTGGGCGATGGAGGCGCGCCCCGACAGCCAGGTGATCAGGGCCGAGTGCCACGTGTGCTCGATGACGCGGACGGCGGAGAGCTGCTCGGGGGTCGGATTCTCCAGGCCCATCGCGTCCAGGATGATCAGCGTCGTCTGCCGGGACACCTGGTCGACCTCGGGGGAGACGCTGCGATCGGCGAAGGTCAGGGCGCGGACCATGGCGTCGGCCAGGTGGGGCTCGCGCTGCAGGGCGCGGAAGGCGCGCATCAGGGTCTCCGCGACCCGCTCCGCCGCCGTCTCCCCCTGGGGCGGCTTCTTGCGCAGCGTGCCGTGCATGTGCTCCAGCTGGTCCTGCATCGTGGCGACCAGCAGATGCACCTTGGACGGGAAGTAGCGGTACAGCGTGCCGAGCGCCACCTGCGAGGACTCCGCGACCTCCCGCATCTGCACGGCGTCGAAACCGCCCCGGCTGGCGAGCTGCGCGCTGGCGTGCAGGATGCGCCGGCGCCGGGCTTCCTGCCGCTCGGTGAGGGGCGGTGAGGAGGGGCTCGCGCTACTGGCTTCCGCAGGCATGGATCCCGTTCCGTGACAGTCGGTGAGGATGAGTGACCGGACAGAGCATGCCAGGGTGTCGGCCGTGGCGTGAATCACCTGATCCATCGCTCACAGCGGCGCTACCTGCCGGTAGATTCAGAGCCTCTTGAACGATCAAGTCTGAAACTTGTTCTAGATTAGCGTCCCCGCGTAATCTCGCGGGACATCGCAGGGAGCACGCAGGGAGAAGGGGGTCCGGAGTGACCGCTGAGGCCAGGGAGGCCGGGTCTCCTCAGGACCCTGCCGCCGACGGGCAGCGACCGCTCGACATCGCCCTCCTCACCTACAAAGGGAACCCGTTCTGCGGCGGCCAGGGCGTCTACGTACGGCACCTCTCCCGCGAGCTGGCCCGCCTCGGCCACCGCGTCGAGGTCATCGGCTCCCAGCCCTACCCGGTCCTCGACGAGGGCGACGACTACGCCGACCGCCTCACCCTCACCGAGCTCCCCAGCCTCGACCTCTACCGCCAGCCCGACCCCTTCCGCACCCCGAAGCGCGACGAGTACCGCGACTGGATCGACGCGCTGGAAGTGGGAACCATGTGGACCGGCGGCTTCCCCGAGCCGCTGACGTTCTCCCTGCGCGCCCGCCGCCATCTGCGCGCCCGGCGCGGCGAGTTCGACGTCGTGCACGACAACCAGACGCTGGGGTACGGGCTGTTGGGTGACGTGGGCGCGCCCCTCGTCACCACCATCCACCACCCCATCACCGTCGACCGCCAACTGGAGCTGGACGCGGCGCAGGGCTGGCAGCGACGGATGTCGGTACGCCGCTGGTACGCCTTCACACGCATGCAGAAGCGGGTGGCGCGCCGCCTGCCGTCCGTCCTCACCGTGTCCGGCACGTCGCGCGACGAGATCGTCGACCATCTCGGCGTACGCCAGGACCGCATCCACGTCGTGCACATCGGGGCCGACACGGACCTTTTCTCGCCGGATCCGTCGGTACGGCAGATCCCCGGCCGGATCGTGACGACTTCCAGCGCCGACGTCCCGCTCAAGGGCCTGGTCTTCCTCGTCGAGGCGCTGGCCAAGGTCCGCACCGAACACCCCGACGCCCATCTCGTCGTCGTCGGCAAGCGGCCCGAGGAGGGCCCGGTCGCACAGGCCATGGAACGGTACGGCCTCGAAGGCGCCGTCGAGTTCGTCAAGGGCATCTCCGACGCGGAGCTCGTCGACCTGGTGCGCTCGGCACAGGTGGCGTGCGTGCCGTCGCTGTACGAGGGCTTCTCCCTGCCGGCCGCCGAGGCCATGGCCACGGGAACGCCGCTGGTCGCCACGACCGGCGGGGCGATCCCGGAGGTGGCCGGGCGGGACGGCGAGACGTGCCTGGCGGTGCCGCCGGGCGACGCGGGGGCGCTGGCCGCCGGGCTGAGCCGGTTGCTGGGGGACGCGGAACTGCGGGAGCGGCTGGGTCGCGCCGGGCGTGAGCGGGTGCTGGAGCGCTTCACCTGGGCGCGGGCCGCCGAGGGCACGGTGGCCCGCTACCGCGAGGCCATAGCCCGCTCCGCGGGCGGGGCGCCACGCCGCTCCGCGCCCACAGCGACGAGCCGCTCCGCGACCCCGGCTCCCGGCCGCTCCGCGGCCTCCACGGCTGCCGCACCGGCAAGGGCGACGGAGCCGGCCGAGGCCGCCCGCGCCACCGAGCCCGCCGAGCCCGCTCGCGTCACAGAGGCCGCCCGCGTCACCGAGGCCGCTCAATGACCGCCGTGCACCCGACCGGCGCCCCCCGCCCCGCCAACCGTTCCGACCGCGAAAGCAGGCCCACGTGCTGACCGTCGACTTCTCCCGGTTCCCGCTCGCCCCGGGCGACCGCGTCCTGGACCTCGGCTGCGGTGCCGGCCGGCACGCGTTCGAGTGCTACCGGCGTGGCGCCCAGGTCGTGGCGCTGGACCAGAACGGTGAGGAGATCCGCGAGGTCGCGAAGTGGTTCGCGGCGATGAAGGAGGCGGGGGAGGCGCCGGAGGGAGCCACCGCCACCGCCATGGAGGGCGACGCCCTCGCGCTGCCCTTCCCCGACGAGTCCTTCGACGTCGTGATCATCTCCGAGGTCATGGAGCACATCCCGGACGACAAGGGCGTCCTCGCCGAGATGGTGCGGGTGCTCAGGCCCGGCGGCCGGATCGCCATCACCGTGCCGCGCTACGGCCCCGAGAAGATCTGCTGGGCGCTGTCCGACGCCTACCACGAGGTCGAGGGCGGCCACATCCGCATCTACAAGGCGGACGAACTGCTCGCCAAGATCCGCGAGGCCGGCCTCAAGCCCTACGGCACCCACCACGCCCACGCCCTGCACTCGCCCTACTGGTGGCTGAAGTGCGCGTTCGGCGTCGACAACGACAAGGCGCTGCCGGTACGGGCGTACCACAAGCTGCTGGTCTGGGACATCATGAAGAAACCGCTGGCCACCCGGGTCGCCGAACAGGCCCTGAACCCGCTGATCGGCAAGAGCTTCGTGGCGTACGCGACCAAGCCCCACCTGCCGGCGGTGGACGCGCGGTGACCACCCCCCGGACAGAACACCTCGTCCTGCCCGGGGTCCTCACCGCAGGGCAGGCCGCCGCGACCGTGGCGGGGATCCTCGCGGTACAGCGGGAGGACGGGGCGATCCCGTGGTTCCGCGGGCACCACCTCGACCCGTGGGACCACGTCGAGGCCGCGATGGCGCTGGACGCGGCCGGTGAGCACGCGGCCGCCGAGCGGGCGTACACCTGGCTGGCGACGCACCAGAACGAGGACGGCTCCTGGTACGCCGCCTACCTGGACGGCGCCTTCGACGACGTCACCGACACCGGGCGCGAGACCAACTTCGTCGCCTACATAGCCGTAGGCGTCTGGCACCACTACCTGTCCACCGGCGACGACACGTTCCTCGACCGGATGTGGCCGTCCGTCTACGCTGCCGTCGAGTTCGTCCTCCAGCTCCAGCAGCCGGGCGGGCAGATCGGTTGGCGGCGCGACGACGACGGGACGGCGACGGCGGACGCACTGCTGACCGGTTCCTCCTCGATCCACCACGCGCTGCGATGCGCGCTCGCCATCGCCGAGCAGCGGGAAGAGCCGCAGCCGGACTGGGAGTTGGCGGCGGGCGCGCTGCGGCACGCGATACGCCGGCACCCGGAGCGGTTCCTGGACAAGGACCGGTACTCGATGGACTGGTACTACCCGGTGCTGGGCGGGGCGCTGACCGGCGCCGAGGCCAAGTCCCGGATGGAGGAGGGCTGGGAGCGCTTCGTCGTTCCCGGGCTGGGCGTGCGGTGCGTCGTCCCCAATCCGTGGGTCACGGGCGGGGAGTCGGCCGAACTCGCCCTCGCACTCTGGGCGATGGGGGAGTCGGACCGGGCGCTGGAGATCCTGCAGTCCATCCAGCATCTGCGGGATCCGGAGAGCGGCCTGTACTGGACGGGCTATGTCTTCGACGACGGCGCGATCTGGCCGCAGGAGCTGACGACCTGGACGGCGGGGTCACTGCTGCTCGCCGTCGCGGCGCTGGGCGGACACGAGGCGACGTGCGCGGTGTTCGGCGGGGACCGGCTGCCCAGGGGGCTGGACCCGGACTGCTGCGCCTGAGAGCGAGCTCGTCTCAGTGACGGTGCACTCGCAGCGAGGCGGCTCAGTGGCGGTGGACCCGATTGGCTATCGCGTGCCCGACGAACAGGTAGACCACCGCCGCCAGGCCGTAGCCCGCCACGACCCTCGCCCACTCCTCGTCGAAGGTGAACAGGTCGTGCGACCAGCCCGCCAGCCAGCGCGCCGCGTCGTGCACGAACTGGACCAGGTCGTTGGCACGGTTGGCGTCCAGCAGGTACATCAGGATCCACAGGCCCAGGATGACGGCCATGATGTCGGCGACGATCGCGATGACCGTGCCGGCCTGGTTGGCACCGTTGCGATATCGAGGGGACATGCCCCACGGGTAGCCGGGTCGGCATGACCGAAACCTGCTGACCGAAACCCCCGCGATCGAACCCCTTTGACTGGAACGTGAACGGGCCCCTACGTTCAACTGCCGTTCCCTGGAAGGTCGTTCGCCCGTAAATATGATCACCGACGATCCTGCCCCCGGAGAGGGCAGGAGAGCCGGTGTCCGAAGCAGACAGACCGTACGCCACATCCGAAGCAGACAGACCGCGCCCCACACAGGAACCCCGACTGCGCACCCGTGTCAGGGACCGCCCCCGGGCGCGCTTACCGTTGCGCGTGAAGGTCGCCCTGGTCGGCGCCCTGGCCGGACTGATCGCACTGTTCGTCACGGGCAACGCCCTGCGCCCGCTCGACCGCATCACCACGATCGAGGCCAGAATGGCCTCCAAGTCCGACTACTTCAAAGACCCCGAGGTGCAGCGGCTGCTGCTGCTCAAGTACGGCCTGCGGGTCAACGTCCACCGACTCGGCTCCCGGGGCATCGCCACGCAGTCCCTCAAGGGCATGGACGCGGTCTTCCCGTCCGGACAGCCCGCCGCCAAGCTGATCCTCGACCGGCAGGACCAGTCGGTGCACTCGGCCCGCCCCTTCGTCACACCGCTCGTGCTCGGCACGTTCCGCGCCTACGCCGAGACCCTGGAGAAGGCGGGCGTGGCCACCCCGCAGCCCACCAAGGGTGGCGGCAAGACGCTCTACTACGACCTCGAGATGTGCCCGTTCATGGACCTGCTCGACGGGAAGGACGGCGAACTCGACAGGAGGGACGGCGACGACAAGACCTGTGAGAAGAACCTGAGCGGCGGCGAGATGGGCGACCAGGACAAGGACGGCACCGACGAACGCGCCGACACCTGGAACGGCATCGGCTTCGACAAGCCCGGCGGGCGCAGCAACAGCGGCCGGGTCCTGGTCCGCACCTCCAACGTCTGCGAGTCCAACTCCGCCGGCACCTACCTGAGCCTCCTCGCCTTCGTACGCAATGGCGGCACACCCGGCGCGGGCCAGGCCGACGAGGTCAGGGCGATGGAGCAGGCCCGGCAGGTCGCTCGGGACATCAAACCCCTCATCGACCTCCAGGGCATGTGGGCCGACGAACAGGCCGACAGCTACCTCTCCGACCTCGGCGAGAGCATCGCGCCCATCTCACTGATCTACGAGCACCAGTACCTGGCCCACCAGATCGAGTACGAGCACAAGCACGGCAAGCAGGACACCGACCGCGTCCTGCTCTACCCCACCCCCTACGCCCTCACCGAGCCCCAGCTCATCTCCCTCAGCGACAAGGGCGACCGGCTGGTCAGCGTCATCGAGAACGACACCGACCTGCGCCAGCGCGCCCTCGAGCTGGGCTTCCGCGTCCGCTCCGGCGAGGACGGCACGAGCGACCAGCTCAACAAGTACCTGAGCGAGCGCGGCATACAGGTGCCGACGCCCAACCGCGACGAGACCAAGGCCTACGAACCCGAACTGGACGTCCTGGAGGAGATCATCGACTTCGTGGGCTCCTGTCCGCCGCCCGTGCTGGACACCCCGTGAAGCGGTACGCGCGCACCCTCACCGCCTGTCTGGCCGTGACCCTGACCCTGCTCGCGGGCCTCACCTCCTGCACCCAGGGGGACGAGAACGTCACCCTCCGGGTCCTCGCCAGCCCCGAACTCGCCGACCTGGAACCCCTGTTGGCGGAGCTGAAGGACGACACCGGCGTCGAGCTGGACATGGACTACCGCGCGACGGCCGACCTGTCCGACGCCGGGAGTTCCTCGTACGACCTCGCCTGGCCCGTGTCCGACCGCTCGTTCCTGCTACGGCTGGAGGACGAGGGAGAGCGGGCCGCCCGGCCGGAGTCGACCCCGATCATGCGCTCACCCGTGGTCGTCGGCCTCACCCCCCAGGTCGCCGGCAAACTGCGGGCCGCCGCGCCCGGCGGACGCCTGTCGTGGGCGGACATCGCGGACGCGGCCGCCGACGGCACCGTACGGTTCGGAATGGCCGACCCGCGCCGCAGCGACACCGGGCGCGCGGCCCTCGTCGGCGTCGCCACCGCGGCCGCCGGCACCGGCAGCGCCCTGCGCGAACAGGACGTCTCCTGCGACCGGTTGCGCGGCTTCCGCTCCGGCCAGACCCTCACCGCCGCCAGCTCACGCGAGCTCATCGCGTCGTACACCGGCCGGCAGAGCGCGGCCAACGCGCTGATCGCCCACGAGTCCGAGCTGCTCTCCCTCAACGCGAGCAAGAAGCTGCGCGAGCCCTTGCGCATCGTCCATCCCGAGGACGGCATGGTGCTGTCCGACTTCCCGCTGCTCCTGCTCGACGCCGGGCAGCGGACCGCGTACCGGAAGGCGGCCGACTGGCTGCTGCGGCCCGACGTGCAGCGGAAGCTCATGCAGCGCACCTGGCGGCGTCCCGTCAACCAGGACGTCACCCCGTCAAAGCCGTTGCGCGCGGCGGTCGGCAACGCCCTGTCCTTCCCCGACCGGCTCTCCATCGTGGAGCGACTGGTCGCCGACTACGGCGATCCCGCGAGCACCACCACCGACCAGGTGGTATTCCTGCTCGACTTCTCCGGCTCCATGCGTGGCGAGCGCATCGCCGGCCTGCGCGCCGCCTTCGCCGGGCTCAGCGGCGCCGACCCCACCTCCACCGGCAAGTTCGCCCGCTTCTACCGGGGCGAGTACCTCACCGTCGTACGCTTCGGCGGTCGGGTCCTCCAGGAACGTACGGTGACCGTGCGCGGCGACGGCGATCTGCGCACCCTCGAAAGAGTCGTCGCCACCGCCCCCTCCGACGACTCCACGGCCGTCTGGTCGGCCCTCGACCACGGCTACCGCATCGCCGCCGACGCCGTGCGCGAGGCACCCGAACGGCCCGTGTCGATCGTCCTGATGACGGACGGCGAGAGCAACGCGGGGATCTCGTACGAGGAGTTCCTGCGCCGGTACGACCGTCTCGGCGCGGACGCCCGCGAAGTACCCGCCTTCCCCGTCCACTTCGGCGAAGCCGACGCGGCGGCGCTGCGCAAGGCCGCCGACGCGACCGGCGGCCGGCTGGTCGACGCCAACCGTTCCTCGCTCCTCGACGCCTTCAAGGAGATCCGTGGGTGTATTTGACAGCCAGTGGTGGAGCATGTGGTGGCCGGAGATGGTCCTCTGGCTGGTGACGGCTCTCTGCCTCGCCGTCGCGCTCTGGTACGCGCTGGTCCGCTCGGTGACCGCTTATCGCCGCGCCCGCCAGGACGACGAACAACCGGTCTCCGGCGTGTGCGTCTATCTGCACGAGAGGAGGGCGGAGGAAGTCGCGGACTTCCTCCGGATACCGAGGTCCGACCTGCGGGTCTCCCGCAAGGTCGATGTCTCCCGCGACCTCGGACTGTCCAGCAAGCTCCCTGGCGCCGGCGCCAAGGCGGGGCAGACCACGGGCTCCACGACCACCACCGAGACGGAGGAGCTCAGCACGCCGATGAAGACGATCGGCCTGATCATGGACAAGCTCCGGGAGAAGGACAAGGTGGTCGACGTCGACCTCGCCACCGGCCAGCTCGTGCCCACCAGGGCCCTCGCCGACCGACTGCGCGGCACCGCCGACGAGGACAACGCGCCGCTGACCGCGATCAGGAGAACCTACGTCTCGGTCTCCGGCCTCTTCACGATCCGCAGGGCCGACGGCGGCGGCGTCGTGCTGCGGGCCCGCTACGGCGACGGAAGGTCGACCAGTCATGTGAAGATCACCTGCGAGAGGTCCTGGGTCCGCGACGAGACCTGGGTCGACAGCTACTCGCAGGACGAGGAGTTCTCGGCCACCTGCCTGGGCCTGGTGCGCACCTGGAACGGCACGAGGAGCGAACTCACCCTTGAGCCGGTCTGCATCTTTTTGTGAACCCCGTCGTACGGCTAGGAGTTGAGCTCGGCGAGCACACGCAGCGTGTGGGGGTCCGGTGCGAGCGCCAGCAGATCCGTCACCGGCCCCTTCCGCCACAACTCCAGCCGCTCGGCGATGCGTTCACGCGGCCCGACGAGCGAGATCTCGTCGGCGAAGGCGTCGGGCACGGCGAGGACGGCCTCCTCCCGACGCCCGTCCAGGAAGAGCCGCTGAATCCGCCGGGCGTCGTCCTCGTACCCCATCCGTGCCATCAGATCGGCGTGGAAGTTGCGGGAGGCGTGGCCCATGCCGCCGATGTAGAAGCCGAGCATCGTCTTGACGGGAAGGAGCCCTTCCGCGAGGTCGTCGCACACCTGGACGCGGGCCATGGGAGCGACGAGAAAGTCCCGCGGAAGATCGCGCACCGCGTCCCCGTAGGCGTCCGGCCTGCTCGGCGACCAGTACAACGGCAGCCAGCCGTCGGCGATACGGACGGTCTGGGCGACGTTCTTGGGGCCCTCGGCACCGAGGAGGACGGGGAGGCCGGAGCGGAGGGGGTGAGTGATCGGCTTCAACGCCTTGCCGAGCCCGGTGCCGTCCGGCCCGCTGTAGGGATGGGAGTGGAAACGCCCGTCGAGCCGGACGGGGGCCCGGCGCTCGAGCACTTGCCGTACGACATCGACGTACTCCCTCGTGGCGGTGAGCGGCGACGCGGGAAACGGCCGCCCGTACCACCCCTCCACCACCTGCGGCCCCGACAGCCCGAGCCCCAGCATCATGCGCCCGCCGGAGAGGTGGTCGAGGGTGAGGGCGTGCATGGCGGTGGTGGTGGGGGAGCGGGCAGCCATCTGGGCAACGGCCGTACCCAGTTTGATCCTTGAGGTCCGGGCGGCGATCCAGGTGAGCGGAGTGAACGCGTCCGACCCCCAGGACTCGGCGGTCCATACGGAGTCGTAGCCGAGCCGCTCGGCCTCCTGGGCGAGGGGGACGTGGTCGGGGGAGGGGCCGCGACCCCAGTAACCGAGAGCGAGCCCGAGCCGCATGCCTGCCTCCTTCTGACGGAGTGTCAGCTGGGAGGGCGACTGTACGACAACGGCCCCTCACCGGGAAGGGTGAGGGGCCGTTGAGCGATTGCCGTGGGCTCAGCCGCGCTGAATCCCCGAGGTGTCCTGGAGCACACCACGACGGCCGTCCTGCGTCTGGGCCACCAGGGCCGGGCCACGCTGCTCGACGGCCAGGTACCAGGTGCCCGGCGCGAGTTCGGCGATCGGAGTGGGCGAGCCGTCCTCCGCGAACAGCGGACGCGGCACGGGCACGGCGAACCAGAACGGCGAGAAGTCCGCGGCGGGCGCCTGCGGCGCCTGCGGCTGCTGAGGCTGCCCACCGAAGGGCTGCCCGGGCTGCGGCTGGCCACCGTAGGGCTGCTGCGGCTGCTGGGCACCCGGGTAGCCGTAACCGCCCTGCGGCTGACCGCCGTAGGGCTGGGGGGCGGCGGGGCGGGGGGCCGGGATCAGGCCGGCCTGGAGGGCGGGGACGAGGGGGGTGGCGATGGCGGCGCCGGCCATGACCAGGGTGGCGACGAACGACAGGATCACGCCGATGCCCGGGTCGGGGCCGGCGGCGGTGCTCGAGCCCACGTTGTCGGCGCCGCCCGCCACGTCGAAGATGTTGCCGAGCGCGCTCCAGGCGGCGAAGACCGTGAAGGCGATGCCGAACTGGCCGAGGTCCAGACCGGCGACCTTGGGCACCTGCGGCAGTCCCCGGGAAACTACGACGAGCGCGGCGCCGATCACCCCGGCCAGGACAACGCTGAGCACGACCGGCCCACTTCCCCAGAGATTCGGGAGGTCGGCGCTGTCAGGAACTCCGTCGATCGAGTAGAGATCGAGGAACGACGCGATCAACAGCAACACCGCTGCTCCGATCACCACGCCGTCGCCTCGAGTGAGGGAGCGGATATTCACTTCAGGTCCTTCGTCAGTCGTCTCGTCATCGGCATCGCTGGAGGCGTCGCTGTCACCATGTCGCCGTCTGGCCCCGGTGTGAAGCGCAGGGCTGGCCCCTCATCGTAGGGATGACCTTATCGTCCGACCGACGAGGGTGTCCGCCGGGACCGCTCCGGTGATCACTACCCGCGCAGGAAACTCACGATTCCCTCAGAGATCCCCCGCGCGGCCTTCTGACGCCACGCGCCACTGGTGAGCAACGCCGCGTCCTTGCTATCGCGCATGTTGCCGCACTCGATGAACACCTTGGGAACCGTTGACAGATTGAGACCGCCGAGGTCCTTACGCGTGACGAGACCCGTGCCGTCGCCGACGTAGTTGGAGGGCGCGCTGCCCGTGACGCGGACGAAGGAGCCGGCGATGCGCTCGCCGAGTTCGCGGGAGGGGGTGACGATCGGGCCGGTGTCGGCGGCGCCCTCGGACACCTTGGCCGGGAGGATGACGTGGAAGCCGCGTTGGTCGGTGTCCGCGCCGTCCGCGTGGATGGAGACGACGGCGTCGGCGTGTGCCTTGTTGCCGATGCGGGCCCGTTCGTCCACGCAGGGGCCCCACGGCCGGTCGCCGTCCTGGGTGAACTTCACCGTGGCGCCCTGCTTCTGGAGCAGCGTGCGCAGCCGGTGGGCGACGTCGAGGGTGAACTCGGCTTCCGTGTAGCCGTCGTTCGTGGACGTACCCGTCGTGTCGCACTCCTTCCAGTTCGTGCCGATGTTCACCTTGCGGTTGATCTCGGCCGTGTGCCGGAAGTTGTTCGGGTTGTGGCCCGGATCGATGACGACGACCTTGCCCTGGAGGGGGCCGGAGGCGGCCGTGGAGTCGATGGTGGGGTCGGTGGTGGAGTCGGTGGTCGGCGTCGGGCCCGGCGGTTTGTCGTCGCTCGTGCCGGAGATCGCCGGCGTCGTGCCCGACGGCCGTACGGCCGCGTTGCCCGACCCGCCCGCGTTGCCGGAGTCACCCATCGCCTCGTACATCACCCACCCGAGCAGCGCCCCCGGGACGAGGGCGGCGGCCGCCACGGTCAGGGCGCGGCGGCGGGGGCGGCGGGGCTGGGGTGGATCGAAGTCCGGTCCTACGTACGACACGCCTGCCACCTTACGGGCCGACCACGCCCTCCGCGGGTACGGCACGGTCGAGCACCGCCGACCGTGGGATCAGGCAGGGGACCCGGCGTGGGATCAGACCCCCGTCCCCGTCCGCTTCAGCACCCGCAGCGACCCCGTCACCGCCACCTCGGTGAACGCCCCGGACTCCAGTGCCCGCAGATAGATCCGGTACGGGGCCTGCCCGGTGAACTCGTCCTCCGGGTCCGGGAACACGTCGTGGATGACGAGCAGCCCGCCCTCGGCGACATGCGGGGCCCAGCCCTCGTAGTCGGCGCCGGCGTGCTCGTCGGTGTGGCCGCCGTCGATGAAGACGAGGCCGAGGGGGCTGCCCCAGACCTTCGCCACCTGCGGGGAGCGGCCGACGAGGGCGACGACGTGCTCCTCCAGCCCCGCGCGGTGCAGCGTGCGGCGGAACGTGGGCAGCGTGTCCATCAGGCCGATCTCCGGGTCGACCGTCTCCGGGTCGTGGTACTCCCACCCGGGCTGCTGCTCCTCGCTGCCCCGGTGGTGGTCGACCGTGAGGGCCGTCACCCCGGCCTCGCGAGCGGCGTCGGCTAGCAGGATCGTGGACCGGCCGCAGTACGTGCCGACCTCCAGGAGGGGGAGGCCCAGGCGTCCGGCCTCGACGGCCGCCGCGTACAGAGCGAGCCCCTCGTGCACCGGCATGAAGCCCTTGGCGGCCTCGAAGGCGGCGAGAATCTCGGGCTTGGGCGCCGGGGCCATGGGGGTCCTCTCGGTCGTACGGGTGTTTGGGCGCCCATGGTGCACCACGCCCCCCGTCATGTGTGCGACGGGGGGTGTGACCTGCCGGGCCTCACCCGGTGACCGTCCTTTACGCGGCGACCGTCTCCTACGCGGCGACCGTCTCCTACGCGGCGCCGTCTCCTACGCGGCGACCGTCTCCTACGCGGTGACCGTCTCTCCCGGCAGCGACAGGTCGAGCTCGACCGGGCTGTCGTCGCCCGTGTGCGTCGCCGACGAGGCGAGCGGGGCGTGGCCGTCGGCCCGGGCGGCCAGGACGTAGGCGCCCTGAGCGGGGACGGCGAGGGCGTAGCTGCCGTCCTCGGTCGAGAGCGTGGCCCCCGCCTGGCGGCCCCGGCGGTCGATGAGCGTCACCTTGGCGCGGGGCACCGGCGTGCCCTCGGCGTCCAGGACGCGGCCGCGGAAGCCTCGCAGAGCTTCCTCGGCGTGCTCCAGATTGGTGTCCTCCTCGCTGCTGGCGCGCAGCTGAGGGTGGGCGGCGGCCGGGCGCTGCCTCGGCAGGAACAGGGCCATCAGCAGACCGATGGCCACCGCGGCGGTCGCGATCAGGAACGAGACGCGGAAGCCGTGCATGGTCGGGATCTCGACGCCGTTGACCGTGTTCGCGGTGTTGGCCAGCACCATGCCGATGACGGCGCTGGAGACCGACGTACCGATGGAACGCATCAGCGTGTTGAGACCGTTCGCCGCGCCCGTCTCGGAGGCCGGGACCGCGCCGACGATCAGGGCGGGGAGGGAGGAGTAGGCGAGGCCGATGCCGGCGCCCAGGACGACCGCGATGACCAGGCTCTGCCAGGGGGCGCTCATCAGGCCGAGGCCGGCGCCGTAGCCGATCGCGATGATCAGCATGCCGAGGATGAGGGTGGTCTTGGGGCCGTACTTCGCGGAGAGGCGGGCGTAGACGGGTGCCGTGAACATCATCGTCAGGCCCAGCGGGGCGACGAGCAGACCCGCGACGACCATCGACTGGCCGAGGCCGTAGCCGGTCGCCTTCGGGAGCTGGAGCAGCTGGGGCAGGACGAGGGAGACGACGTAGAACGAGACCCCGACCATGATCGACGCGAGGTTGGTGAAGAGGACGGCGGGGCGGGCCGTGGTGCGCAGGTCGACGAGGGGGGCCTGGGTGCGCAGTTCGTAGACGCCCCAGAGGAGGAGGACGACCGCGGAGGCCGCGAACAGGCCGAGGGTGGTGCCGGAGGTCCAGCCCCAGTCGCTGCCCTTGGTGATCGGCAGGAGGAAGAGGACCAGGCCGGCGGAGAGGCCGAGCGCACCGAGCAGGTCGAAGGAGCCTTCGGCGCGGACCTTGGACTCCGGTACGACGAGGAGGGTGAGGACGATGGACAGGGCGCCGAGGCCGGCGGCGCCGTAGAAGAGGGCGTGCCAGTCGGTGTGCTGGGCGACCAGGGCCGCGGCGGGCAGTGCGAGTCCGCCGCCGACGCCTATCGAGGAGCTCATCAGGGCCATCGCCGAGCCGAGCCGCTCACGGGGCAGCATGTCGCGCATCAGGCCGATGCCGAGGGGGATCGCGCCCATCGCGAAGCCCTGGAGGGTACGGCCGACGATCATGGGGAGGAGGGTGCTGGTGAACGCGCTGACCAGCGCGCCGATCACCATCACGGCCAGACTGGCGATCAGCATGCGCCGCTTGCCGTAGAGGTCCCCCAGTCGGCCCATGATCGGGGTGGCGACGGCGCCCGAGAGCAGGGTCGAGGTCAGGACCCAGGTGGCGTTGCTGGGTGCGGTGCTCAGCAACTGCGGCAGGTCCTTGATGACCGGGACGAGCAGGGTCTGCATCACCGCGACAACGATGCCCGCGAAGGCGAGGACCGGGACGAGGGCGCCGGAGGTCGCTCTGCTGGTGGGCTGGTCGTCAGTCGTTTGCGTCATGTGGGGGATCAACCAGGTACGCCTGGGCAACTATTCCGATGCTTTGGCCAGCTAACGAGTTTTTGACCTTCTCTTGGGGATCGGGCCTGGGCTGCAGTGGGAACGGACCTAGGGCGCGACGGGAACGGGCCTAGGGCGCAATGCGGAACGGTCCTGGACCGAATTCCCGATGCCAGGAGCGTCGGTCGTTGAGAGCATGACACTCATGCTCGAAGCCGCCGACGTCACCCGCGCCCCTCGCCGTACCGCCCCGCCCACCTGGCTGGTGCTCGCCCTCGCGTGCGCCGGGCAGTTCCTGGTCGTGCTCGACGTGTCCGTCGTGAACGTGGCGCTGCCGTCGATGCGGGCCGATCTGGGGCTGAGCGCGCAGGGGCTGCAGTGGGTGGTGAACGCGTACGCGATCGCCTTCGCGGGGTTCATGCTGCTCGGCGGCCGGGCCGGGGATCTGTACGGCCGTAAGCGGATGTTCCTCGTCGGGCTCGGCCTGTTCACCCTGGCCTCGCTGGCCGGCGGGCTGGCCCAGCAGGAGTGGCAGTTGCTGGTCGCGCGGGCCGTGCAGGGGCTGGGCGCGGCGGTGCTGGCGCCCTCGACGCTGACGATCCTGACGGCTGCGGTGCCGCAGGGGGCGGCTCGGGCGCGGGCGATCGGAACGTGGACCGCCGTGGGAGCGGGGGGTGGCGCGGCGGGCGGGCTCGTCGGCGGGGTGCTGGTGGATGTGCTGTCGTGGCGCTGGGTGCTGCTGATCAACGTGCCGATCGGGGCGGTGGTGCTGGCCGGCGCGGTGCGGTGGCTCGCGGAGAGCCGGGCCGGTGACCGGCGGCGACTGGACCTGCCGGGTGCGGTACTGGTGACGGCCGGGCTGGCGACCTTGGCGTACGGCATCTCGCAGACGGAGGCCTCGGGCTGGACGGCGCCCGCCACGGTCGTCCCGCTGCTCGTCGGCCCGGCCCTGCTCGGCGTCTTCCTCGTCGTGGAGTCGCGTACGGCGGCTCCGCTGATGCCGCTCGGACTGCTCCGGCTCAGGGCGGTGGCGTCGGCGAACGTGGCGATGTTCCTGTCCGGGTCGGCGATGTTCTGCATGTGGTTCTTCATGACGCTGTACGCGCAGAACGTGCTCCACTACACCCCGCTGGAGGCCGGCCTGGCACTGGTGCCGAGTTCGCTGGCCGTGGTCGTCGGCTCCAAGCTGGCGCCCCGGCTGATGCGGGCGGTCGGCGCGCGCAACGTCGCGGTGCTGGGCACGGTCGTCGCGGCGGTCGGCTTCGGCTGGCAGTCCACGCTGAGCGTGGCGGGCGGGTATCTGACCTCGATCATGGTGCCGGGGATCTTGATGATGCTGGGCGCGGGCCTGGGGATGACGCCGCTCGCGTCGCTGGCGACGTCCGGGGCCGGGCCGGGTGAGGCCGGGCTGGTGTCGGGGCTGGTCAACACCTCGCGGACGATGGGCGGTTCGCTGGGGCTCGCGGTCATGTCGACGGTCGCGGCGGGGCGTTCGGAGGGGAGCGGGGGGCCGCACGCGCTGACGGAGACGCCGCAGGCTCTGACGGAGGGGTACGCATTGGTGTTCCGTTCCTCGGCGGTGCTGCTGCTGGCGGGGGCGCTGCTGATGCTGCTGTGGCTGCCGAGGAAGGCTTCCGCGGCCTGATCACCGCCCGGCCCGGAAGCGGCGGCGACTACAGCCACCCCCGCCGCCGTGCCTCCCGCAGCGCCTCCATGTGGTCGGCGGTGCCCGTCCTGGCGGCGGCGGAGGCGAGGCAGTCGCGGACCGTCGGCTCGGGGAGACCCAGTCGGGTGGCGATGTCGGTGATGGTCGCACCGTCCGCCGAAGCTCCGAGGACGTCGCACTCCCGGGCCGTGAGCGGGTTGGGACCGGCGTCGTGAGCGGTGGTGGCCAGGGCCGGGTCGATGACCGTCTCGCCGGTGATGACCCGGCGGATCGCGGTCGCAAGTTCCTCGACCGGGGCGTCCCTGACCAGAAAACCGGCGGCGCCCGCGTCCATGGCCCGGCGGAGGAGCCCGGGTCGGCTGTGGGTGGTGAGGACCAGTACCCGGCAGTCCGGCGCCTGGTCGCGCAGCTCGGCCGCGGCGTCCAGGCCGCTCCGGCCCGGGAGTTCGACGTCGAGGAGGGCGACATCGGGGCGGTAGGCAAGAGCGGCGTCCACGATCGCCTCCCCGGCCGACACCTGCACCACGACCTCGATGTCCGGCTCCATCCCGAGCAGTAAGGCGAGCGCCCCGTGCGTCATGCCCTGGTCCTCGGCGAGCAGGACCCTGATGGACTTCGCGGGCCGGTGGTCCCGGGGCATTTCGTTCACGGCCCAAGGGTAGGCGCGGGGGTCCACGTTTGACCTGACCGCGGCGCGGTGAACGACGAGCCGACCCCTGTCGATCCCGAGGCGCGCGCGGCGAACGCCACCCGCAGGCCGCCGTCAGAGCGCCGCGCAGGGTGGTCGGCGCAGCAGACGGTCGGCGAGGAAGACACCCGACCCGGCGAACCGCATCTGATGCGGCGTCAGGAGTCTTCACAAGTGCACTGCGCTCGGCTATACAGAGGTCGCCGGACTGGAACGCGTTCTAGAACGGCCCGTGACGACCTCGGTGCGGCCGACGGTGCGGACGGCCGTACCGAGGTCTTGCCGGAACTGCCCGATCTGCCGGATGCCCCGTCTGTCAGGAGCCCCATGCCCATCGACGCCGCCAAGGCCGTAGCCGCCGAACCCCGGACCGGCGAGATCTCCTGGACCCCGAAGGACGTGCAGCTCTACCACCTCGGCATCGGCGCGGGCGCCCGCCCGGACATCGCGAGCCCCGCCACCGACCCCGACGAGCTGCGCTACACCCTGGAGTCCCGGCTGCACGTCCTGCCCAGCTTCGCCACCGTCGCCGGCGCCGGCTCACCCGGCGTGATCAGCAGCCTGTCCATGCCCGGCATCGAGGTGGATCTCGCCCGTGTCCTGCACGGCGGGCAGTCGCTCACCGTCCACCGACCGGTGCCCGTCGCGGGCACGGCGACCGCGACCGGCCGTATCGCCGCGGTCTACGACAAGGGCAAGGCGGCCGTCCTCGTCATGCGCACCGAGGTCGCCGACGCCGACGGCCCGTTGTGGACCAACGACGCCCAGATCTTCGTACGGGGAGAGGGCGGCTGGGGCGGGGACCGCGGTCCCTCCGCACGCCTCGAACCACCGGCCGGCGACCCCGACAAGGTCGTCGAGCGGCCCATCCGCGCGGACCAGGCCCTCCTCTACCGCCTCTCCGGCGACCTCAACCCCCTGCACGCCGACCCGGACTTCGCCAAGATCGCCGGATTCGAGCGGCCCATCCTGCACGGGCTGTGCACCTACGGCATCACGCTCAAGGCGGTCGTCGACACGCTGCTCGGCGGGGACGTGACCCGGGTGCGGTCGTACGTCACACGGTTCGCCGGGGTCGTGTTCCCGGGGGAGACCCTGCGGATCCGCATGTGGCGGGAGGACGGCAGGGTCCGGGTCGCCGTGGGCGCGGTCGAGCGGGACGACGCGTCCGTTCTCGCCGACACCATCGTCCAGCACTCGTGAGCCAGGAGCCTTCCGAGGGGAGCCGCACCATGCGAGCAGCCGTACTGCACGAGATCGGCCAGGACAAGCTCGAGGTCCTCGACGACGTCGAGGCGGTGGGCTTCGGACCCGGCAGGGTGAGGGTCCGGGTGCGGGCGACCGGGCTGTGCCACTCCGACCTGTCCGCGATGGCAGGGGTGCTCCCGCAGCCGGCGCCCTTCGTGCCCGGTCACGAGGGTGCCGGCGAGATCCTCGAAGTCGGGGAAGGCGTACGGCACCTCAAGCCCGGGGACCGCGTCGCCGTCTGCTGGCTGCCCGCCTGCGGCGCCTGCCCCGCGTGCAAGCGCGGCCAGACCCAGCTGTGCCTGGCCGGGTTCATGAACGCCGGCACCCCCAACTTCAAGCGCCCCGGCGGTGACGTCTTCGGCTTCGCCGGCACCGGCACCTTCGCAGAGGAGGTCGTCGTCGACGCCGGCTGCGCGGTGCCGATCCCCGACGACGTCCCCTTCGACATCGCCGCCCTCATCGGCTGCGGGGTGACGACCGGGCTCGGCGCCGCACTCAACACCGCCGACGTGACGGCAGGTTCGTCCGTCGCCGTCATCGGCTGCGGCGGCGTCGGCATCTCCGCGATCCAGGGCGCCCGGCTCAAGGGGGCGGCAGAGATAGTCGCCGTCGACCCGGTCGCCTCGCGCCGGGAGGCAGCGCTCAACTTCGGCGCCACCAGGGCCGTTTCCCCGGACGAGCTGGCCGACGCCAAGCAGCAGGTCACCGCGGGCGAGGGCTTCGACTACGTCTTCGAGGTCGTCGGCAGGTCCGCCACCGCCCGCACGGCGTACGAGAACACCCGGCGCGGCGGCACCCTCGTCATCGTGGGCGCGGGCGCCATGGACGACTTCCTCCAGCTCAACATGTTCGAGCTGTTCTTCGACGAGAAGCGGATCCTGCCGTCCATGTACGGCGGCGGCGACGTCCTGACCTCCTACGAGCGGACGATCACGCTCTGGCGCGCCGGCCGCATCGACCTGGCGGGCCTGATCACCCACCGTGTGCCGCTCGCCGACATCAACGAGGCCCTGGACCAGATGCGCACGGGCACGGCACTGCGTACGTGCATCGAGATCTGACGGGAGTGCCTGTGTCGCTGCCACTTGAGGGACTGTCCGCCATCGTCACCGGCGCCGGCCGCGGTCTGGGCCGGGCCGAGGCACTGGAACTCGCCCGGCTCGGTGCGGCGGTCGTCGTCAACGACTACGGACGGCCCGGGCGGGACGGCTCCGGTGAGGCCTCCGCCGCTCCCGCCGAGGAGGTCGCCGCCGAGATCCGCGCGGCGGGCGGCAAGGCCCTCGCTCACACCGGGGACGTCTCCGACCACCAACAGGCCGCAGGGCTCACCGACTTGGCGATCGGTGAGTTCGGCAAGCTGGACATTCTCGTCAACAACGCGGGCATCCTGCGCGACCGCATGGTCTTCTCCATGTCGGAGGAGGAGTGGGACTCGGTGATCCGGGTCCACCTCAAGGGCCACTTCAACACCACCCGCTTCGCCGCCGCGCACTGGCGCGAGCGGTCGAAGGCGGCGGGAGGGCCGGTGTACGGGCGGATCGTGAACACCTCGTCCGAGGCGTTCCTCGCCGGATCCGCCGGACAGCCCAACTACGCGGCGGCGAAGGGCGGAATCGTCGGCCTCACCACCTCCACGGCCCTCGCACTCGCCAAGTACGGCGTCACCGCCAACGCCATCTGCCCACGCGCCCGCACCCGTATGACCGAGGACGTCTTCGCGGGCCTCGAACAACCGGAGAACGGCCTCGACCCCCTCGCCCCCGAGCATGTCGCCCCACTCGTCGGCTACTTGGCCGCACCGGCCGCCGCCCACGTCAACGGCCAGCTGTTCGTCGTGCACGGCGGCATGGTGGCGATCGTCGAACGGCCCCGAGTGTCCGCGAAGTTCGACAGCAAGCAGGACGCCTTCACCTACGACGAGCTGGACGCGCTGCTCACCCCGCACTACGCGGAGCGGCCGGCGGGAGAGACGTTCGCGGCCGCCGAGGTGCTCGGCCTGAAGAGAGGCTAGGCACGGGAACGGCCCCGCTCCTCAAGGAGGAACAGGGCCGTTACGCCGTTGCCGGCGCGCGCCGTCAGGCTGCCGTCTCGGTCTCCTCGACCGGCTTGCGGTGACGGCCGCGAGGGGCCGTCTCGCTGTCGTGGGCCGAGACCGGGCCCCGGTGCCTGCCGTGACCGGAGACCTTCTGCACGTCGTGAACGTCGGCCGGCCCCGGCTGGGTCGTGCTGGCGTTGCTCATCGGAAAACTCACCCCGTCAACATGATCTTTCTTACAGCCGGGCGAGTTTAACCGGCACACCACGGACCGAATCCAGACGGCCACACCAACCGCCACTACTTCGTTACAAGATTGCCCAACGGGGCTTGCTGCAAGGGCACAGGGCGGGCGGCGACGGGCTCCGTGGGCACCGCGGGCTCTGGAGGACCCGCTTCCCGTGACTCCGTTTCCGACCACAACTTTCCTGTCGGCGCTCCCGGTCCCGTTGCGGTGGAGGTCGCGCCGGCCTCCGCCGACGGCACCTCCACCCGCGCCACCCCACAGCGCACCTCCCGCGTGGCATACGGCAGTCGAAGCACCCCGTCCCGCGTCCACAACCCGGCACCCGCCAACCACCCCTCCGGCGCCGGAAGATGACGAACCCGCCGTTCGGCCGGCCGCCACACGCCGACCCAGCTCCCCACCGGCCCGTCGACGCGCAGCGCCACCCCGCAGCTCTCCGGCGTCAGCACCTGTCCCGGCTGGATCGCGAACGGCGTCACCGAGCACTCCGCCATCCGCAGGCACTCGGGGAACCGCACCGGCAGCGTGCTGCCCAGCACCCCCCAGCCCAACCGTTCCTGCCCCGGCGACGGCGCGTCCGACCGGATCAGCAGCAGCCCGCTGTCCGGGTCGGCGAGCAGCAGCCGGTCGTCGCTGCCGTCCGCGATCTGCAGCAGCGGCGACACCTCGCCGCCCCGGCCCAGGTCCACCACGACGGCTTTCGTACGCCCCCCGGACTCCCGGTCGAGGGCCAGCATCCCGCCGCTCCGGTCCAGCCACACCCCGCCCGAGCAGCGCCCGGGCACCTCCGCGACCTGCTCGGGCCCGAAGGCGCCCCCCGCCACCAGCCACACCGCGCTGGAGCGCCGGCCCACCGCGAGGGCGTAGGCCTTGTCGCCGCCCGGCGCCGGCGGCAGCATCCGCAGCCGGGCCCCCTCCTCCGGGCACTGGACCGCGCCCAGCAGCAGCTCACCCGTGCCGGGCCCGGTCGGGTACAGCAGCGAGAAGACGTGCCGTCCGTCGGTCGGGCGGCGGATGAGGACCCGCCCGTCACCCATCGGCTGCACCTCGGTGCCGGGCTCCTCCGGCTGGTGGGCGGGCAGTGGCACGGCGTAGGGCTCGGGGCCGTCCAGGGTCCAGCGCTCCGGGAACCAGCAGTCACCGTTCAGCGCGAGGCGGGCGGCGTAGGAACCGTCCGCCGTGATGGTGCATTCCGCCCGAGGCGCGTCGCCGTTGTCGGACTCCGCCGCGGGCTCGATCGCACAGGCCGTCATCGTCCGGTCACCTCCAGTGACGAAGCTAGTTTTCGCACGCACAGGCGGGGAATCGGCGGGCTCTCGCTTCACACAAAGGGGTGGCCGAGGAACGATTCGCCTGAGGAAACGGGGGTGCTTGTGCTGAGTGGAGCGGGGGTGGCCCCGGGTGGCCACCGAGGGTGCGCGCGGGGCCGACGGCCGGGGACACGGCAGGGCCGACGCCGGGGGTGATCCCCCTGCTCCGGCGCCGGTACAGCCGTACGGGACAGCCAGGTAGCCTGTCCCTCGTGCCCCGTCTGTCTGAAGTCATCGCCGCGCTGGAGAACCTGTGGCCCGTCGAGCGGGCCGAGTCCTGGGACGCGGTCGGCACCGTCGTGGGCGACCCCGACCAGGAGGTCTCCCGGGTCCTGTTCGCCGTCGACCCGGTCCAGGAGATCGTGGACGAGGCGGTGAAGCTGGGCGCCGACCTGCTGGTCACCCACCACCCGCTCTACCTTCGCGGTACGACGACGGTCGCGGCGACCCACTTCAAGGGCCGGGTCGTGCACACCCTCATCAAGAACGACATCGCCCTGCACGTGGCGCACACCAACGCCGACACGGCCGACCCCGGAGTCAGCGACGCGCTGGCCGGGGCGCTGGACCTGCGTGTCGTACGCCCCCTGGTGCCGGACCCGACCGACCCGTCCGGGCGCCGCGGCCTCGGCCGTGTCTGCGAGCTCGACCACCCGCTCACCGTCCGCGAACTCGCCGCCCGGGCCGCCGAGCGGCTGCCCGCCACCGCGCAGGGCATCCGGGTGGCCGGCGACCCCGAGGCGACGGTCCGCACGATCGCCGTCAGCGGCGGCTCCGGCGACAGCCTCTTCGACCAGGTACGGGCGGCCGGCGTGGACGCCTTCCTCACCGCGGACCTCCGCCACCACCCGGCCTCCGAGGCCGTCGCCCACACGCCTCTCGCGCTGCTCGACGCGGCGCACTGGGCCACCGAATGGCCCTGGTGCGAGCTGGCCGCCGCCCAGCTCGACGAGATCTCCGACCGCAACGGATGGGACCTGCGCGTCCACGTCTCGAAGACGGTCACCGACCCCTGGACCGCCCACGCGGCGTCCAACCCGCCCACTAGCACTACGGGAGCCCCCAACTGAACGCCGCGCCGGCCGACCAGATCCGACTCCTCGACGTCCAGGCCCTCGACGTCCGCCTCCAGCAGCTCGCGCACAAGCGGAAGTCCCTGCCCGAGCACGCCGAGATCGAGTCGCTTACCAAGGACCACACCCAGCTGCGCGACCTGCTCGTGGCCGCGCAGACCGAGGAGAGCGACTGCGCCCGCGAGCAGACCAAGGCCGAGCAGGACGTGGACCAGGTGCGCCAGCGCGCCGCCCGCGACCAGCAGCGCCTGGACTCCGGGGCCATCACCTCCCCCAAGGACCTGGAGAACCTCCAGCACGAGATCGCCTCCCTCGCCAAGCGCCAGGGCGACCTGGAGGACATCGTCCTGGAGGTCATGGAGCGCCGTGAGTCCGCGCAGGAGCGGGTCGCCGAGCTGACCGAGCGGGTCGGTGCCGTGCAGGGGAAGGTCGACGACGCGACCGCGCGCCGGGACGCCGCGTTCGAGGAGATCGACGGCGAGGTGGCCGCAGTGACGAAGGAGCGCGAGGTCATCGCGGCCTCGGTCCCCGCGGACCTGCTCAAGCTCTACGACAAGCTGCGCGAGCAGCAGGGCGGCATCGGCGCGGCCAAGCTGTACCAGCGCACCTGCCAGGGCTGCCGCCAGGAGCTGGCCATCACCGAGCTGAACGAGATCCGCTCGGCCGCGCCGGACACCGTGGTGCGGTGCGAGAACTGCCGCCGGATCCTGGTGCGTACGGCCGAGTCGGGCCTCTAGGAGACTGTGCCGTGCGGGAGTTCATCGTCGAGGCCGACGGCGGGTCACGGGGCAACCCGGGGCCCGCGGGCTACGGTGCGGTCGTCATCGACGCGGCGACGGGCCAGACGCTGGCCGAGGCGGCCGAGTACATCGGCGTCGCCACGAACAACGTCGCCGAGTACCGCGGCCTGCTCGCGGGCCTGCGGGCGGCACACGAACTCGACGCCACGGCCGCGGTCCACGTCCGTATGGACTCCAAGCTGGTCATCGAGCAGATGACGGGCCGCTGGAAGATCAAGCACCCCGACATGAAGCCGCTGGCGTTCGAGGCGGCACGGGTCTTCCCGGCTGCTCAGGTGACGTACGAGTGGATTCCGAGGGAGCAGAACAAGCACGCGGACCGGCTGGCCAACGAGGCGATGGACGCGGGCAAGCGCGGCGAACAGTGGTCGGCGGAGGCATCCACGGCGGAACTGCAGGCGGCTGACGCGAGGGCTGCGAGGGCTGCGAGGGCGGCGCAGACCGCAGCTGAGCCGGAGCCGTCCGGCCCGCCGGGAGACGCGACCGCGGGCGCGGCACGAGCGCGCGCGGCCCTGGCGGAGGGACGGGCCTCGACCCCCACCCCCGCCAAGGTTGAGGCGGATGCCAAACCCGAGGCCGACGCCAAGGCCGATGCCAAGGCGGAGGCCGATGTCAGGGCGGCCCGCACCGTCGCCACGCCCTCGTCCGGCTGGGCCCCCGCCGACATGGGCGCCCCCGCCACCTTCGTACTGCTCCGCCACGGCGAGACCCCCCTCACCCCCCAGAAGCGGTTCTCCGGCAGCGGCGGTACCGACCCGTCCCTCTCCGCCGTCGGCCGCGAGCAGGCCGAGCGCGTCGGTGCCGCCCTGGCCAGGCGCGGCACGATCCAGCACATCCTCGCCTCGCCCCTCACCCGCACCCGGGAGACCGCCGGCATCGTCGCCGCGCGCCTGGGCCTCGACGTGACCATCGAGGACGGCCTGATAGAGACCGACTTCGGCGCCTGGGAGGGCCTCACCTTCGGCGAGGTCCGCGAGCGCTACCCCGACGACCTCAACGCCTGGCTCGCCGACCCCGAGGCCCGCCCCACCGGCAACGGCGAGAGCTTCGCGGCCACCGCCACCCGCATAGCCGCCACGCGCGACAAGCTGATCGCGGCGTACACCGGCCGCACGGTCCTCCTCGTCACGCACGTCACGCCGATCAAGACGTTCGTACGCCTCGCCCTGGGCGCCCCGCCCGAGTCCCTGTTCCGCATGGAACTCTCGGCGGCCTCCCTCTCGGCGGTGGCGTACTACGCCGACGGCAACGCGAGCGTACGGCTCTTCAACGACACGTCACACCTGCGCCCGTGAACCTTTGAGCCCGGCGGCCCGTGAACCTTTGAGCCCGGCGGCCTCCCGGGCCAGCCGCTCGACGCGCCCCCAGTCCCGCGCCGCCAAAGCGTCCGAGGGCAGCATCCAAGTCCCGCCCACACAGCCGACGTTGGGCAGGGACAGATACTCGGCCGCGTTCGCCGGACCGATGCCCCCCGTCGGACAGAAGCGGGCCTGCGGCAGCGGCCCGGCGATCGACTTCAGATAGGCGGTACCGCCCGCCGCCTGCGCCGGGAAGAACTTCATCTCCCGCACCCCGCGTTCCAGCAGCGCCACGACCTCCGACACGGTGGACACCCCCGGCAGGAACGGCACCCCGGACGCCCGCATGGCTTCCAGCAGTACGTCCGTCCAGCCCGGGCTGACCAGAAACCGCGCCCCCGCCGCCACCGACGCCGCCACCTGCTCGGACGTGACGACCGTCCCGGCCCCGACCACGGCCTCCGGCACCTCCCCGGCAATCGCCCGTACGGCATCCAGCGCGACCGGCGTCCGCAACGTGACCTCGATCGCGGGCAGCCCCCCGGCGACGAGCGCACGAGCGAGGGGCACGGCGTCGGAGGCGTCGTCGATGACGACGACGGGGACGACGGGGGCGAGGTCCAGCACGGATGTCATGGCGACATCCTGCCGCCGCGGTGCAGTATGCGCAAAGATCGTTGCACATACTGCAATGGGCTCCAGTAGGCTCCAATAGGGCCGTGAGGATCAGTCCTCAAGCGAGGCGGCTAGTGGATCTCCTCCACCAGCACGTCCAACGACCAGGCAACCCCCGCCTTGGCAGGCTGCGTGGCCTCGACCTCGTACCCGAGATCCCGCAACGCCTCCACCAGCTCGGCCGGCCCCTTCGGCGCAACCCCCGCCGACAGCAGACTCCGTACGATCCGCCCCTTGGTCGCCTTGTTGAAGTGGCTGACGACCTTCCGCGTCGGCGCGTGCAGCACCCGCACCGAAGCCGTCCGCCCGGCGATGTCGCCCTTCGGCTTCCAGGCCGCCGCGTAAGCCGACGACCGCAGATCCAGCACCAGCCCGCCCCCGGCGGCCTCGGGCAGCACATCCGCCATCGCCGCCCGCCAGTGCGCGCCGAGCGCCCCGAGGCCCGGGAGCTTGACGCCCATCGAGCAGCGGTAGGAGGGGATGCGGTCATTGACGCCCACAGCCCCCCACAGCCCCGAGAAGACGAGCAGCGACCGGCCCGCCCGCCTCTTCGCCGCCGCGTCCAGCGACGCCAGGTCGAGGGCGTCGTACAGAACCCCCGTATAAATCTCCCCGGCGGGCCGGGCCCCCGCCGTCCGCAGCTCGGCGTTCTTGGCGACCTCGCCCCGCAGCCCCTCACTGAGCCCGAGTACGTCCCGCGCCTTGCCCTCATCACCGCCGCACAGCTCGACCAGCTCACCGAGCACGGCCGCACGGGCGTCGGTGAGCCCGGGCAGCGACAGGGACTCCAGCTTCAGCGGGGCACCCCGACCGGACGAGGCCTTCCCCTCGGAAGGCGGCAGCAGGACAAGCACACGTACTCCTTCGATCGAACTCCGCCACAGGGTACGGCGTGCCACCCGACGGCCCCCGCCCTACGCTCGTCCTATGCCCCGCCGCCACATCCGAGTGACCGGCGCCCCCGAAGCCCCCCTCAGGGCCGCCCTCACCGCACTGCGCACCGAACTCGGCGTCCCCGGCAGCTTCCCGCCCGAGGTACTGGCGGAGGCGGACCGCGCCGCGAAGTCCCCGGTACCCCCTCCCCACGACGCCACGGACATCCCCTTCTTCACCATCGACCCCCCGACCTCCACCGACCTCGACCAGGCCATGCACCTGTCCCGGCAGGGCACCGGCTACCGCGTCCGGTACGCCATCGCGGACGTCGCCGCCTTCGTCGTACCGTCGGGCGCCCTCGACCGCGAGACGCACCGGCGGGTGACCACCCTCTACTTCCCCGACGAACGGATCCCGCTCCACCCCGAGCTGCTGAGCGAGGGCGCCGCGAGCCTGCTCCCCGACCAGGACCGCCCGGCCGCCCTGTGGACGATCGACCTGGACGCGGAGGGCCGCACCCTCGCCGTCGACGTCCACCGCGCCCTCGTCCGCAGCCGGGCCAAGCTGGACTACGAGGGCGTGCAGAAACAGATCGACGGCCGGTCCGCCGAGGAGCCGCTGGCGCTGCTGAAGGAGATCGGGGAGCTGCGGCAGGGACTGGAGGTGGCGCGGGGCGGGATCTCGCTCAGCGTGCCCGAGCAGGAGATCATCGCGCGCGACCACGCGTACGAGCTGGCGTACCGGGCCCCGCACCCCGCCGACGGCTGGAACGCCCAGATCTCCCTGCTCACCGGCATGGCCGCCGCCGACCTGATGCTGTCAGCCGGCACCGGCATCCTGCGCACCCTCCCCGCGGCCCCCGACGGCGCGGTAGGCCGCCTGCGCCGCACAGCACAGGCCCTGCACATCGACTGGCCGCACCACGTCTCGTACGCCTCGCTGGTCCGCTCCCTCGACCCGCACCTGCCGCACCACGCGGCCTTTCTGCAGGAATGCACGACACTGCTGCGAGGCGCGGGCTACACGGTGTTCCGCGACGGGGCGTTGCCGCCCATCACCACCCACTCGGCCGTCGCCGCCCCTTATGCCCACTGCACGGCCCCCCTGCGCCGCCTCGCCGACCGGTACGCGTCGGAGATCTGCCTGGCGGTCATCGCCGGCCGGCCGGTGCCCGACTGGGTGACGGCCGCCCTTGATGAGCTGCCCGCCCGGATGACCGAGGGCACGCGGCGCGCGGGCAGGGTCGAGCGGGAGTGCGTCGACATCGTGGAGGCGGCGCTGCTGAAGGACCGGGTGGGGGAGGAGTTCGACGGTTGGGTGGTGGACGTGTCGGAGCGTCAACCGGCCGTGGGGGTGGTGCAGTTGGAGTCCCCGGCGGTCATCGGCCGGGTCGAGGGCACGGACGGGCTGCCGTTGGGGGAGCGGTTGCGGGTTCGCCTCACGCAGTCGGATCCGGGGAATCCGGGAGCGGGGAAGGTGCGCTTCGAGCCTGTGTGACTTCCTTTGCGTGCTTCACCAGCTCTACGAGGCTGTCGGCGTCGTCGGCGTGGAAGCGCACGAGACGGATGTCCTGGCGACGGCCGAGGAAGGTGAAGTGGGGGACAGGCTCGGCGAGTTCGAGCGCCACGGTGGTCTGCGCGGCGATGGGGAGATTGAGTTCACCCTCGGCCCGTTCATGGGTATGGCGCAGCTCGCGCCGCACATGCGCGATCTTCTCCAGCGGTATGCGCAGATCGACGTGCGCGGCACGCCGGACGCGCAGGATGCCGGCGTCGAGGACGTGCGGTCGTACGACGGAGGCGGCGTGCATCCCGATGATGAGCACGAGGGTGTACATGTCGACCATGAACCAGGCCCGTTGTACGGCAGGGTAGTTCCGCAGCAGCAGGGACATCATGATCGACTCGACCACGATCACGAACCCGAACCCCAACATCATCGTGCTCTGCCCGCGCGAGTACCCGAAGCCGGTGCCGCCACCGAGCCCGTGCCGCCGCCGGGCCACCCACAGCCCGATACTGGCGAGAAGCCGCAACTCGTGCCGGAGCAGAACGCCCATGGTCCCCATCACGGCCCGTCCCCTTCAGTCTCAGTGAGCATGTGCAAGGTACGGCGGATGGCCTCCGCCTGGGCCGGGGCGAAGTCGGCGTAGAAGGCGCGCAGGAAGCTGTTGTCAGGGTCGACCTCCATCGGCTCCGGGAGCAGGTCGCGGGGCAAGCAGTCGGCGAGGGCGCGGGCCGCCTCGTCGACACGCGGGTCGGTGGGTTCGGCGTCGGCGAGCGCGTCGAGCAGGGCGTAGGCGGCGAGGGCCCGCTCCTTGCCGCCGGGTCGGGCGAGCGCACCCCCGAGGGCACCCATGAGCTGGTCCCGCCCCTCGGGATCGGCCGTGGTCTCGATGAGCGCGAGCATCTCGCGGTCCTTGGCGGCCATGGGGGAGTCGGAGACATGAGCCATGTCCCGGAAGAGCGAGGCGAGTTGCGGCGACACGGGCCCCTCCGCCGGCAGCCCGCCCTCCGTCTCCAGCAGGGCCCGCAGCCGCGCCCGCCGCTCCCGGATGGCGTCTTCCTGCCGAGCAAGATCCTGATCGAGCTCGGTCAGCACCTCGACAAGATCCTTCCCGGCATCCTCGGCCAGCACGTCCCGCACCTCCGCGAGCCCCAGCCTCAACTCGGTCAGCCGCCGAATCCGCGCCAGCACGACGGCATGCCGCAGCGTGTACTCCCGATACCCGTTTGGCCGCCGCTCGGGTTCGGGCAGCAGGCCCTGATGGTGGTAGTGACGCACCGTGCGCGTGGTGACACCGACGGTGGCGGCGAGTTCTCCGATCCGCATGGGATCAGTAGAAACGTTGACGTTGCGGCAGGGTCAAGGGGACGGCTCCGGCGGCCTTCGTACAGGTGACCAAACCGCTGTTCCGTTCCAGTGAGTTGCTGGAGGGGTGTGCCATGGGCGCCATGGAACAGGATCCGATCACGCAGAAGCTCCTGCTGGACTGGTTTGTCGACCTGGACACCCCGGAAGGGCTCCGGGCAGAGCTCGTCGAGGGGGAACTCGTAGTGACCCCGGTGCCGGACGGGCACCACGAGCACTGCATCAGCCGGATCGTGGGTCAAATGCATCGGCGATGTCAGACCAAGATGCAGTTCTCGGCGAACAAGGGGCTGCAACTGAAGAACGCGGAAGGCTACCCACAAGACCACGTGGTCCCGGACGGCACGTTCGCTCCCAAGGAGCTGAGGCTCTACCGGGGGGCCGATCCCGGGATGCCATGCGAAGGAGTCGCCATGGTCCTGGAGGTCACGTCCTCGAAGCCGCGGACAGACCGGGAGATCAAGCGCCGCTGTTACGCCCGCGGCGGCATTCCGCTCTACCTGGTCGTCGACCGAGAGACCTCGTGGATCACGCTGTTCAGCGGCCCGGAGTCAGGCGACTACCAGGAGCTCCGCGCCGTAGCCTTCGGCAAACAGCTCGCTCTGCCCGAGCCTTTCGCCTTCGAGCTGGACACGGCGGACTTTCTCTGACGCTCCCGGTGTTGCGCCTCCAGGGCGACGAGAGGGGCGCGAAGTGGGTGAACAGGCGCTGTGGACCAGGGCGAGGCTCGGCCGGGACGGCCCCCCGCTCGACCTTCTGACCGCCCGCTTCGACCGGCACGTGTACGCCCCCCACGCCCATGACGAGTTCACGATCGGCGTGTGCGTAGGCGGCAGCGAGATCATCGACTACCGCGGCGGCCGCATCCGTCCCGGCCCGGGCTCCATCGTCGTACTGGCACCGGGCGAGATGCACACGGGCGGGCCGGCCGAGTCCGGCGGCTACGCCTACCGAGCCCTGTACGCCGAGACGTCGCTGTTGACGGACGGCGCCCTGGGCACCGCCGCCCCGCACTTCCGCGATCCCCTCCTCGACGACCCCGAACTGTCCACCGCGCTGTGCATCACGCACGCCGAACTCGCCGCCTGCCCCGACCCACTGGAGGCGGAGTCCCGTATCCCCTGGCTCCTGTCCGCCCTGGCCCGCCGCCACTCCACGGCCCGCGCGGCGGACGACGCCGTGCCAGGCGCCGACCACATAGCGAGGACGGTCCGCGACCGCCTCGCCGACGAGCTCACGGCCCCACCCTCCCTCGCGGCCCTGGCCACCGACCTGGGCCTGTCCCGCTACCAGCTCCTGCGTGCCTTCCGTACGACGATGGGGATACCGCCGTACGCCTGGCTGGCCCAGTACCGGGTGGCCCGTGCGCGCGGCCTCCTGGAGTCCGGCCTGCGACCGGCCGAGGTCGCGGGAATGGTCGGCTTCGCGGACCAGGCGCACCTCACCCGCTGGTTCCGCCGTGTCCTCGGTGTGACCCCGGCGGCGTACCGCAACAGCGTTCAAGACAGCTCATGGTGAGGGGTCCGAAACTCGCCGCATGACTGCACGCGGCTGGTTTCTGTTCGCCCTGATGGGCGTGGTCTGGGGCGTCCCGTACCTGATGATCAAGGTGGCGGTGGGGGAGGTCTCCCCGTCGGTGGTGGTGTTCACGCGCTGCGCTCTGGCCGCAGCCCTCCTGCTCCCCTTCGCGATACGCCAGGGAGGCCTGACCCGGACGGTCCGGACGCACTGGCGCCCGATGCTGGCCTTCGCGTGCATAGAGATCATCGGCCCCTGGTGGACGTTGACGGACGCCGAACGCCACCTCTCCAGCTCCACGGCGGGCTTGCTCATCGCGGGCGTACCGATAGTCGGCGTCGCGCTGGCCCGCTTCTTCGGCGCCACGGAACACCTGGGCGTCCGCCGCCTGACCGGCCTCACCCTGGGTCTGGCCGGCGTGGCGACCCTCACGGTCCCGCACCTGACCGGCGGCGACGCCCGCTCACTGGCGGAGGTGCTGCTGACGGTGCTGGGCTACGCGACGGCTCCGCTGATAGCGGCGAGGTGGCTGCGAGACGTGCCGTCCCTCCACCTCACGGCGGCCTGCCTGACCCTGGCGGCGCTGGTGTACGCCCCCGCGGCGGCGCTGACCTGGCCGTCCTCGATGCCCTCGGCCGAGGCCCTGACGGCCCTGGCCGCCCTCGGCGTGATCTGCACGGCGGTCGCCTTCGTGGCGTTCCTGGAGCTGATCAAGGAGGTCGGCCCGACACGGGCGACGGTCTTCACCTACGTCAACCCGGCGGTCGCGGTGGCCGCCGGGGCCCTGTTCCTGGACGAGCCCCTGACGGCTGAGGTGCTGGCCGCGTTCGCCCTGATCCTCGCCGGCTCCGTCCTGGCGACGGCGGCCCCTCGCAGGCCGGTAACATGGTCCACACGGCAGACGAGCCGGGCGGACGGCCGCGTGGAGTCCCTTCAGGGGCTTCCCGAGGAACGTCCGGGCTCCACAGGGCAGGGTGGTGGCTAACGGCCACCCGGGGTGACCCGCGGGACAGTGCCACAGAAAGCAAACCGCCCAGCGCTTCGGTGCTGGGTAAGGGTGAAACGGTGGTGTAAGAGACCACCAGTGCCCAGGGCGACCTGGGCAGCTAGGTAAACCCCACCCGGAGCAAGGTCAAGAGGGGCCGCCTTCTCGCAAGAGGGGGCGACCCTGCGCGGACGTTCGAGGGCTGCCCGCCCGAGTCCGCGGGTAGACCGCAGGAGGCCGGTGGTAACGCCGGTCCTAGATGGATGGCCGTCGCCGGGGGGTTCGTGAGGACCCCTCGGAACAGAACCCGGCGTATAGCCCGACTCGTCTGCCGCTAGGTGCCAATGACCGTCGCGTGACCTTGACCTCGACGTGGCGACTCAGGTCCTGCGATTCAGCCTGTGCACTGGGGCTATTCAGCATGGCGCGGACCATGCACACCACAGACGGTTATCGTCGCGCGCCCGGCGACCTGGCCATATTCGGCTGAGGGGCTGCTCCCGCGAGGCGTAGCGTCGCTCGCTATGACCTTTGCGTATCGAGCCGACGAGAAGACCGCGAAGCGAGTGCGCGCGATCGTGCCGAAGCTGACTACCGGGGCCGGGGCTGCTCTACGCGTGCAGGAGTTGGCGTCGGCTGATACCTCGACGTCCGTATTTGCGGTTCTCGCAGGGTGGTGGCGGTTCACCAACCGAACGGCAGACGCCATGATCGCCCTCTACGACCAGGGTTTCACAGTTGAGGCAGTGCCCCTGATGAGGAACCTGGTGGGCCACGCCTACGCCATCAATTGGTTGGCCGACAACGGCGACGACGCCTACAAGGCGTTGGTCGCCGAGTCCTACAAGTCCAGAGAGAAGCTGCTGACCAATCTGGAGGGTGTGGGGTGGCAACTGGCCGAGAGTGTCGATCTCGGGGAGAAGCCCGACTTCGGGTTCAGGACAGAGGAGGAACGCAAGCGACACGGTCGACTCGTCGGCGAGCTGTCCAACTTCGACAACATGGTGAAGGCGTACGGAACGGCGATGATGTACCCGGTCTACCGGAATCTGTCCTCGTACGCTCACACCACCGACCTCACGGCCTCGGCGTTCGTTTCAGGTGTCGATGACGACAAGGTCACGTTGTACGAGCAGTCGCCTGCCGATCGGCTCGCCGATCTGTGCTGGATGCCCGTTCCACTGCTTCAAGCAGCGAGCGTGATGAGCCCCCTATTGAAGGGCGATCCCATGAAGAAGCTGATCAGAGAGGCATGTCGTGACCTCGGGTTGCCCGAGGAACTGGTTCCGAAGCGCCCGTGACGGCCGGACTCACGTGCTCTCCGTGAGGATGTGGAGAAACGTGCGAGACCGTCACCAAGGCGGCCTCCCAGTACGGGCCTGTCACCGTTGTGTAGCCGCCGCCGCTGCCCGCCGAGCCCGCGCGCGCCGTACGTCGACCCAGGCCTCCTAAAGGATCTGGATGAGGCGGCGAAGACGACCCGGTGGCGGGTGCACCAGCTGATCGCGCTGTGCGAGGCACTGAACGATGCCTACGCGGCCGGGAACCCATACGTCTGCGCCGCGATGATCCGGGCCATCCTGGACCACATCCCCCCGGGTGTTTAATCACGTGGACTTCAAGCAGGTGGCGGCCCAGCACACGTTCACCATGCAACGGACCGACAAGGCGTACGCCCAGAGCCCCGAGTACTACGCCGAGATGCGGCAGGACATGGAGTACTGAGCGCCCCCGGAGGGGGTGAAACCAGCTGTGTGGGTCTGCGGCGGCCTGTTGGCGGAGCGGCGTCGAAGACGGCGGCTGTCTGGGAGGATGCGGCCATGCCCGACCAGTGGAGCCCCATCGAGGTGTTTCGCCTCTTCGAGGATGAGGACCCGGACACGCAGCGGGACCTCAGGCCATCGCCGGCCATGGAGCCGCCTCCGACGCCATGCGCTGAAGACCTCCCGCCTGGGTGGGTTGCCTGCCGGGACTGCCACGTCGCGTACGAACCGGGCAACCCGGACGAGGTCACGTTGCACACCGAGCCGGTGAACTGCGGGCAGTCGTGCCGATGCGTCGGGCGTCCACGCTGCTACACGCGCCGCGGCTCGTTCTGCTGCTGCGCCGCGCATTGAGTGGCTGCCGTTTTCAGGGCCGGCCGCTGTCGTACTGCTACGAAGGCCCTACGGTTGGTCGGCGACAATGCCGTGGCCGCACGGTGAGAACCAGTAGCTGGTTGGCAAGCCGACGCCACTGCCGGAAACCCACTCCTGCACGGCACCGTGGCACTCTGGGCACAACGGAAGCGGCCAGTCCTCAGGGTGCGGCAGCTTGCCAGCCTCCATGGTCTCCGCCCGAAGACGCAGTATCTCGCCCAACGCATCAAGTCGCTGGCGGGGGAGGACCATTCGTCCGTCGAGGTCGCGCGCGTTCGGCATACCTTGAGCCTAGCGCCGCAGGCCGGCCGCCAAAGCACACGTACGGCTGACTCCGGAGCCACCCTAAGCGGTGCCCTCTCCGTCTCGGTCGCCAGAAGGCTCCACCTGACTACTGGCGACTAGTCAACAACAACTGTTATGCCTTTGTCGGCGGTGGACGGCTTCCTGCTCCAGAACTCCGCCCGTAGACGTCGAACGAGGAGCGTTTGGGGAACAGCTTGTCGAGGTCGACGCTGATGGGGCACGCGTCGAAGGCTAGCGGGATGGAGGGGAACCCGGTCAGGTCGGCTAGGTCGAGGAGTCGACCGCCAGGGGTGATGGCGAGCTCGGCCTCGTTGAAGTAGGCGATCCAGTACGGCTCTTCGCCCGGCTGGGCATCCATCATTGCCTCGGCTGCCTGGGTGGTGGCTCGTTGGAAGGTGGCGGTGCGGCCCATCGCCGCGTACGCCCACGCCTTGCGGGTGTGGAGCATGGCCCGCACTCTGGGCCCGGCGACGCGCCGAGCACCGTCCTGTTGGTTGAGACATTCCGCAACCGTCTCGGCACGGCTCGTTAGGCCGCAACAGGCAGCGTCGGGACGCAATCAGAAGACGCCGAGACCCCCGGCTCGCAATGCATGCAGCCTTCGAGTCGCACGCGCCAGCTTGGACGTGCATCCACTGTCTGTTCATTGATGACGTCGCAGCTCATCAGAGGCGATATCCGCCCTCTCCGACGCGCTACGCACATAGGATGCGCACAATCTTCATGCTTTAGTTCCATCAGTTCAGCGAGGTGACTCGTGTCCGCATCCGCGGTGACGCCCGACGATGTTGTCCGCCACGTCTTCCGTTACCTCGCGGAGGTGGGTGAGAGCCGCACCAAGCCGGTGCGGACGCACGACGACGCCAGACACCAGGTGTGGTTCGCCGACCTGCCCGCGCAGTTCAGCTCCTTCCTCACCGACGCCGTCCCCGGCGACACGCCGTTGTGGCTGCGGGCCGATCGCCCCGTACGGCACGAACCGCCGGTTCCACTGCTGCCGCTCGCCCACTGGCTAAACGACCGGGAGATCCGCGACTCGGCGAGGGAAACGCCCCCCGAGCTGCTGGCCGAGACGGACATACCGGCGGACGAGATCTCCGCCGAGGGAAGCGCACGCACCCGGCACATCACCGTGTCCCTGGCCGACTCGCCTCAGCGTGACACCGTGTACGCCCAGTACCGTGCCTGGTCCCGTGAATGGGAAGGGTGGGCACGTCGCGACCGCGTCATGAAGCCCGTCGTACGGGCCTACGACCGCCTCTACCGCCTGTGCGTGGACGCCTCCGAACTCGGCGAGAGCCTCGAATTGGTCGTCGGATTCGGCTACCTCACCTGGTCGGCGCAGAGCGAGCCGATCCGTCGCCATCTCGTCACCTGCCGGGCCGTCATCACCATTGACTCCGACACCGGAGCCATCACCGTCGGGCCCGACCCCGAGCACGGCAGCCCGGTGCTGGAGGAGTCCATGCTCGACGCAGGGCAGAAGGCGCGGGCGGAAATCCGTGCCCTCGTACGGCAGGAGCTGGAAGCCGCCGGCGACACCACGGATCCGCAGCTCGCCGACCATCTGCACCGGGCCCTGACCACCTGGATCATCGCGGCCCATGAAGCAGGACGCTTCGACCGCGCACTGAATCGGCACCGGGCAGCGGGAGACCCCGCCGTACCGGTCGTCAGCTTCGCGCCGGTGCTGCTGCTCAGGGAGCGCACCCGGCGCAGCATGCTCGAAGCACTCCGCAGTGTCGCCCTGTCCATCGAGCAGGGCGCCGAGCCCACCGCTCTGCTGCGGGCGATCGCTGGTGCGGACGGTGACCGCCCACCGAGCGAACCAGGCAGCGGTGACGCTGCGGGACCGCCGCCGGAGCTGTACTTCGCGCTGCCCTCCAACGACGAACAGCGCACCATCGCCGAGCGGCTTCGGGATCGGGATCTCGTCGTGGTCCAGGGACCGCCCGGCACTGGTAAGACGCACACCATCGCCAACCTGGTCACCGACCTTCTCGCGCATGGCAACCGCGTACTGATCACCAGCCATACGGCACGTGCCCTGAAGGTCCTGAAGGACAAACTCCCGTCTGGCATCCGCGAGTTGTGCGTAAGTCGTACCGACGACGGAGCCGGGCAACTGGAACTGGAGCAGTCCGTCAAGGCCATCCTCGACCGGCAGGGCGACTTCTCCTCACGGGCGTACCGACGACGCATCCAGGAGCACGAAGAGCGCCTCAGATCCGCTCGGTCTGCGCAGGCGCTCGCCCTGAAGGCATTGCGAGCACTGCGGGAGCAGGAGACATACCACCATCCGGCCGAGATCGGCGCATACGAGGGAACCCTGGCCCGCATCGCCCAGCGGCTCGCCGAGGAGTACACGCGGTTCGGCTGGATCGGCGCCGTTCCCGCCGAATCCCCGACGCTGGATGCCGAGGCTCTTACGCGCCTGCGCCGTGCGGCGCTCGCCTTCACCGACCGACACCGAACTCTCGCCGCAGCGGTCAGCGCCGCACTGCCCGAGCCCGGGCAGCTGCCCACAGCGCCCGCCTTCGCCGAGGCGGTTGAGACGATCAAGACGTCGGAGGCCGACCTCGCCGCACTCCGGCAGGACGGCTCCCTCTCCCGCCTCGACGACGCCGTGTCCGCCCTCACCCCAGAACAGCAGAACCAGCTGACCAGCGCACTCGACCACTTCACCGCAGCGGCCCGGGCGTCCACCTCGATGCCGGCCGCCTGGGCCGCCGAACTGCGCGACGAGATCCTCGCCGGGCAGGATCTCGGCGCGCGCAGCCGCCACGAGCGCACCACCGCGGCCCTGACCGCGATCGAGGAGGCGGCGCGTGCACTCGGCTCCGCGCTGGTCACTGGGCTGGAGGCGTACGACGTGCCGACGGCGCTCGGGCTGGCTGCCACCCTCCGGGACGGGCTCACGTCCGGCGAGAAACTGCGCGGGGCCATGGGCCTGAAGACCCGGCTGCGCAAAGCGGTCGGCGCCTTCCCCGAGACCGTTCGGGTCGACGGCCGCGCTGTGGAGACAGCGTCCGCCGCGTCCGCCGTGCTGCACCGCGTCACGCTGGAGCGGCACCTTCAGGACATAGAGCGGGAGTGGGGCGACGGCCCCGACGCGTGGGAGGCCACAGCTCGGCGCACCGCCCGCCTGCGCCAGGACCTCGCCACCCTCACCGCCTTGACCACCCTCGCCGACCTGCGCCACGCCGTGGTTCACGCGACCTCGGCCACGCCGGGACTAGCAGGCCTCGACTGGGACAACCAAGACCGGGCCGACACCGTCCGGAGCATCCTGCGGGCCAGAGCGGCACGCCGGGCCGCCGACCCCGCCCGTGCCCTGATCGACGAGGCCCTGCGCGTACTGCGCGCTGCGGCACACCGCAGGGGCGCCTCGGCAGCCCTCGAACGGGCCCGCGCCGCAGTCGAGTCCCGCGATCCGGCGGCCTACAGCGCGGCGGTGAACGACGTGGACGACCTGCGGGAGGCGCTGGCACGCAAGAAGGCGTGCGACGACGCATACCGGCTGGTCGTGGCCGAACTCCCGGACCTCGCAGACGGCCTGGAATCCACACCTGAGGACGACGAGTGGGACACCCGGCTCGCGGACTTCGAGGCCGCGTGGGCGTGGTCGGTCTGGTACGACCGTATGACGGAGCTGACGGACCCGGAGGCCGAGGAGCGGCAGTTGCGGCTGCTCGCCGAGGCGGACGTCGAGATTCGCATCGGCCTGGAACGGCTGGCGGCCGACAAGGCTTGGTTCAGCTGTCTGTCCCGGCTCACGGACGACCAGGCCGTGGCCCTTACCTCGTACCAGCAGAACGTCCGCAAACTGGGCAAGGGCACCGGCAAGTACGCAGCCACCTACCGCAGACAGGCCCGTGAGAGTCTTCAGGCCAGCCAGGCGGCGGTGCCCGCCTGGATCATGCCGCTGCACCAGGTGACCGAAACCGTGCCGATGGACCGAGCCGGGCGATTCGACGTCGTGATCGTCGACGAGGCCAGCCAGTCCGGCCCCGAGGCGCTGCTGCTCGCTTGGCTGGGCGCGAAGGTGATTGTCGTCGGCGACGACCAGCAGGTCAGTCCCGCCCAGGTAGGCGTGGACCACGACGAGCAGTTCGCACTCCAGCGACGGCTTCTCGCCGAGCTGCCCGCCGCCCGCCGTAACCTGTTCACCCCGACCGCCAGCCTCTTCGACATCGCGTCCGGTCTGGCCGGAGGCCGCGGCAGGTTGATGCTCCAGGAACACTTCCGGTGCATGCCGGAGATCATCGGATTCTCCAACGAGCTCTGCTACGGCCGCCGGCTTCAGCCACTGCGACAGTACGGCGCCGACCGGCTGCCGCCCTTGCGACCGGTGCATGTGCCCGATGGCTACGTCGAAGGCAGTGGACAGAAGCAGGTCAACCGGCCCGAGGCGGTGCGGCTGGTGGAAGAGGTCGCCCGGCGCATCGCCGACCCCGCCTACGCGGGGCGCACCATGGGCGTGATCACCCTGCTCGGGGCGGGGCAGAAGTACCTCATCGAAGATCTGCTGGCCGACCGGATCCCGTTGGATGAGAGACAGCGCCGACGCCTGCGCGTGGGCAACGCCGAGGAGTTCCAGGGCGACGAGCGCGACATCGTCTTCATCAGTACGGTCGTGTCGCTCACCGGTCCCGACGGGCCGCGCCGCGTCGGCTCCTTCAGCAGTTCCCTGAACCGGCAGCACCTCAACGTGGCCGCATCCCGCGCCCGCGACCAGGTGTGGTTGTTCCACAGCTTCACCCTCACCGAACTCGGCGAGTCCGATCTGCGGCGTGCCTATCTGGACTGGTTCTCCCGCCCGGCCGAGGAACAGGACGGCCTCGGACTCGGCGAGGTCCGGCCTGACGTTCCGCACGAGGCCTTCGACAGCCTCTTCGAGCAGCGTGTCTACCTGGCCCTGCGGGCCAGGGGCTACCGGGTGCGGCCGCAGTATCCCGCCGGCCGCTACCGCATCGACCTCGTCGTCGAGGGCGGCAGCAGACGCCTTGCCGTGGAGTGCGACGGCGACGCGTTTCACACGGAGGAGAATGCCGACGCGGACGCGGCACGCCAGCGCGAACTGGAGCGCGTGGGTTGGACGTTCGTCCGCATCCGGGGTAGCCGCTTCTTCCTCGCCCCGGAACGGGCACTCGAACCGCTGTGGGCGGAACTCGACCGACTCGGTATCGAGTCGGCGGCGAACCCACCCGCAAACCGAGCCGCTGAGGACAGCCACATGGGCCCGACCGGCGAAGGCAGCACGGTCCCGACAGACGACGGCGACGTCGTACCCACCGGCAACGCGGAGCCCGCCCCCTCTGCTGCCCCGTCCGTCGGGCGACACAACATCCAACTCGAGCCCACGCACGGCACGGACGAGGCGCAGCCCCGATTCGTGACCGTTGCACGGCTGCACCGCGACGAGGTCAATGCGGCCCAGCATGCGTTCAGCATGCGGGCGACCGTGCGCGGGACGGCACGGTTTCTCGCAGGAGCGGGTGCGCCGGGCTTCCCGGGGGCCGATGCCGTGGACATCCTGCGCGAGGGGCATGCCGTCGTGCGGGTCGCCCACCCCGAGGCGCATGCCATGATCCGCGCCGCGATCGCGCATGCCGACATACCCGTACTGGGAGACGACGGTCAGGTGGGGCTGGCGCGGCACCACGCACCCGGCTCCTCAGGAGCTTCCGACGGCCGTACGACAGAACTGCTGCGTGCACGACCGGCGGCCGACCGGGCCCCGGTGAAGGGTCTTCCGGCTGTGCCGCGCCAGCCAACCCGCGGCGACGAACCCGCCGCCGTCACGGGATCCGCGGTGCCCGGCGGTACCGGGTCCTCCCTCCGTCTCCCGATCGACCGGTTCAGCATCGCCGCTCATCGACGGGTGCAGCGCGAGCTCCAGCGCGTGCAGGACGCGCTGGACCAGCCGCTTCCGGAAATCGTGGCCGTGGACTCGTCCTCCAGGAAGGCCCAGCTCGCCGACCACGACCGGCGGCGCCAAGCCCTGCAGGAGCGGCGCAGCCACCTGCGTGCCGTGCTCGACCAGGTGGTCCCTGACTCCTCCCTGACGGGAGGGACGATGGTCGTCCCGGGAAGCCTCGTCGGAGTTGAGGACCCGGACGAGCCCGGGATCATGACGTACGAGATCGCGATGCTCGCGGGTAATGAGGCGGAGCGGTTGAGCCCCGATACTCCATTGGGGAAGGCGCTGATGTGGCGAGAGGTGGGGGACGAGGTGAGCTGGCAGATGGAGCGGGGCACCCGCATGCGCGTCGTCGTCCGGTACATCCAGGACTGAGAGCTGTGCGGGATCCGCAGGCACCGCCGTGCCCGGATCCCGGTCGACCTCAGGGTCGGGTGCGGGCTCCGTCAGGGGGAGGTGATCGGTTTCAGCTCAAGGCATGGAAGCCCGCGCTCGCCGACGTGGGAGTCATCCCGCCGCTGCCCAAGCGGCAACCGGGCGAGAAGCCGTCGCGTGTATGGGAGTCGATCTCGCTCGCGAAGTGGCTCGGGCACTCGGACCCGGCGTTCACCCTCCGGACGCACACGCACTTTATGCCGCCGGCCAGCCCGCGGGGACTGTCCGCCATCGAGGCGTGGTCCACGGACCTCGGCTGAAAGTCCCTGAGAAATCACAAAGGCTGAGCCCGCCGCCGGATGCCCATAAACGTACAGGTCAGAGCGTGATCGTTCCCTGAACGGAGCAGAACCCGGCGTATAGCCCGACTCGTCTGCCGCCTGCATTTCCACAGGCCATAGCCCATATTCTCCGGATCACGAAGAACCGGACGCCCCGGAATAGCGAGTCGGCACGGTGCCGACACAAACGCACCGCTGACTGATGACCATGGATATGTGGGCGGTGGCAGGGGAGGCCGGGCACCGTGTCTGCCAGCACCGCCAGGTACCCTCAAACACGTCGTCAACGCGGCCCGACGGGCTTCCGCTCCGCCCCGGTGGAGTCTTGAAGGACATGCCCCCACCCGCACGAGTCATTTCGTGCTGCCTGGGGGAAGTCCTTGCTGTTCCGCGCGTCCGCGAAAACGGTCGCCGTCATGGCACTCGACGGTTCGTTGTTCCTGCACCTCACCGAGCAGTTCGTCCACATGCACGGCTACCGGCCCGGAGCCTCGGAGATGCGTTCCTGGGAGCGCAGCATCCCGCTTCTGACCGCCGCGCTCAACGACGCCGGCCTGGGCGACGTCGAGGTCATGCTGGAGTACGCGCTACCGCTGAACAGCAAGCGTGCCGACGTCGTCCTCGCCGGCTTGCACCCGGTCACGCAGGAGCCGTCCTACGTTGTGGTGGAGCTGAAGCAGTGGAGCCAGGCGGCTCCGCACGAGGATGACCCCACCCTGTGCCATGTCGACGCCTACGCGCACCCCGTGCTCAACCCGATCGAGCAGGTGCGGCGATACTGCGACTACCTGGTCAATTTCAACGGCGCGGTGGCTGAGCACGGCGAGCGGATCCACGGAGTGGCCTTTCTGCACAACGCCACCGAGTTTGGGGTGGCGGGGCTGCGGGAGATCGAGCGCGACGGGCAGGGACGGCTCTTCACGGGGGAGGGGCGCGGTGCGTTCCTGGACTACCTCCGGTCGAGGCTGAGCGACCAGCAGCCCGGTGCCCGTGCGGCGGACGAACTGCTCGCGGGCGCCACCGTGCCGTCGAAGCAGTTGATGTCCGTGGCAGCTCAGGAGGTGCGGGAGCGACAGCAGTTCGTCCTCCTCGACGAGCAGCAGGTCGCCTACCGCATGGTGCTCAACGCGGTGGAGAGGGCGAAGCGCGCTGACCACAAGGAAGTCGTCATCGTCACCGGCGGTCCCGGTACCGGGAAGAGCGTGATCGCGCTCCAACTGCTCGGCGAGCTGTACCGGAGGGGTGTGGCCGCCGTCCACGCGACCGGCTCGCAGTCGTTCACCAAGACGATGCGCAAGGTGGCCGGCTCCCGGAAACGGGAAGTCCAGGATCTCTTCAAGTACTTCAACAGCTTCATGACCACGGAGAAGAACAGCCTGGGTGCCCTGATCTGCGACGAGGCGCACCGCATCCGGGAGACTTCCGCAAACCGCTACACCCGCGCGGCACTGCGGACCGGCAGGGCACAGATCGACGAACTCATCGACGTCGCCCATGTACCGGTTTTCTTCCTCGACGAGCACCAAGTGGTGCGTCCCGGCGAGATGGGCACCGTGGACGAAATCCGTGAGGCCGCGGGCAGACGGGGCATCGAGTGCCATGTCGTCCCCCTGGAGAGCCAGTTCCGCTGTGGAGGCAGTGATGCCTACCTGCGCTGGGTGGTCCGGCTCCTCGGCCTCGAGCCCGGCGGGCCGGTCGTGTGGGAGCCCGACGACCGCATGCAGTTGCTGGTCGCCGACAGCCCTGAAGAACTGGAGGCGTTCCTCGACGCCCGCCGCGCCGAGAAATACGGTGCCCGGATGTCCGCGGGCTACTGCTGGCGGTGGTCCCCTGAGCCCAAGCCCGGCGATCCCCTGCCTGCCGACGTCGTCATCGGGGGCTGGGCCCGGCCTTGGAACCTGCGCGGGGACCGGTCGGTCTCCGGCGCGCCCCCGTCCGCGCTGTGGGCCACCGACCCTGCGGGCTTCGGGCAGATCGGCTGCGTCTACACCGCTCAGGGGTTCGAGTACGACTGGTCCGGCGTCATCATCGGTCCCGACCTGGTCTGGCGGGGCGACCGCTGGGTCACCGACCGCACCGCGTCCAAGGACCCGGTGTTCAAGAAGTCCACACCGGACACCGACGTGGACCGTCTCATTCGGAACACGTACAAAGTGCTGCTGACGCGGGGGATGGTCGGCACGATCGTGTACTCGACCGACCCGGAGACCCGAACGAAGCTACGGGAACTGGTGTCCGGCCGACCGGAGCCACGGCCTGCCACGACCGAGGAACCCCTTCTGCGGCCGTGAGCACGTGATATCCGGCCATGATTGTCCGTGCTTCCAGCCGACTGATGTGTCATATGGGCCGGGACGGGACGTCGCTTCCATAAGATCCCAGGCGTAACTGCGGCCCGACGGGCTTCCCCACGTGGACACGCCCCCATCCGCACGAGTCACTCGTGCCCTGGGGGATCCACCTCGTGTCCATGCTCCTGCTGAAACTGGCAGCGCAGGATCTGCTGAACCTGAACTCAAGGCGCCGTATGGTGCCCCACCTCGCCGCGAGATGGAAGCACTTCCTCAGCACAGAGGCTTCGTTGACCGAACGTTCCGCCTGGGCGGAGAGCCTGGTGCATCTTGCCGAAGATCTGGTCGCCGCCGACCGTGGGAACGTCGAGATGATCGTCGAGTGCGCGGCCACGCTCGACGAGACCGACCGCGCCGGCGACCCGCGGCTCATCGACGTCGTCCTCGTGGGCCATCATCCCGAAGAGAACGGGCTGTCCGTCCAACTCGTCGAGCTGAAGCGTTGGTCGACGGTGACCCGGGTGGAGCGAGCCACCGCGGAACTGGTGCATGTCCCCGGTATGGGGGAGAAGAAGCATCCGGCACTGCAACTGCGGGAGTACTACGAGGCGTTCACGAGTGACAGAGGGCCGCTGCACGGACTGGACTTCGAGTGTGGCGGCTTCGCCTATCTGCACAACGCCACCGATGCCGCAGTGCTCCCACTGGTCGGCGTGGACGCGCCGACCGGTTCCTACGCCCGTGTCTACACCAGCGACCGCCGCGCCCAACTGCTGTCGGACCTGCGGAGCAGCTTCGCCGCCGACGGTGCCGACTCGGCGGCCGAGATCCTGCTACGGAGCATGGGCCTGCGCAACACCCCGCTGCTCGACGCCATGATCCGCTCCAGCGGCGAGGACACGGTCTTCACCCTGCGCGGCCGTCAGAAGAAGGTCGCGGACCAGATCCTCGACACGGCCGCCAAGGTGCTTCCCGATCCCCGGCGGCCCGCGCTCATCCCCGACGATCGACGGGTGGTGTTCCTCGTCACGGGCGGTGCCGGCACGGGCAAGAGCGCCATCGGCCTCCAGCTCAAGGCCGCATTGGAGGCGGAGGGCCGCACGGTCAAGTACGCGAGCGGGAGCAGGGCGTTCAACGGCGCCCTGCAGGAGCATGTCGGTTACGGCGACCGGGAGTTCAAGGAGACCTTCACCTACTTCAGCAACTTCGTCACCCCGCCCGACCCGCCTCTGGACGTGCTGATCTGCGACGAGGCCCACCGTCTGCGCGACCGCTCGACCAACCGCTTCTGGAAACCCGAGGACTGGGGGACCAAGCCTCAGGTGGACGAACTCCTCGACGCTTCCCGCTTGACAGTGTTCTTCCTCGACGAGGGCCAGTCCGTGCGCCCGCAGGAGGTCGGCACCGCCGCCCTCGTGGAGGACGCGGCACGGCGTTACGACGCCCACCTGGTCCGGTGCCGCCTGCGCGAACAGTTCCGGTGCGGCGGCAGCGACGCCTACATCCGCTGGGTGCGCGGCGCGCTGGGAGTGTCAGACGCGGAGCCGGAGCCGTGGACCCCGGACGGGCTGATGCATGTCGAGGTCGTGGACAGCCCGGAGGAACTCGAGCGGATCATACGTTCCGAGGCCGGGGCGGGAGCGTCCGCGCGCATGGTCGCCGGCTACTGCTGGCCCTGGACGAAACCCCTGGGCAAGGACAAGCGACTTGAGCCCGACGTCCGGATAGGTGACTGGCACCGCCCGTGGAACGCGGACAGCGACTCCTTCTGCGAGAACAAGACCGTCCCGCCTTCCAAGATCTGGTCCGTGCACGAGAACGGCCTCGGCCAGATCGGCTGTGTGTACACCGCGCAGGGCCTGGAGTGGGACTGGTGCGGCGTGATCATGGGCGAGGACATGGTGCGCCGGGGCGACCGCTGGGTGTTCCGCCGGGGCAAGGAGACGGCCGACAAGGAGGCGGGCGTCAAGCGGGTAGCCGTTCCCGGGTCGTTCGATCCCAAGGTGAAGCCGAAGAGCGTGGACGACGACGAGTTCGCCCGCCTTGTCCGGCACGCGTACCACGTGCTGATGACCCGGGCGAGCCGGGCGACCGTGCTCTACTCCACGGACGAGGAGACCCGGGACTACCTGAAGGGGCTCGTCGGCGACGTCGAGATACACGGTCTGCGACCCACCTGGGAGAATCTGCCGGAGCAGGCGCGACAGCCACATCTGCCCCGACCCGGCCGAGGAGGGCGCCGCCGCAGGAAGCGTCAGAAGAAGGGCACTCCGCCCGGAGAGATGTTTCTCTTCTGAGACGGTGGACCGGTAGGCGGAGTGGCGGGCTCCCGGGCCCGCCACCTGCCGGTCAGAAGACCAGGCGCGCTACCACGGCAAGGGCCGTCACCACCAGATTGGTGATGACTCCCACCGTGACGTCGACCAGAATCTGACGAATCCGGTCACGACGTGCAGGCTTGTACTCAACGGGGTTCATCGGTCTCCACTCCTGAGCGTGAGCTGGGAATGGCAGGGATCGCCCTACCGGGCATCCGCAGTCACATCGCGTGTGTCACGCGATGGAGACCATTCGTCGCTCAGCGCCGAGGACCGGCACCTGGAACACCGTCGACGTACCCTCCGGGAAGGTGCGCAGCGGGCAACCACACTAGTGCACACGCCAGTTGGCGCAGATCGGTTTTTGGACGCCACGGCATCTCCGCCCGGGCGCCGGAAGCGATGGCGCCGAACTGGACGCGTCGATCGCGATGACATTCGGCTGTGTGGAGTTTGCGCATCCTCATCTGAGAGCGTGGGCGAGGCTCCAGGATATTGGTGGTCCGCGCACCACAACTCACCGGAGTCGGGTGATAAGGAGGGAATGTCCTGCACTCCCGTCCTTCACCATCTCTTTTCATGGCGTGGCCAGCCATTGGGATCTGCGTCAAGGGTTAGACCGTGGGGAACGGTCGCCCTTGTGGGACACGAGGAGCGGGGAACAGGCATGCGGGTCGAACGCGGCGCCGGCCAGCAGCACCACCCACTACCGGAGTCCGGGCTGCAGCCACGTTCGCCGCCCCGGCCATCGGCGGGGTGAACATGCCCGAGCCCGAGAGCCCACACGGCCAAGCCGGATTCCCCGAACCTTCTTCGGAGTGTCAGTGCCGGTCCGTACGCTCGACAGCATGGTGGGGGACGAACTGCGCGAAGAATCACATGATGAGCGGCCAGACGGGGAGAGCGGTGCCGAGACCTGGCAGCGGCTGAGTGCCTACGCCTACCTCAGCGCGCCCGAGCGGCTGGAGTACGTCGCGGTGATGCGGGTGTTCTGCGGCACCCTGCTCGCGGACCTCGCCGTACCCGACGTGCGCGCCAAGCTGGCACAGGCAGATCACTCGGCGGCAGCGCTCGACGCGGAGACACTCACCGCTCGACTCGAACAGCTCGTGCGCTGGGGCAATCTGCTGCGCAGCACGCACACGGTCACGGCGACCAGCATCGCCGAGTACCAACGCTCCCGCTCCCGCTACCAGCTGTCCAAACTGGGCGAACGGGTGCAGCGCGACGCCGACGAGGTGCTGGCGGGAGCGGACGCCGCGCGTGAGGTCAGCAGTGAGTTGCTCACCCTCGTCGACCGGGGGCTCAAAGAGATCGCGGTCCTGGCCGCCGCGCCGGGCGGCGCGGACCCGCAGCAGGCACTGGAAAAGATCAGCACCCTCTTCGCGCAGTTCGCCGAATTCGCCGAGTCGGTACGGGACTTCTACGCCTACCTGGGACAAGTACTCGCCCGCTACGACCTCGACGGAGCCGAGTATCAAGGGTTCAAGGAACTGCTCCTCGACTACGTAGAGGCGATCACCGAGGACGTGTCCTTCCGTGCCCCGCGCATCGCCGCCCATCTGCGCGCGATCTGGCCCCACCTGCCCACGCTGCTGAGCTGCATCGATGCCCATGCGGCCGGCCTGGGGGCACTTTCGGACGCGCTGCCCGAGACGCGGGTACAGCGAAGCCGGGGACGGGAGTTGGCCGACTGGGAGGGGCTGCGCGACTGGTTCGCCGACAGTGACGGCCACGGCAGCCAGGTGGACCAGCTCCGGGACGCGACCCTGCGCGCCCTGCAGTCGCTGCTCGCCAACGCCAAGCGGATGCTGCGCTCCGCGTCGGGCGAGATGTCCCGCCGCAAGGACCTGCTCAGGCTCGCCGCCTGGTTCGACGCCGCGGAGCCGGACGAGGCGCACGACATCGCGGTCGCCGCCTTCGGGCTGTATGGGGCACGGCATCTGGGCGTGGCGCCGGACCCTGACCGGTCCGTACCGGCGTACGTGAGCTGGTGGACCGGACCCGTCGTGGACGTGCCGGTGGCGTTGCGCGAGCGTGGCAGCCGGGCCCCGCGCGGGCGGGCCGCGGCGGTGGAGAACCACGGCGAGCAGAAGCGCCGCCTCGTGGAAGAGGCTCGCGAGCAGGCCGCCGCCCGCCAGGCCGCGGCCGCCGAACTGCGCAGCGCATCCGGCCGGTTCGACCAGGTCAGGCTGGGTTCCGCGGCCATGCGGCTGCTGCTGGAACTGCTTACCGCCGCCCTCGGCAACGCCCAACTGCACAAGGAGGCCGGTGATTTCCAGCTCGACGGCGCCCAGGCAGGCGATGCGGATCTGGGCATCAGACTGACGGCGTGGCGCACCCCGGGTCGGCACACCCTCCTGCGGTCTGCGGACGGCGACCTGACCGTGGACGATCTCACCCTGACTGTTGAGCATGCCTCGGCGCCCGCCGCAGCCGAGGAGGCGAGCGCCTGATGCCCCTGCCCTCCGCCTACGACGTGGCACTCGCCGCCGAACGCCGCTCCGCCGCCCGCCTGCTGCTCGCCCACCCCCTGGTCACCAGTAACGGCCCGCACAGCGACACCTTCCCGCTGATCCGCCGCCACGCCGACTGGCTCGCCCAGCGCTTCCAGCAGGTGTTCGGCTACCGACTCCTCGTCGAGGCGTCGTACGCCCGCCTGTTCAAGGCCGGCCTCGGCCCCGGCTGCGGCCACCGCCTCGAGCGGCCGTCCACCGGCACGCCGTTCACTCCACGGACGTACGCCTACCTCGCCCTCGCCCTCTCGGTCCTCGTCACCGCCCCGGAGCAGCTCCTGCTCTCCCAGCTCGTCGCCGACCTGAGGGCCACGGCCGTGGACGCCGGGATCGAAATCAGTGACACCGGGCGTCAGGCGGAGCGGCGCACGCTCGCCGCCGCGCTGCGCCAACTCGTCGACTGGGGCGTGCTGGCGGAGACCGAGGGCCACGTGTCGGCCGTCGCCGAGGAGCGGGGCGGCGAGGCGCTGCTGAGCGTGGACCGCGAGATCGCCCGCGCGGTCGTCGCCGGACCGCTGGCGCAGAGCCGCGACGGAGCGGATCTTGTACGCCGCGCCGCCGATCCCGGCTTCGGCGGCCCGCGTACGTACGTCCGCAGACGCCTCGTCGAGACACCGGCCGTCCACCTCGACGACCTCACCGGCGCCGAGCGGGAATGGCTGCGGACCCGGCAGCGGCGTGAGGCCCAGGCCTTCTCCGAACTTCTGGGTCTGGAAGCGGAGATCCGTGCCGAGGGCATCGCCCTCGTCGACCCGGACGGCGACCTCACCGACCTGCACCTGCCCGGCACCGGCACCGTCGCCCAGGCGGCGCTGCTGCTGGTGGGCCGGCTGGTCGACCGGCTGCGCCCCGAGGATCCCGGCCACCCCGCAGTCGGCGGGAGGCTGGTCATCGGCGTGCCCGTCCCGGGTGGGCTGCTGCCCGAACTGCTCGATGAGCTCGTGGAGGAGTACGGGCGACGCAGCAACTGGCAGCGAGGCCTGCTGGAGGACCGGGGCGGGCTGCTCGCCGCCGTCCTCGACCTTCTGGTGCGCATGGGCCTGATGGCGCCCGCCGGTCCGGTGCGCGCCGACGGCCACGGCCTGCCCGAGGGATACGAGGACGCAGCGGTGGACGGCCGGTCCGTCACGGACGTCTCGGGCGCCCGAGGGCAGGAAGGCGCGGGCGGGTGGGTGCTGCTCGCCGCGGCCGCCCGGTTCGCCACCACCGTGGCCGTCGCGTCCCGCACCGAACAGGCCCCAGCACACGACGTCTCCCAGGAGCCCGAGGAGCCGACCCGGTGAACCACCCCCAGTCCCCGCACCGCTACCGCCTGCACCGCGCCGGCATCCGCAACGTCTGGCAGTACGACGAGCAGGAGTTCTCCTTCGGCGACGGCCGCCTGCTGCTGCGCGGCAAGAACGGCGCGGGCAAGTCCAAGGCCCTGGAGATGCTGCTGCCGTACCTCCTCGACGGGGACGCCCGCGCTCTGGATGCCACCGGGACCGGCCGGACCACGCTCTTGTGGTTGATGCTCGACGGTTTCGAGCAGACCAACCGGCTGGGCTACCTGTGGGTGGAGTTCACGCGGACGGACGAGGAGGGGAACGACCACCACCTCACCCTCGGTGTGGCGATCCGCGCCTCCCAGTCGACCAGGACGGCCAAGCCGTTCTTCTTCGTCACCCCGCTGCGGGTGGGCGAGGACCTGCACCTGGCCCCGGTCGGCCAGCCGCTGCCGGTCGACCAGCTCAAGTCGCTCGTCGGGCCGCAGAACGTCACCGACCGTGCCGTGGAGCACCGGGCCCGCGTCGCCCGCCACCTGTTCGGCCTCACCGATCCGGCGCGCTACCGCAACCTGCTCCACCTGCTGCACCGCCTGCGGCGCCCCACCATCGGCGACCGCATCGACTCCGGCGGTCTGGTCTCCGTCCTCGCGGAGACGCTGCCTGCGCTCGACGACGAGGTCGTGGAGAAGGTGGCCCGCAACCTCGACGACCTGGACGCGGTACGCACCGACCTCGGGCGCCTGGAGCGGACCGACGAGGCGCTGCGGACCTTCCTGACCGGCTACCGCGGCTACCTGCACGGGGCGCTGCGCCGCCGGGCCGACGAGGTGAACGGCGAACTGGAACGGCTGGCGGAGCGTCGACGCTTGGCGGGCGAGGCGGCGAAGAAGGCGCAGAAGCTTCGTACGAGCGAGGACGAACGCGCCGCCCGCCTCGATGTCCTCAGGGCGGAGGCGGACGCGGCGGAGACGGATCTCGCCGCCCTGCATGCCAGCGCCGCCTACCGCAGCCTGCAGGAACTCGGGGAGAAACGTGCCACGGTGACCGCCCTGCACAGCGCGGCGGCGACCGCCTTCAAGGCCCTGCGCCAGGCCCACAGCGGTCAGGAAGAGACAGGACGGCGGCTCACCGAAGAAGCCGGAAGGCTCGGCGGAGAACTGGTCGAGCTCGGCACGGCACACAGCGAGTTGCTGCGCGAGGCGGAGCGCTCCGGCCTCGACCCCGTGCATCTGGGCGAGCCCGCGGTGGTCGCCGTCGCCCCGGTCGCGGGTGCGGCGGCGGCCGAACTGACGTCCCCGGACGGCGACTTCCACCTCGTGCGGCACGGCGAGGTGCTGGCCGTCGATACGGAGGCCTGCGCGAGAGCCCTGCACGCCTGGGACACCCAACTGGAAGCCGCTGGGCCGGTGATCAGGCACCGCGTCCGAGCCGTGGGTGAACTGACCGCGCTCCTCGACAAGACGCGCCGGGCCCAGGCAGCGGCGCACGAGGCCGATGCCGCTCGGGAGCGTCTGGAGGAGCAGGCGGACGAGGCACGTGAGCGGGCCGGACGCCGACGGCAGGAGACGGCACGTGAAGGGGAGGCCTACGCGGGCGCCGTGCGGACCTGGACCGAGCGGCTGCAAAGCCTCACCGGCGTCTCCCTCGACGCCGTACACGTCCTGACCGCCCACGACCCGTCGGAGGGCCCGCTGCCCGCCCACGCCCCCGACGCGGTGGCCGACACCGCCCGGTCGGCCGTCGAGCCGTGGCTGGCGGACCTGGGCGAACAGCGCGACGCGCGTGCGGTGGCGATCCGCGAGCTGGCCACCGAACAGGACCGCCTGAGGCGTGAGCGCAACGACTGGGAAGCCCGCACCGACCCCGAGCCCGCGCCCCCGCCCCACCGTTCGGCACCCCGTACACCCGGCACCGGCGCACCCCTGTACCGGCTCGTGGACTTCGCCGAGGGCCTGGAGCCGGTGGCCCGGGCGGGCCTGGAAGCCGCACTCGAAGCGAGCGGCCTGCTCGACGCGTGGGTGTGCGCCGACGGCACCGTCCTGGACCCGGCCACGCGAGACACCCTCCTCACGCCCGGCACACCGCCCGCCGGACCAACGCTCGCCGAGGTGCTGCGCCCGGTCATGGCACCGGACAGCGGGGTGACGACCGAGCAGGTCCAGCGCGTGCTCCACGCGGTGGCCCTGGTCACGGACGGGACCACGGGCACCGCGGCGGAATCCGCGATCGGTATTGACGGCTCCTGGAAGCTGGGCGTCGCCCGAGGCCGTCACGCCAAGCAGACCGCGGAGTACGTCGGCGCGGAGGTACGCGCCGAGACCCGCCGCCGAGCCCTGGCCGACCTCGACCGGCAACTCGCAGACGTACAGCAGGAGCTGACAGAGCAGGAGAGAGGCCTGCGGATCCTGACGGAGCACCGCTCGCAAGTGGCCGACACGCTGAGCCACCCGCCCGCGGCACGCCCACTGACCGACGCATGGGCCCGTACCACCGAGGCCCAGCGCGCCGCACAGGTACTGGCCGGCAAGGCGTCCGCGGCCGCCCGCGAGGCGGAGCAGACGCGCGCCCGCGCGGTCGCCGCCCGGCGTGAGGCCGAGTCGAGCGCGAGCGCGAACGACCTTCCTGTCGACCCGGCCGCGCTCGATTCCGTACGCCTGTGTCTGGATCGCCTCGGCACGGGCACGGAACGACTGCGCAGGCGGCTGCGTGCGGTGGCTTCCTCCGCCGACGCCCATCGCCAGAGCCGCGAAGGCTACGAGCGCGCCCTGACGTCCACTAGGGAAGCGGAGTCCGACTACGCCGAGCCGCTCGCCCGCCTGGACGCCGCCCACCGCACGGTCCGGGGCCTGGAGGAAGCGCTGGATGCGCCGGAACAGGAGATCCTCGCCCGCGAGGACGGGGCGAAGCGACGACTGGAGGCGGTGGGGCGTCAACTCCCTGGTGCCGAGCGGGACTTGCGAGAGGTCCATGACGAACGCGTGCGTGCGGAGGAGGACGAGAGAGTACGGCGGGAGGCGCTGGCCGCGCAGGAGGGCGAGGCGGTCGCGACTGGCAGGCGACTGCGTACGGCGCTGGCCATGCCGGGTGTGACCAGGGGTGCGGGCCTCGACATGACGGCGCAGGACGAGGAAGGCGAGGCGCACTTCTCCGAGGACCACGCATCCGACCGCACCAAGGCGCTGCGCCGGCTCGTGGAAGCCGTACGGAGCCGCCTGGACGCCGAGCGGCGCGACCTCTCCGACACCGCCCTCCTCAACCGTCACACCGACCTGCGCGACCAGCTCTCCGGAGGCTACGACGCCACCTTGGAGGAACACGACGGCATCAAGGTCTGCCGTCTCGTCGACGACCACGGCCCGCATGACATCGCAGGGGTCGGCGAGCGCATCGCCGCCCAGGCCGCCGAGGCCCGCGAACGGCTGACGGAGCGTGAGCGCGAGGTGTTCCAGCGGTTCCTGACCGGAGAGTTGGGCGACCACCTCTCCGGTCAGGTCCTGGCCGCGGGCGCCCTGGTGGCCGCCCTGAACGGCACCCTGTCCACGGTACGGACGTCACACGGGCTGGGCGTCACGCTCGACTGGAAGCTGGCGGACGGCGTGGAGGCCGACGTCCAGGCGGCGGTCGACCTCCTGCGCAGCCCGTCCGGCCTGCGCACCCGCGACCAGTCCGAGCAGCTTCGCGACGTGCTCCAGCGCCGTATCGAAGACGCCCGCCGCGCCGACCCCGGCGCAGGCTACGCGGCCCATCTGCGCACCGCCCTCGACTACCGCGACTGGTTCACCTTCACCCCCTGGGTGGTCAACGACGCCGCCCCAGGCAGCCGCCGCAAACTCTCCGGCCGCACCGGCCTCAGCCAGGGCGAACAACGCGTCCTGTCCTACCTGGTCCTCTTCGCCGCCGCGGCCGCCCACTTCACGAGCCTCGCCGAAACCGCCCCGCACGCGCCTCGGCTGATCCTGCTGGACGACGCGTTCGCCAAGGTCGACGAGCCCACCCACGCGCGCCTCGGCCGCATCCTGGTCGACCTGGACCTGGACTTCGTCCTCACGAGCGAACGCCTGATCGGCAACTGGCCCGACGTGCCCTCGCTGCACATCTACGAGTGCCTGCGCGATCCGCACGTGAGAGGCGTGGCGACCCTCCACTACACCTGGAACGGGCGGCAGAGGCGGCTGGTGTCGGTATGACGAGCCCTCGAGCACTGGACGGGACGCCGCCCCTGGACGGCGAGACGCTGGCGTTCCTGACCCGGCCCGGCCTCACCCGCCTCTGGGCGGCCGCACGCACCCGTCTCGAACGCAACGGCCTGCAACCGACCGGCACGATCAAGCTCCAGCACATGGACGCACACGAACGCGAGGCCCTCTCCCTCCTCCTCGCGAAACCGTTCACCACCTCCACCGCCACGATCCACCTGCCGGACCTGGACACCCGCCTGCGCGCCAGCGCGGTCGGCCGCGGCCTGGCCGAGACACTGGCGGAACTGGGCCCGGCCCTCACCGACCGCCGAGCGGCCAGGGACGCGGCGGCGGCGCAACGGACCGGGCTGTGGTCCGCGGCGGAGGCGACCCTCGCCGCCACACCACTGGCGGCCCAGCCCTGGGCGGCCCGATGGCTGGAGGAGACACGGCGTGCGGGTACGGTCGCTCGCCAGGACGGGAGCACCGCGGCCACGGTCCTCACGCAGGCGATCCAAACCCTGGCCATGCTGTTCCCCGGCCCCGCCGCAGAGCCCACCCCCGCCGTCTGGAGCCGCGGCGAGTTGGCCACCCGCACCACCGGCTCGGCCCACGGCCTGGACGACGGCACCCTGCTCTCCCGCCTGGTCCTGCGCGGCATCGCCCTGGCGTCCGGCACCGACTTCCCCGTCGACGCACCGGGCCGCCGGGCCCTGTGGCGCCTGGCCTCGGTCACCCCGGACGAGGTGTCCAGCACCGTGCTCACCTACGGCCTGCGGCCGACGGGCGCGACCTGGGGCGAGAGAACCCTGCGCGAACGCGCGGACCACAACCTGGAAACCCATCTCACCCTGCGCGAACTGCGTGCCCTGCACCTGGAGATGCCGTCCCGCGCCCGGATCCACGTTTGCGAGAACCCACGCGTGGTCGAAGCCGCCGCCGACGCCGGCTGCACCGGCCCGCTGGTCTGCACCTCGGGCAGCGCGACGACAGTCGTCCTCACCCTGTTGGACGCGCTGGCCGCCGCCGGGTGCGCCTTCGCGTACCACGGTGACTTCGACTGGCCGGGGATCGCGCTGGCCAATCGTGTCCTGGAGCGGTACGGCGCGCAGGCGTGGCGCATGAGGACGGGGGACTACGAGTACCTCGCCACCCGCACCCAGGTTCACGGCACCCCGCAGCTCCTCCTCACCGGCCCGCGCGTAGAGGCTGTGTGGGATGCGGAATTGGCCCCGGCCATGGAGGCCCTGGGCGTCGCCCTCCACGAGGAGGCGGCACTCGATTTGCTCCTGGAGGACCTCAGCTGACCCTTGCGGGAGCGGCGTGCCCAGAACTCCGCGGCACCCAAGTGCTCACAGGTCCGGTACGCCAGCTCGCCGAGCCACTCCATCTGATCTGTGCTGATCTCGCCCCGCACGTCGGCGGATTTGCGCTCGGCGCGCACGGCAGACAGCAGTGCGAGGAATCCGGTCCAGGCCGCATCTTCCTCGAAGATGTACGAGGCCTGTCTGATCTCTCGGACGATGGCCCGGAACAGGAACCGGTCCTCGTCGTCGAGCTCCACGCTGCCCTCGGAGGTCTGCACTTTGATCACTTGACGGCGCCTCAGTTGAGCGTTATTTACTGGTCATTCCCCTTAGCCTTCAGCGCCTCGGATCGAGCCAGCAATTTCTCGGCGAACTCATCCCAGTCGGGGCCGAAGCTCAGGAGATCCGCTCCGGCCTGCCCTAGGATTTCGGCGTCGTCTGGCCGCTGTAGGCACAGCAGGCGGAAAGCCAGGTTGCGCGCCCAGACCGGGAGTGCCATCCAGTCTTCGGCCAGGGATTCCTGCAGCGACTCCCAGATATCGTCCGGATCCGCGAAAGTCAGTTTCTCGATAAATCGCTGGACCTCGACGGGGATTCCCATGGCGCCGTCATTCACCCCGCCCGTGGAGACCTGTGACATGAGTTGCGTCAGTTCAGACACAGTCAGCCTTCCGTTATGGGTTCAACCAGTAGGTTGCAACCCGGTATGTACCGTCGGGCGTCTGCGACACGCGATATCCAATGCTGTGTCCGTCTATGTCAACAGCCCCCTCCAGGGGCCGAACCCCTGGGCCAGGTTGCGGAACGGTTCCTCCGCCCTTGATGAAATCGTATACATCCCTGACGATCGACTTCTCAATCTGGTCCGCGGACAGGCCGGTGCTCCGTAGGTCGTTCTTCACCCCACCGGGCCCTGTGTGCTCACGGTCATAGCCGTGTCCGGTGTTGAACTGCCAGTCGTCGTCGCCGACTTTGGCCCACCGTTTGAGGTTCTCGCCTTCACCCGCTGTCCTGCCGTAAGCGACCTCACAGCCGGCGAGACCGGACGGGTCCGCCCACGTGTGGGGATTGTGGACCCATGCCACAGGGTTGGCGGCAGGCGCGAGGCCGAGGGGATCCGGGCTGGTATAACGCGCGGTGGCGGGGTCGTAGTGGCGGTAGAGGTTGTAGTGGAGGCCGGTCTCCGGGTCCGCGTACTGGCCGGGGTGGCGCAGGGGGGGTGTGGGCGGTGGCGCCGCGAGCCACGGCGGTGGTGCCCCAGAGGGTGGTGCGGGTCCGCCAGGCGAGGTCGCCGTCGGGGGTAACCAATTCGGTGGGGGTGCCGACGAGGTCGGTGACGATGGCGAAGAAGCGGGCGTCGACGGCCTGCTGGGTTTCGGGGTCCAGAGCTCGCTCGGCCTGGACGATGGGAGCGAGGCCGTCGTAGTCCCACGTCAGCGCGATCGACGGGGCTCCGTCATGCGTCGTGGTGGTCTGTTCGATGACCTGGATGCCGTCCCAGGTGAAGAGGGTCTCCTCCGCCACGTTGCCGTCCGCGTCGACCCGCCGTTTGGCGGTGCGGCGTCCGAGGGGGTCGTAGCGGTAACGCCAGGTGATGCCGTCGGGAGTGGTGCAGGCGGTGAGGTGGTCCTCGGCGTCCCATGTGTAGCGCCAGACATCGGGTTTGCGGGAGAGGCGGGTCTTGCGGCGTTCGATGACACGGCCGGCCTCGTCGTGGACGTATGTCCACCGGCCTGCCTTGTGTAGCCGGGTGCCGTTGAACTCACGCTCACCGAGTGCCGACTCACAGTGGGACGTGGGCCAGGTGGCCTGGGTCAGGTTGCCCGCGGTGTCGTACGCATAGGTCTCGGTCCAGCCCTCGCCGCTGACCTGTGTGACGCGGCCGGCGCGGTCGAGGCGGAAGCGCCGGGTGCCGTTCAGACGGTCGGTAACGCCGGTGAGGCAGCCATCGGTCCGGTACTCGTACACCTGCTCCTGCACCACCGCACCGCCGCCGTGCTGGTACATCGCCCCGCGTGGGTCGCCGATGACGCCGTCCGCGGTGACGGTCCGGGTGAGGAGGCGTCCGGCGGGGTCCCACTGGTTGGCCCAGGTCAGCGCCGTGTCGACATGGCGCCTGGTTTCACGTCCGGCGGCGTCGAAGGCGAAGTCGAGGGTGTGGCCGTCGATGCCAACGCCCACGCGGTTACCGGCGGCGTCGTATGCGTAGGTGGTGACGGCGCCGGTCGGAGTGATCCGGCGCACCGGCCGGCCGAGCGCGTCGCGGTCCAGGGCGAGGATGCGGCCTTCGTACACTTCGGTACGCGGCCTGCCCATGCGGTCGCGCTGCAGGACGAGTTCGGACTCCGGTGTCGCGGCGGCGACCAGGCGGCCCGCGAGGTCGTAGGTGTAGTGGGTTTCGTCACCGTCGGCGTTCTTGACGGTGACGCGGCCGAGCAGGTCCCGTTTGTAGGAGACGGTCTGGCCCATGGAGTTCGCCCGCTGGCGCAGGCGCCCGGCTTCGTCGTGGGCGTAGACGAGGAGGCGGCCGTCGAAGTCGCGTTCGGTGGTGACGAGGCCGCTGGGGTCGTACTCGTAGCCCCAAGTCAGGCCCTGGGGGTTGGTGACCTGGCGCAGCCGGAGTTCGGTGTCGTAGCGGAACTGCTGCCGGGTGCCGTCCGGTTCGGTGCGGGCTTCGAGAAGGTCGAAGTGTGTGTACTCGTACTCCGTGACGCCGCCGACGGGATCGGTATGGCGGATCAGGTTCCCTTCGCCGTCCCACTCCAGGGACTCGACGGCTCCGTCAGGGCCGGTGCGTCGGGCGAGCTTGCCGTCCACCGTCCAGCTCATGTGGGTGACGTTGCCCAGCGGGTCGGTCACCGTGACCGGGCGGCCGAATGCGTCGCGCCCGTACGTGATCGTGGCGCCGAGCGGGTCGGTCACTCTGAGCGGCAGCCCGGCGGCGTTGCTCTCGACGCGCGTTGTCCGGCCCAGCGGGTCGGTGACCGCGGCCAGGTGGCCTTGCTCGTCGTATGCCAGGGCAACGATGGTGCCGTCCGGCCGCACCGTGCTGATCAGCCGTCCGGCCTCGTCGTACGCGCGGCGGGTGACGGCCCCGTCCGGTTCCCGTGTCTCGACCGGGTTGCCGTCCTCGTCGTAGGTGAGGGAGGCGGTGGTCTCGTCGGGCCGCTGGACACTCAGGAGCCGTCCCAGGTCGTCGTAGAGGTAACTGGTCGTGGCGCCGAGGGGGTCGGTGACGGTCAGGGGGCGGTGCTGGTCGTCGTACGTCGTACGGGTGGTGCGCCCCGCGCGGTCGGTCTCGGCGACGATCCTCAGCCGGGAGTCGACGGTGAACAGGGAGGTGTGGCCGAGGGAGTCGGTGACGCATTTCCTCGTCCGTTTGGAGCTGTTGCCACAGCAGAGAATCACAACCACCGCTGTCTTCGGCCGGCGGTCGGGTTCTCCGTCAGAGTGCGTCGACCCCGCTCACCTTCCACCCCTCCGCCGCGCGTGACATCGTCAGCCGCACCCGGTTCAGATCCACCCGAGCCCCCGAAACCTGCGTGCTCTCAGTGACCTGATTGACGAACAGCAGCACCACGACCTTCTCTGGTGAAGCCGAGACGACCGAGGCCGCCGGGGCGCCGCCGGAGGCAGGGGCGGCGACCGTTGCCTTCACCACGCCCCGGTACTTCTGGGCCGTCGGGCCGACCACCGTCTTCGTGGTCTTGGCGTACTCTTCGCGGAAGTCGCCGGTCAAGTGGGCGCGGGCTGCCGCGAAGTCCTTGTCCAGGCGGCGGTAGTCGTACGACAGGACGATCGGGGCCGCCTTCTTTGCCGCCGCCAGTGCCTCCGTGCGGGCGGTTTCCGTTCGTCGGGCGTCCCAGTACTGCCATCCCAGTACGGCGGCCGCCACCAGGCCCGCCACGAGCAGGACGCCGAGCAGCGCCGTGAGCAGACCTCGGCGGCCGGGTGTGCTCCGCTTGTTCCCCTCCTCCGGCGCATCCTCCTGCTCCTCCTCGAAAGCCTCCGGTGACGGCTCCGGTGGGTCCTGCCAGCCGTTCTTCGGGGCGTCGATCAGTACGGTTCGGCCTGCGAGCGGGCGCTCGGCAGTGGCACAGGGCCCGGACTCCTTCTCGGTCGCCGGCACGGAAGCGGTGCCGCGTTCCGCGCGCTTGGCTGCTGCGCGAGCCGCTGCCGTCAGGGTGCGGCGGGTGCTCGTGCCGGGGGCGCCGGCGGTCGTCGTCTTCGGCATGGTCGTACTCCTCAGTGGTGGTGCTTGTCAGCCGACGAATTCGACGTTCGACGTCAGCCAGCGGCCGTCCCGGTGGACCAGGTCCAGTTGCAGGCGGTACGTGCGCGCCTCGCCCTGCGGCACCGCCGTGTTGGTCACCTTGCTGTCGGCCACCACGAGGACACGGGCCGAGTTCTCGTCGGAGCGGACGATGCCCGCCTCCAGGACCTGGCCTTCCGAGACCGACTTGTTCTGGGCCACCAGATCCGTCAACTGCTTCGTCTGGGCCGCGAACTGCTTCTTGAAGTCGCCGGTCGCGCCCGCCAGGACGTTCGCGCTGTCGCGGCCGTAGTGGCGGTAGTCGAGGGACGTGAAGTTCAGGGCTGACTGGCGGGCCGCGGCCAGGATGTCCTGGCGGCGCTGGTCCGCCTCTCGGTGGGTGTACATGCTCAGGGCCAGCCAGACCGTCAGCGCGGTGGTGAGGACCGTCGCCGCTATCAGCCCCACCGTCATTGCCCTGGAGGTCATCCTGGGATTCATGGCCCTCATAGCCCTCATGAGCCTCATGCGCCTTATGCCATCGGGCCAACGAGCAGCCATTGCCACGACTCCTTTCCGAACACGGCCTGCTGGCCGCCCGTCGAGCCGATCTCGACGTTCCTGCCGTCCGGAGCGACCGTCGTGCCGGTCTCCGGGTCGTATGGGGTGACGTACGGCGAGGCGTACGTCGCCTGGTTCGCACCGCCATACGTGCGCGACGCGCCCGGCGCGTTCTGCGCTCCCCGCACCGACGACTCGCTGCCCCGCGGCAGCGTGCAGCGAGCCTGCGTATTCGCCTCACGCGTGCTCGTGTCCGCCGGGTCGCGGCGGGTCGTGCCGTATCCCTGCCTGCAGGCCGGCGGGTCGTCGGCGTTCAGGACCATGCCGAAGTGCGTGGTGCCGTCGCCCGGTACGACCGTGTAGCTGCCCGCCACCATCACCGGGAAGGTGACCAGCGCCTGCTCCACGCCGGGCAGCCTCGCCAGCGTCACCTGGCCGCCGCTGATCAGGTTCGCCAGCAGGACCGACAGCTCGGGGCCCGCCGACTTCAGCAGCGAGTTCACCTCCTGCGCCGCCGGTCTCGCGTTGCCGATCAGCTTGCGCAGGTCCCCGTCGCTCTTCTTCAACTGGGCCGAGAGCAACGACAGATCACGGGCGAACGACTTGATCGACGAACCCTGGTCCGCCTGCGTCTTCAAGACCGTCCGCGAGTCCTCGATCAGCGCGATCGTCTCCGGCAGTGCCTCCGACGCCGACTCGATCAGGCCGTTGCCCGAATCCACCAGGCGGCTCAGGTTCGGGCCGGTTCCCGCGAACGCCTTGTCCAGCTCGTCCACGGTCACCCGCAGGTCCTTCTTGCCGACCGAGTTCACCAGGCGGTCCAGGCTGAGGACCAGGTCGGTCGTCGGCAGTGGTACGCGGGTGCTCGCTCGCTCGATCGTGCTGCCGTCCAGTAGGTACGGGCCCTTGGTCGTGCGCGGTTGCAGGTCTACGTACTGCTCTCCGATCGCCGAGCGGTTTGCCACCACCGCCAGGGTGTTCGCAGGGATGCGGGGGGCACCATCCTCGATGTCCAGGGCTACGGAAACGCCGTCCGTGCCCGTCAGGTGCAGCGCGCCCACCCTTCCGACCGGCACCCCGCGGTACGTCACCTCGGCGCCGGGGAAGACGCCGCCGGAGTCGGCGAAGTCCGCCCGTACCGTGTAGCCGCGGTCCAGGACGTCGTCCACCAGGCCCGTGTACTCGGCGCCCACATACGACACGCCTATGGCCGTGATGGTGGCGAAGGCGAGCAGCTGGACCTTGACCGTGCGTGTGATCACGGCTGGACTCCCTTCAGCATCAGCTCGGCAAGTTCCAGATTCACTCCGGCCGGCCAGTCGGTCGTCCCGGCCCCGGTGCCGTATCCGCTCGCTCCGTAGGCCGCCGTGCACACCGGCGGGCACAGCACGTCGCCCCCGTCCCCGGACGGCCCCGAAGGCGACGACGGCGCGCTCGGGCCGTTCGGGAGCGCCGTGGGTGTCGGCCCACCCGGCGCACCCGGTACGCCCGGGAGCTCAGGCACCTCCGGGAGATCCGGTACGTCCGGCAGGTCGGGGGTGTCCGGGAGCGTGGGGTCCTGGGAGTCGCCCTTGCCGTCCCCGTCGCCCGGCTTCTTTGTCAAGTTGCCGTAGATCCCGGCCAGGTCCAGGTCCGCCGTGATGTGCAGGTTGACGTAGTCACCCTTGATCGCGTCCACCGCGTTGCGGGGGAATGGGTACGTCGTCAGCAGCTCAAGGGAGTTGGGCAAGTCGTCGCCCGCCTTGTTGAGCTGCTGCAGGATCGGGCGCAGCTGCCTCAGGTTGGCGACCGTGTCGTCGTGCGAGGCGTTGATCACCCTGGTGCCCGTCGTGCCGAGTTTCGACAGCGCCGTCAGCATCGCCGTCAGGTCGCGTCGCTGGTCGGCCAGCACCTTCAGGGCCGGTGGCATCGTGTCCACGGCCTTGGCGATGGTCTCCTTCTCGCCGCCGAGTCGTTCGGCGAGTCGGTCCACGGCCTTCAGGGCCCGGACGATGTCCGCCTTCTGCTTGTCCAGGCCGCCCAGGAACGTGTTCAGTTCCGTGAGGAGGGACCTGACCCTGTTCTCGCGGCCCTCCAGCGCCTTGTTCAGTTCCACGGTGATCGTCTTCAGCTGGGCCACCCCGCCGCCGTTGAGGAGGGCCGACAGGGCGGACAGCACCTCCTCGATCTCCGGGTTGCGGCCGCTGCGGGACAGGGGGATCACATCGCCGTCGGCGAGGCGGCCGACCGGTTCCGCCTCCGTCGGCTTCGACAGCGAGACGTACTTCTCGCCCAGCATGCTGGTCTGGCGCAGCTCCGCGATCGCGTTCGCCGGCAGCTTCACCGAGTCGGCGACCCGCAGACGTACGCGTGCGTGCCAGCCGTCCAGCTCCACCTTCTCGACCGCGCCCACCGTCACGTTGTTGACCTTCACCGCCGACTGCGGCACCAGGTCCAGTACGTCGCGGAACTCGACGGTGACGTGGTACGCGTTGCCGTCCGAGGCGGCGCCGCCGGGCAGCTGGACGTCGTACCAGCCGTTGAACTCGCAGCCGGACAGCACCATGCAGCCGACGGCGGCCCAGGCGACCGCCCCGCCCTTGCGCAGCATGCTCATGCGCTCGCCCCCAGGATTCCGCCGAGCGTCCGGTCGACCGTGCCGGTGACCGCCGTACCGCCGCCGTGCGGCACCTCCGGCAGGGAGTCGAACAGCTCCCTCAGTTCGGTGCAGTCCGGGTTCTTGCCGCCCTCGTCTCCCGTCGTCCGCAGCAGCGAGCACAGCAGCGACGCCGGATCCTGGGCCTGGTCGGCGTTGTTGCGGGTGTCGAGGGTGCCGGACGACGGGTTGTAGGCGTTGTTGAGGTTCGACATGCCGGTGGGGGCTACCTCCAACAGCTCCTCCAGTGCGGCCCGTTGGGTGACCAGGACCTTGGTGACCTTGCTCAGGCCCTCGACGTTCGAGGTCAGCGACTTCTTGTTGCTCTTCACGAAGTCGGAGACGTCGCCGAGCGCCGTGCCCAGGTTCTTCAGCGCCGCCGCCAGGTCCTCGCGCTCGCCCGCCAACTGCTCGGCGACCTTCGCGAGGTTGCTGTTGAACGACCGCACGCTCTTGTCGTCGGCCGCCAGTGCCGCCGTGAAGACCTGGAGGTTTCGGATCGTGTCGAACAGGTCCGTGCGGCCGTCGGAGAGGGTCGTGACCGCCGCCGAGAGGTCCTCGACCGTCTGGTGGAGGTTCTCGCCCTGGCCGTCGAGGTTGTCGGCGCTCACGCCGAGCAGCCGGGACAGGGAGCCGTCCTTGTTGGCGCCGTCCGGGCCGAGCGCCTCGGCCGTGGTGTGGAGGCTGTCGAAGATACGGTCCAGTTCGACGGGTACGGCCGTGCGTGACTCGGGGATCTCGTCCCCGTTCCGCAGCACCGGGCCGTCGCCCCGGTACACCGGCAGCAGCTGCACGTAACGGTCGCTGACCACCGAGGAGTTGATGATGGCCGCCTGTGCGTCCGCCGGGACCTTGCGGTCCGCGTCGTATTCCAGCTCCACGCGCACGCGGCCGCCCTCCGGCTTGATCGCCTTGACCTCGCCGATCCGGACACCGAGGACGCGGACGTCCGAGCCGGGGTAGATGCCGACCGTGCGCGGGAAGTACGCCGTGACGCGGACCGGCTCGGGGCGGGGCCACAGTACGTAGGTGAGCGCCGCGACCAGGACCAGGGAGGTCAGCAGGGCCGCGCGCTTCTTCCAACGGCTGCTCACCGGGCGCCTCCCGTCCGCGGCTCCACCGGAGCGGCGACCAGGTTCTGCACGTACGAGTCGAACCAGCGGCCGTTGCCGAGGGTGTTGGTGAAGACCCGTACGTACGGGGCCAGGAGCCTGATGCTCCGGTCCAGGCTGGATTGGTTGCGTTCGAGCATCTCCACCACACGGTTCAGGCCCTTGAGCGCGGGCCCGATCTCCTTCTCGTTGTCCTGGACCAGGCCGGAGAGCTGGACGCCCAGGGCGGCGGAGCTCTTCAGCAGGTTGTGGATCGCCTCGCGCCGCCTGCTGATCTCCTGGAACAGCTTGTCGCCGTCCCTGACCAGGGCGGTGAAGTCCCCCGAGCGTTCGGCCAGGACGGCTGTGACGCCGTTCGCGTGGTCGAGCAGCTCGCGCAGCGCCTTGTCGCGGGAGGCGACCGTGCGGGAGATCTGTGACAGGCCCTTGATGGACGCCCGTACCTCGGAGGGGGAGTCCTCGAAGGTGGTGGAGATGGTGTCCAGGGCCTTCGCCACTCGGTCGGTGTCGATCTCCTCCGTCGTCGTGGTGAGGTCGCTGAAAGCCTGAACGACGTCGTACGCGGGGACCGTGCGCTTCAGCGGGATCTCCGTGCCGGGCGCCAACTGGCCTTTGCCCTCGGGGTGCAGGGCCAGGTACTTCGAGCCGAGGATCGTCTTGACCCGGATCGACGCGCCGGTGTCCGTGCCGAAGGCCGGCTCGCCCTTGATCTTGAACGTGACCTTGACGTGGTCGCCCTCCAGGTCGACCTCCTGGACCTTGCCGACCTTGACGCCGGCGATCCGCACCTCGTCGCCCGGCTTGAGGCCGCCCGCCTCCGAGAAGGCCGCGCTGTACGTCTCGCCGTCGCCGATCACCGGCAGGCGGTCGGCGTTGAACGCGGCCGCGGTCAGCAGCGCCAGGACGGTGAGTCCGACCGCGCCGATGACGACGGGGTTGCGCTCGCGGAACGGGCCCAGATGCGGGCGTCGCAGGCGTATCCGCGGCAGCTTCGGCAGTTTCGGCGGCTCGACCCGTACCTTGACCAGCGGCTGCCGGCGGGGCTTGCGGGACGGCAGGAGCCGTGCCTTCGGCAGCCGTACGCGTGGCAGTTTCGGCGGCTCCACCCGCACCCTGAACATCGGCTCCGGACGATGCTTACGGCTCATGCCCCGCACCTCGCCCTCGCCACGTGCAGGTCGGGAGTGAGCACCTGCTGGGACGTCGACTCCGTCTTCGGCAGCACGATCCGGCCGTCGAAGTCACACAGGTAGAAGTTGAACCACGAGCCGTAGGACGCCGTCCCCGTCAGCTCGTTGAGCTTGTTCGGCAGCCGCTTCAGCACGCCCTCCACGGTCTTCTCGTTGTCGTTCAGGGTTCCGGTGAGGTCGGTCAGCTCCGCGATGTCGTCCTTGAGCGCCGGACGCGCGTCCTGCAGCAGGCCCGAGGTGGCCTCGGTCAGATCGCCGATGCTCACCAGCGACTCACCGATGGGCTTGCGGTCGGCGGACAGGCCCGAGATGACCCGGCGCAGCTGCTTGAGCAGGCCGGAGAAGCGGGCGCCACGCTGGTCCAGGGTCGCAAGGACCGTGTTGAGGTTGTCGATCACCGAGCCGATCAGCCTGTCGCGGCCGGCCAGTGTCGAGGTGAGGGACGCCGTGTGCACGAGCAGGCTGTTCACCGTGCCGCCCTCGCCCTGGAGGGTGCGGATGATCTCGGTGGCGAGCTGGTTGACGTCCTTCGGGCTGAGCGCGGCGAACAGCGGCTTGAAGCCGTTCAGCAGGGCGTTGAGGTCCAGCGCCGGTTGCGTGCGGGAGAGCGGGATCGTCGCGCCGGGGCGCAGCTCGGTCCCGTTGCCCGCGCCCTCCGTCAGCGCGACGTACCGCTGGCCGACCAGGTTGCGGTACCGGATGACCGCGCCCGTGCCGGTGAGCAGCGGCCGGTCCCGGCTGACCGTGAAGGTGACCTCGGCCAGCGTCCGGTCCTTGATCCGGATGCCCTCGACCTCGCCGACCCGCACTCCGGCCACCCGGATGTCGTCGCCCTCCTCCAGGCCGGTGACGTCGCTGAACACCGCGCGGTAGGTGTCCTTCTTGCTGAAGGAGATGTTCACGATGGTGGCCGCGAGCAGTGCCGTAGCCGTGATCGTCACCAGCGCGAAGAGGCTGAACTTGATGAGCGGGGCGGCCGTCTGCCGGGCGCCCTTGGCCTTCGTACGGCTCATGCCACACTCACCGCCGTCCCGCGCACCAGCGGCCCGAACAGCAGCGTCGTCACCGGCGGCACCTCGTCCGCGGGCACGCCCATGACCGGGGCCACGAGCGAGCCGACCGCCCGCTGCTCTGCCAGGGTCGAGGAGACGCCCAGCGGACCGCCCGCGGAGGAGCCCCCGGCCGAACCGCCGGGCTTCGAACCGTCGTTGAGGTGGGCGCCGGGCGCCGGTACCGGAGGACCGGGCAGATCACGGCAGTTGGGCCCCGACCGCTCGCCGTAACGCGGCTCCTCACCGGGTTCGTACGCCCCTTGCGGCCGTACGACCTCCAGCGTGATGTGCATCTTGCCGCCCCGGAACGCCTCCTCCGAGGCCTTCTCCTGCCGGACCAACCCGGCCAGCAGGCACGGGTACTCGGGGGAGTAGCGGGCGAACAGCTCCAGTGTCGGGCGGGAGACCCGGCCCAGGGTGATCAGCCGGCCGCCGTTCGTGTCCAGGAAGTCCTCCGCCGTGCCCGCGACCGTCGCCGTGGTCTTCAGTGCCGCTGCCAGCCGGTCCTCCTGCTCGACGATCGTGCGGCTGGTGGTGACGGTGTTGCGCAGGATCTCCATCAGGTCGGGCGCCGCGTCGCCGTAGATCTCGGCGACCTCGGCGAACCGGGCGATGTTCTCGGTGAGGGTCGGAAGGTGGGGGTTGAGGCGGCTCAGGTAGGCCTCCAGGCGTGTGAGGTTGTCGCCGATCCGGTCGCCGCGGCCTTCGAGGGCGGTGGCCATCGCGGAGAGGGTGGCGTTGAGCTTGCCGGGCTGGACCGTGCGGAGCAGGGGCAGCAGGTCGTTCAGCAGCTGCTGCACCTCGATGCCGACGCGGGTGCGGTCCTGGGTGATGACGTCCCCGGCGCGGATCGGGCGGGCCGAGGAGGAGCCGGTGCCGGCGGGCGGCACCAGATCGACGTACTTCTCGCCGAACAGCGTCTTGGGCAGCAGCCGCGCGTGCACGTCCGACGGGATGTGGGCCACGTGCTCCGGCTTGAGCGCGATGTCGAGCCGCGCCTTCGTCCCGTCCGCGTGCACCTCGCGCACCTCGCCGACCAGCAGCCCGCGCAGCTTGACGTCGGCGCGCGGGTCCAGCTGGTTGCCGAGGCTGTCGGCCTCCAACGTGATCCGCACGACCGGCGTGAACGCCTGCTGATAGACGGCGACGGACAGGCCCAGCAGCAGTGCGAGTACGGCGATGAACACGACGCCGTACAAACGCAGTCTCAGAACCCTCATACGGCGGCTCACCCCGCTATCCGTACGGTCGTGTTGGCGCCCCAGATCGCGAGCGACAGGAAGAAGTCGAGGACGTTGATCGCCACGATCGAGGTCCGGACCGCGCGGCCCACCGCCACGCCGACGCCCGCCGGGCCGCCGCTCGCGTAGTAGCCGTAGAAGCAGTGCACCAGGATGATCAGGACGGCGAAGACGAGCACCTTGCCGAAGGACCACAGCACGTCGACCGGTGGCAGGTACTGCTGGAAGTAGTGGTCGTAGGTGCCGGCCGACTGGCCGTAGTAGACGGTGGTGATCGTGCGGGCGGCGAGATACGACGACAGCAGGCCGATCACGTACAGCGGGATCACCGCGACGAACCCGGCGATCATCCTCGTCGTCACCAGGAACGGCAGCGAGGGCACGCCCATCACTTCCAGCGCGTCGGTCTCCTCGCTGATCCGCATCGCGCCGAGCTGGGCCGTGAAGCCGGCGCCGACGGTCGCCGAGAGCGCGAGGCCGGCCACCAGCGGGGCGATCTCCCGGGTGTTGAAGTACGCCGAGAGGAACGCCACGAAGTTGGAGGTGCCCAGCTGGTTGAGGGCCGCGTAGCCCTGGAGACCGACCTCCGTGCCGGTGAAGAAGGACAGGAAGGCGATCACACCCACCGTGCCGCCCACCACCGCGAGCGCGCCCCGGCCGAAGCTCACCTCGGCGAGCAGCCGCAGGATCTCCTTCTTGTAGCGGCGCAGGGTGCGGCCGGTCCACGCCAACGAGCGGCCGTAGAAGGAGAGTTGGACGCCGAGCTCTTCGAGTGAGCGCAAGGGGCGTTGGAGCAGTCTCATCGGCTAACCCCTCTGCGGGACGACCTGGAAGTACACCGCGGTCATCACGAAGTTCGTCACGAACAGCAACATGAAGGTGATCACCACCGACTGGTTCACCGCGTCGCCCACACCTTTCGGACCGCCCTTCGCGGTCAGTCCCTTGTACGAGGCGACGATCGCAGCGATCGCGCCGAAGACGAGTGCCTTGACCTCGGCCGCCCACAGGTCGGAGAGCTGGGCGAGGGTGGTGAAGGAGGCGAGGTAGGCGCCTGGCGTGCCGTTCTGCAGGACGACGTTGAAGAAATAGCCGCCCGCCACGCCGACCACCGACACCAGGCCGTTGAGCAGCACCGCCACCAGCATCGACGCCAGGACGCGCGGCACGACGAGGCGGTGGATGGGGTCGATGCCCAGCACCTGCATCGCGTCGATCTCGTCGCGGATCTTCCGCGCCCCGAGGTCGGCGCAGATCGCCGTGCCGCCGGCGCCCGCGATCAGCAGCGCGGTGACGATCGGCGAGGCCTCGCGCAGCACGGCCAGCACGGAGGCGGCCCCGGAGAAGGACTGGGCGCCGAGCTGCCGGGTCAGGCTGCCGATCTGCAGCGCGATGACCGCGCCGAAGGGGATGGAGACCAGGGCCGTCGGCAGGATCGTGACGCTCGCGATGAACCACGCCTGCTGGATGAACTCCCTTGCCTGGAAAGGCCGTCGGGGGATGGTCCGGAGGACGTCCAGCGCCATCGCGAACAGGCTTCCCGAGTGCCGCAGCGCTCCGATCGGTGACAGGCTCATGCGCTCGCCACCGTCGTCCGGTGCAGCGCGGCCTCGCGCCGGGCGATCGCCTCCCAGCGGGGCGGCCGTGCGATTCCTGGGCCCGGCAGCAGGCGGGGAGTCAAGGCCTGACTGCCGGGAGACTGTGTGCCCTTGCCGCCGCCGTCGTCGCCGAGCGCGGCCAGTTCCTGCTCGACCTGTGCGGCGTCCTTCTCCTCCGCCATGCCGATCGGGCCCTGCATCCGGCCGTTCAGGAACTGCCGTACCACCGGCTCATCGCTGGTCAGCAGCTCCTCGCGCGGGCCGAACATCACCAGCTCGCGGCGGAACAGCAGGCCGATGTTGTCCGGGACCTGGCGGGCGGAGGCGATGTCGTGCGTGACGATCAGGAAGGTCGCGTCGATCTGGGCGTTGAGGTCGACGATCAGCTGGTTGAGGTAGGCGACGCGGACCGGGTCCAGGCCCGAGTCGGGTTCGTCGAAGAGGATGATCTCCGGGTCGAGGACGAGGGCCCGGGCCAGTCCGGCCCGCTTGCGCATACCGCCGGAGATCTCGCCGGGCAGTTTCTCCTCGGCGCCGATCAGTCCGACCATGTCCATCTTCTCCAGCACGATGCGCCGGATCTCGCTCTCCGACTTACGGGTGTGCTCGCGCAGCGGGAAGGCGATGTTGTCGTACAGGTTCATGGAGCCGAACAGCGCCCCGTCCTGGAACAGCACGCCGAACAGCTTCCGCACCTCGTACAGGTCGTGCTCGCGGAGCTTGGTGATGTCCCGGCCCTGGATCGTGATCGAGCCCCGCTCCGGCTTCAGCAGCCCGACGAGCGTCTTGAGGAACACCGACTTGCCCGTGCCCGAGGGGCCGAGCATGACCGAGACCTCCCCGGCGGGCAGTGTCAGTGAGACGTCCTGCCAGATGACCTGGTGACCGAAGGACTTGGTCAGCCCTTCCACACAGATCTCGACACCCATCCGGTCCCGCCCTTCAGCCCATGTCCGTGGAGCAGCTCTGACATCTGCTCTACGGGGAGGGGGCGGGCGTCCGTCGCTCGGATGGCGGAATTTTTTCGAGCGCGTTTCCGGACGAGATTTCAGCGCCGATTTACGGCTGTATGTCCGGAGTTCAGGAGTTACCGCAGTGGGTCGCGTTTACGGCAGTGGGGTCGCCGTCGGCACGGGGAGCGAGGGGGACGGTACGGCGGTGGGGGCGTCCGGGACCGACGGGAGTGCCGTGTCCGTCGGAAGGGGGGAGGGGGTGACCGGCAGGTCCGGGACCTCGGGCAGTTCCGGCACCTGCGGGACCTCCGGCACCTCCGGCGCGGACAGCGTCGGCAGCGGGGACACCGATACCTCCGGGACCGGCGGCAGGGACGGCACGGACAGCGGCAGGAACGATTCCCCGGACGGTGATCCGGTCGCGCTCCGCTCGGCCGCCGTGGCCGTGGGCCGGTTCCCCCCGGCAGTACGGCCGTCGTCGTCGCCGTCCCGCCGCAGCGCCTCCGCGTCCGGCGAGGCGACGACGGGCTGAGGAGCCGTACCGCCTCCGCCGTCACCGCCGTCGACGGCGTACGGCAGCACGAACCCGGCCACGGCCAAGGTCGCCGCCGTCGACGCCACCAGCACGGCCGGGGTCTTGCCGGCCGGCCTCGGCCGCCCCCAGCCGATGAGGAACAGCGCGAACCCGAGCGTGGCCGCCAGCGACTGCCGCAGCGTCCGCCGGGCCCGGGCCAGCAGCGACTCGACGGTCCGGTAGCTGAGGCCCATCCGGACGGCGACCTGCCCGACGTCGAGGTCCTCCGACTTCAGCCGCAGTGCCTCGGCCTGCCGCGCGGGCAGCTCACCGCTGCGCACCGCCAGCCACTTCGCCTCGGCCCGGTCGCACACGGCCTCCTCGACGGGGACGGGACCGGGGGTGATGAGGGTCGGGCTGGTGTGCACCTGGGCCTCACGGTTCACCTGCCGGTAGCGGTCGACGCACAGCCGCATGGTGACCGTCGTCAGCCAGGCCGCGAGCCGCTCGTCGTCCAGGTCGGGGCGCTCGGCGGCGCGCAGCATCGCCTCGTGCACCGCGTCCTCGGCGTCCTCCGCACTCATCGACCTGCGCCGGGCCACCTTGAGCAGCTGCTCACGGTGGCTCCACATGCGCTCCCAACGCTCGTCGACGGCGTCCATCTCCGCAGCTGACTCTGCGGGCATGTCCGCAGGCAGGTCCGCAGGCATGTCCGCGGGCATGTCCGTCGCCATGAGGGCCCCTTCGCGCTCACCCACCGGTCTGGTGCTGTCCGGCGGGTGGCGACATTACCGCCCAGTATCGGCGGTTGTGGAGGGGGAAGCGGTCATCGAGTCCGCCCTGTTACTGGTGACGAGTCCGCCCTGTTACTGGTGAGTGGGGCGCCGCTGGGCAGCAGGTCATCGGCCGGGAGGTCGATGTCGGAGGAGGGGAGGGGGAGTTGCGGATTCTCGGTCTCCTCGGGGTCGGTGGCCGGACGCGACGGGGCGGTGGGGGTCGGCGAGGCGGGGGTCGACGGCGGGCGGGACGGGGTGGCGCCCGGAGGGGTGGAGGGGGGCGTCGGTGAGACCTCCTTCGGCTTCGAGGAGGACCGCGACGGCTCGGGGCGGTCGGCGGAACCGGCGGAGGCGTCCGGGACCACCCGGTGGCCGTCCAGGAAGTACGCGTACCAGGCCCGGACCGTGCGCAGGTAGGCCGCCGAGTGGTTGTAGCCGAGGATCGCCCGGTCCAGCTCGGCCGGGACGGACAGATCCCGCCCGCCCGCGCAGAGGTAGCGCCCGGCGGCGAGCGCCGCGTCGAAGACGTTGTTCGGATCCCGGCGCCCGTCGCCGTTGCCGTCCGCGCCCCAGTGGGCCCAGGTCGACGGGATGAACTGCATCGGACCGACCGCGCGGTCGTACGCCGTGTCCCCGTCGTGGGCGCCGCCGTCCGTGTCCCGGATCAGCGCGAACGCCACGCCGTCCAGCCGTGGGCCGAGGATCGGCGTCACCGTCGTACCGTCCGACGTCACCCGGCCGCCGCGCGCCTGCCCGGACTCCACCTGCCCGATCGCCGCCAGCAGCTGCCACCGCAGGCGACAGCCGGGCGCCTCCCGCGAGAGCCGCTCCTCCGCTCGCCGGTACGCGGCGAACACACTCGCCGGCAGCGCGCCGCCCACCTCCGCCGGCGCCTTGTCGCCGCCCGGCTCTCCGGTCCGCAGCGGCGGCAGCTCGGTGCGGTACGGGGTGTCGCCGGAGACGCTCGGCCCCTGCTCGGCGGGTGCCTGCGTCGGTGTCGGCGCCGACGCCCGTGCCGGGACCGCGCCCGGTGCCTGTGAGGCGGTGAGCGCCACCATCGCCGCCAGCGCGGCCGCCGTACCCTTGCCGGCTCTGACTCCGTGCCCTGCCACGTTCTGTTCCCCTCCCCGCAGACATCCGTCTGTCGTCTGCTCTACGGGGCGGGGCGGGGCATCCGTCGCACGATTTCCGGATGTGCCGGAACGACGGATTCCGTCACATCACCGCTCCGGCCCCCTCCCGGAGGCAAGATCTGGGCTTCCTCTAGTCAGGAAGCGAGGACCCCGGCACCCGGAGGCACGGCGTGGACGACAACCGCAGACTCCCCCTCGTCTACGTGCGCGGCTTCGGCGGCGGAACCCGGGGCATCGACAAGACCGTGGACGACCCCTTCTACGGGTTCAATGAGGGCTCCACCCACGTCCGCGTCGGCGCGCACAACCAGCCGCTCTTCCACCAGTTCGAGAGCCCGCTGCTGCGCCTGCTGCGGGAGGAGGGCTACGAGCTGCTGGTGAAGGGGAACCAGGCGGCCTATCTCGCCGAGCACGCGGAGATTCCCGCCAACACCGTCTGGATCCACCGCTTCTACGACCGCTCGGCGACCACCTGGGGCGGCAGTCCTCAGGAGTACCGGCTGGAGAACGCCGCCGCCGACCTGCTCGATCTCATCGACCGGCTGCGCGAGAAGACCGGCGCGCCCGCCGTGCACCTCGTCGCCCACTCGATGGGCGGCCTGATCTGCCGCTGCCTGCTGCAGAAGGTGCTGCCCGACCGGGGGCGTGACGCCGGATGCGTCGCGAAGCTCTTCACCTACGGCACCCCGCACGGCGGCATCACGTTCGACATCGGGGGCGGGCTGCTGGAGAAGGTGCGGGACGCCTTCGGCATCCAGGGCGCCGACATCTTCGGGCCCCGGCGGATGTACGAGTACCTCACCCCGCAGGCCGAGCTGGACCCCGACGGCCCGCCCCGGGGGTGGGACGCCCGCGAGATGCCCCAGGGGCCGGGGGCGCTGCCCCTGGAGCGGGTGTTCTGTCTCGTGGGGACCGACCCGGCCGACTACGACGTCGCCTTCGGGCTGTCCTCGGCCGCCGTCGGGCCGCGCAGCGACGGGCTGGTGCAGATCGAGCGGGCGTCCGTGAAGGGAGCGCAGCGCGCCTTCGTGCACCGCAGTCACAGCGGGCGCTACGGGATGGTCAACTCCGAGGAGGGCTACCAGAACCTGCGGCGGTTCCTGTTCGGGGACACCCGGATCGAGGCGTCGCTGGTCGGCCACCGGCTGCCCGATGACGACGACCTCGTGTGGCAGGCCGAGGCCCGGCTGTCGGTGCGCGGGCTGCCCGTGGTGATGCACCAGCGGCTCGCGACCCACTGGTGTCCCATCCAGCTCGACGGGCACCGGGACGGGCAGGAGGCCTCGGTGTCGCTGGCGACCACCTTCCTCAACAGCGGACTGCGGACCACGACGGACGAGCCCATGCGGTTCATTCTCGACCTGCGGCTCATCTCCCTGCGCGAGCGGGGCGGCATCCTCGGTCTCGGCGACCACCTGGAGCAGACCGCCGACTTCTCCGACACCCTCGTCATCGACGTCGGCACACCGCAGGCCGGCCCCGGCATCTGGGCCGCCTGGAACTCGGAGATCGAGGGCGCCATCCGCGACCACCGCGTCGCCGGCACACCCCGCGCCGACGAGGACCCGGCCCCCGGCCGCTGGATCGCCCACATCCCGCTGCCCACCACCACCGCACGCCTCGTCGGCGACGACGCACGGATCCGCCTCGTCGCCACACCCTGGAGGTGAGGGCCCCGACTTGGCCGGACCGGTGCTCACCTGCCTCCGACAGCCCGCCGGCAAAGCGGCCGTATGCCGAAACCGTCGTCGACGGACGCGGTACCGGACGTCCTGCTCGTCCTCGGCGATCCCCGCAGCTGCGAGCCGCTCTCCGCGCTGCTGGAGCTCGCCGGTTGCCGGACCGTCGCGGTGGACCGCGGCACCGAGGCCACGGCCCTGCTCACCGAACGCCGCTTCGATCTGGTCATCCTCGACGTGACCCTGCCGGACACCGAGGCGCTCAGGCACAGCCGCCGTCTCTCGCCCCGACCGCCCGGCCGTCCTGCTGCCGACCGGGACCGGCGAGTTCCTGGGCACCCTCCCCGGGGCCAGTCCCGGCGCGGACCGGCAGCCGGACGTGGCTTGCGGGAGGGTGGCCGAAGTCCTCGCTCGCGCACGCCGGTTGGTGCGCGCACCTCGCGGTGACGGGCAGCCCGCGGGCTGGGACGGCTCGCCGCGCTACGGCGACCTCGTCCTGGACGACGCCACCCGCCGGGCCCGCCGCGGCGAGCGCACCATCGAGCTCACGCCCGCCGCGGCGAGCGCACCATCGAGCTCATGCCCGCCGAGTACCGGCTGCTGCGCTGCCTCGGCGAACGGCGAGGGAACGGTGTTGCGGTTGACACCTGGGTGAGGGGCGCGCTTTGCCGTCGGTCGTCCACCGCGCCGTCGTGGCTTGTCGCGCCCACGCGGCGGAGCCGCCAATTGATGCAGCCCCGCGCCCCTGAGGCGTAGTCCGACCGCATGCTCGAACGGACCCGCTTACTCCCCGAACAGCGACTCCTGGCCCTCGAACCCGCCCGCCCCCTCCTCCTTCTCCGGCTTGTCCAGCCGCCGGTTCCGGGCCCCCACCACCAGCGCCGTCACCGCGGCCGTCGCCGCCAGTGCCGTGGGGACCATCCAGCCGCGGTCCAGGACGTGGCGCAGGGCGTGGTCCAGGGAGAGGCGGCCGGGGCCCGCGATCGCGAGGCCGGTCGCGGCCAGGCCGAGGGTGGCCGCGTACTCGTAGCCGCCGCCCTGGTTGAAGAAGCCGTTCGGGGCGTGCACCGCGGACGCCCCCGCCATCGCCCCGGCCGCCGCCGCACCCGCCGCGGGCGTCGCCAGCCCCAGCGCCAGCAGCGTGCCGCCACCGGTCTCCGCGAGGCCCGCCGCGGTCGCGCTCGCCTTGCCCGGCCGGTAGCCGACCGACTCCATGAACTGGCCGGTCCCCTGGATGCCGTGCCCGCCGAACCAGCCGAACAGCTTCTGCGAGCCGTGCGCGGCAAGCACCCCGCCGGCACCCAGTCGGAGCAACAGCAGACCAAGGTCACGTCGGTCGAAAGCACTCACAGCACTCACAGCACTCACAGCGACTCCCGGAACAGTCAGCAGGAACAGTCGGCTCGAACAGATCCCCTCCCGCGTATCCACCGTCGCACCGAAAACACCCACCCGGCCCGCCGTCGCCGCCGTTCGGGTGGCGGGTCGGCGGGGGCGATGTGAGTCTGACCGGTATGACGATTCAGACGTCCAAACTCAGCGACCCCGCCGTCCGCGCCTTCGTCACCGCAGTCAACGCCCACGACCGCGAGGGCTTCCTGAGCATCCTCGCGCCCGGCGCGACCATGGCGGACGACGGCACCGACCGCGACCTCGCCGACTGGATCGAGGACGAGATCTTCTCCTCCAACGGCCACATGGAGGTCGACAACGAGTCGAACCACGGCCGCGACATCCTCGCCGGCTTCCGCAACGACACCTGGGGCGAGATGCGCACCCGCTGGCACTTCGAGGTGGAGGAGGACGGCAGGATCTCCCGCTTCGAGACCGGTCAGGCGTGAGTGCACACGCCCTGCCGGACTCCGTGACGTCTGTGAGAACTCCGGGCCGTTGAGCATCGTCGTACGGCCTGTGCGGCAGCCGTTCCACGCACCGGTGCGTACCTCGCGGTCCCGCGCGAGGTCCACCCCCACCCGGTGATCGTGGAACGGCTGCCGCCTCCCCCCTCGGTATGGCTTGCGGAAGCCGTCTGCTTCATATGTGAAGCTCTGGTGTAGATGAAGTTGAGCATATGCCGCCCACCGGCCGCGACGCAGTGGAACTTCGTATTCCGCTTGTGCAAGTTGTGGAGGTGACGAGGGGCGTCGGGGCTTTTCAGCCACGCCCCACATAGGGCATCGCCGTCGCCAGCACCGTCGCGAACTGCACGTTCGCCTCCAGCGGCAGCTCGGCCATGTGCCGCACGGTCCGCGCCACATCGGCCACGTCCATCACCGGCTCGGGCACCACCGACCCGTTGGCCTGCAGGGCGCCCGTCTCCATGCGCGCGGTCATGTCGGTCGCCGCGTTGCCGATGTCGATCTGCCCGACGGCGATGCGGTACGGCCGCCCGTCCAGCGACAGTGACTTGGTCAGACCGGTCAGCGCGTGCTTGGTCGCCGTGTAGGCCACCGAGTGCGGCCGTGGGGTGTGCGCCGAGATCGAGCCGTTGTTGATGATCCGGCCGCCCTGCGGGTCCTGCTCCTTCATCTGCCGGTACGCCGCCTGCGCGCACAGGAACGCCCCGTTGAGGTTGGTGTCCACGACGTGCCGCCAGGCGTCGTAGGACAGATCCTCGACCGGCACCCCGCCCGGCCCGAACGTCCCCGCGTTGTTGAACAGCAGGTCCACCCGCCCGAACCGCTCCGCGGTGGCGGCGAACAACGCGGCCACGTCCTCCTCGCGTGACACGTCCGTGCGTACGGCGAGAGCGGCCCCGTCGGGCACCAGCCCCGCCGTCTCCTCCAGCGTCTCGACGCGCCGCCCGGCCAGCGCCACCGACCAGCCCGCGCGCAGCAGTTCCACCGCGACCGCGCGGCCGATACCGGAGCCGGCGCCGGTCACCACGGCGATCCTTGTGTCCGTTTCCCTCTCGCTCATGGGCCCGCAGCGTACGTGAGGGTCCGCCATTCGGAACTCATCTGTCTGCCATCCGGGTGTTATGTACGCGCCAAGCGAGTGTCGTCCCCGGCCACTCCAATGCGTCATGCATCCATCAGTCAGGGGAGGACCGGATGACCATCGCTTCAGACCCGCCCCAGCACGCCCTCGAACTGCGCGCAGCCGCCCGGCACATCGGCCGGCGTCGCTTCCTGACCCTCACCGGCGCGGCCGCCGCGCTCGCCTTCGCCGTCAACCTGCCGGCCGCGGGCGCCGCGAGTGCCGCGCGGCTCGACCCCCGCCAGATCACCGCCGACCCCTTCACCCTCGGCGTCGCCTCCGGCGACCCGCAGCCCGGCTCCGTCGTCCTGTGGACCCGCCTCGCCCCCGCGCCGTACCAGCCGGACGGCGGACTGCCCGCCGAACGCGTCACCGTCCAGTGGGAACTGGCGCACGACGAGGGGTTCAGCCGTATCGCCAGACGCGGCACGGCCACCGCGCACCCCGAGTTCCACCACACGGTCCACGTCGAGGTCGACAGCCTGGACGCGGACCGTGCCTTCTACTACCGCTTCCGCACCGGCACCTGGATCAGCGAGACGGGCCGCACCCGCACCGCGCCGCTCGCCACCAGCCAGGTGGGCTCCCTCACCCTGGCCGCCGTCTCCTGCCAGGCCTACACCGACGGCTACTTCACGCCGTACCGCCATCTCGCGCAGGACGACGTGGACGTCGTCTTCCACCTCGGCGACTACCTGTACGAGTACGCGGTCAACTCCGTCGGCGGCTACCGCAACTACACCGACCGCACGCTCCCGGCGCTCTTCAACCGGGAGACGGTCACCCTGGAGGACTACCGCCTGCGCTACGCCCTCTACAAGACCGACCCCGACCTCAGGGCCGCGCACGCCGCGCACCCCTTCGTCGTCACCTGGGACGACCACGAGACCGAGAACAACTACGCCGGCGACACCCCGGAGAACAGCGTCCCGCCGGAGGAGTTCCTGCTGCGCCGCGCCTCCGCCTACCGCGCCTACTGGGAGAACCAGCCCCTGCGCACTCCGCAGCAGCCCACGGGCCCGGACATGCGGCTCTACCGCCGCCTGCACTGGGGCCGGCTCGCCCAGTTCGACGTGCTGGACACCCGGCAGTACCGCTCCAACCAGGCCTACGGCGACGGCGCCCAGATCCCCGGCCCGGACGTCGACGACCCGGCGCGCACGATGACCGGCGCGACGCAGGAACGCTGGCTGCTCGACGGGTGGCGCGAGTCGACGGCGCTGTGGAACGTCGTACCGCAGCAGGTCACCTTCTCCCAGCGGAAGTTCGACCTCACCGCGCCCTCCCGGGTCTCCATGGACGCCTGGGACGGCTACCGCGCCTCCCGCCGCCGCGTCCTGGACGGTGCCAGGGCCGCCGGGATCGAGAACCTGATGGTGCTCACCGGTGACGTCCACGTCGGCTACGGCTTCGACATCAAGGACGACTTCGACGACCCCGACTCGGACACGCTCGGCACGGAGATCGTGGCCACGTCGATCGCCAGCGGCCGCGACGGCGCCGACCGGCCCGCCAACTGGGACACGTACATGCAGGCCAACCCGCACATGCGGTTCTACAACGGGCGGCGCGGCTATGTGACCGTCGCGCTGGGCCAGGAGCAGGCGCGGGCCGACTACAAGACCGTGCCGTACGTGACCACGCCCGGGGCGCCGGTCACGACGGCCGCGTCCTTCGTCACCCGGGCCGGGGAGCCGGGGCTCACGCCGGTGTGAGCGCGGCCACTTCGCCGGTGACGTCCCCGTCGGGGGTCTCGCCCGGGTAGCGGACGCCGACGCGGTCCCGGATCGCGTCGAGCGTCCGCATCACGGCCAGCGTGCCGTCCAGCGGCACCAGCGGCGACTCGGTCTCCCCGGCGCGCAGGGCACGCATCACCTCGGCGGCCTCGTGCCGCAGGGTGTTGCGGGGCCCGTCCGCCGGGTCGGCCGTGAACTCCTCGGGGTCCCGGCCGTCACGGTGCAGGACGAACCGGTCCGGGAAGAAGAAGCCGTGCGGCACGTCGATACGGCCGCCCGAGCCGGTGACCGACGCGGAGGTCGCCGTACCGCCGACGATGGAGCAGTGCACCGAGGCGAGCGCTCCGCCGTCCCAGGAGAGCAGTGCTCCGGTCTGCAGGTCGACGCCCTCGGCGGACAGCGTCGCGCGTGCCGTGACGTCCGACGGCTCGCCGAGCAGCAACTGGGCGAAGGAGACCGGGTACACGCCGAGGTCCAGCAGCGCGCCGCCGCCCTGTGCCGGGTCGCGCAGCCGGTGCGAGGGCGGGAAGGGGCCGGCCAGCCCGAAGTCGGCCTGCACATGGCGCACTTCGCCGATCGCGCCGTCGTCCACCAGCGCCTTGAGCCGCCGGACCAGTGGATTGCAGTACATCCACATGGCTTCCATCAGGAAGCTCCCGCGTGCCCGGGCCAGCGCGACGAGCTCCTCGGCCTCCCGCGCGTTCAGCGTGAACGCCTTCTCGCACAGCACGCTGCGCCCGGCCTCAAGACAGAGCCCGGCGGCCACGCGGTGTGCCGAGTGCGGGGTCGCGACGTACACGACATCGATGTCGCCGTCCTCGGCGAGCGCGGTCCAGTCGCCGTACGCCCGCGGGATACCGAACCGTTCGGCGAACGCGTCGGCCGAGGACTGCGTCCGCGAGGCCACCGCCACCACCTCGGCGTCGGGCAGATCGACGAGATCGGCCGTGAACGCGGCCGCGATCCCCCCGGTCGCCAGGATCCCCCACCGCACGCTCTGCTCGGCCATCGCGGCCCCGCCCCTCGCTCATGTGACCCTAGGCCGTGTCCGCAAAGTCCCGCCTGGGCCCGCCCTCCGGGCGGACGACGGGACTTCGCGGACACGACCTAGGCACTCTGTACGAGCTGAGAGCATAGAGGGCGGATCACTCGGAGAGGGAGGGGCGCATGGGCGACCGTGGGGGGCCGGCACAGGACGTGCCGCAGACAGCGACACCGACGACCACGCAACCGCCCACCCGCTCCCTGCGCCGCACCGGCCTCCTCGTCACCCTCGTCCTCGGCGGCCTGACCGCCACGCCCCCGCTGGCGATGGACATGTACCTCCCCGCGCTCCCGGAGGTCACCCGCTCCCTGCACGCCCCCGCCGCGACCGTCCAGCTCACGCTCACCGCCTGCCTGGCCGGCATGGCGCTCGGGCAGTTGGTCGTCGGCCCGATGAGCGACCGATGGGGACGCAGGCGCCCGCTGCTCGCGGGTCTCGCGGTGTACGTCGTCGCCACGGCGCTCTGCGCGCTCGCGCCCACCGTCGGACTCCTTGTCGCCTTCCGGCTGGCGCAGGGACTCGCGGGCGCGGCGGCGATAGTGATCGCGCGGGCTGTCGTACGCGATCTGTTCGACGGCCTGGCGATGGCCCGCTTCTTCTCCACCCTCATGCTGATCTCCGGCGTCGCCCCGATCATCGCGCCGCTCATCGGCGGGCAGGTGCTGCGGGTGACGGACTGGCGGGGCGTGTTCGTCGTGCTGACGGTGGTCGGGGTGCTGCTGGCGGGCCTCGTCTGGTGGAAGCTCCCCGAGACCCTCCCGCCGGCCGACCGGCACCCCGGCGGGGTCGGCGCGGCCCTGCGCGCCATGCGCGGACTGCTCGCCGACGGTGCCTTCGCCGGGTACATGCTGGCGGGAGGGTTCGCCTTCGCCGCCCTCTTCGCCTACATATCGGCGTCGCCGTTCGTGATCCAGGAGATCTACGGGGCCTCACCGCAGACCTTCAGCCTGCTGTTCGGGCTGAACTCGGTCGGGCTGGTGGTCGTCGGCCAGATCAACGGCAAGGTGCTGGTGGGCCGGGTCAGCCTGGACCGGGTGCTGGGGGCGGGCCTGGCGGTGGTGATCCTGGCGGCGACGGCGCTGCTGCTGATGTCCCTGGGCGTGTTCGGCGAGGCCGGACTGGTGCCGGTGGCCGCGGCCCTCTTCGTCCTGATGTCCGCGATGGGCGTGACCTTGCCCAACACCCAGGCGCTGGCCCTGCTGCGCACCAAGAACGCCGCCGGCTCCGCGTCCGCGCTCCTCGGCACGTCCTCCTTCCTCATCGGCGCGATCGCCTCACCCCTCGTGGGCGTCGCCGGGGAGGACACCGCCGTCCCGATGGCCGTCGTCCAACTGGCCGCAGCACTGGTGGCGCTGGCCTGCTTCATGGGAATGTGCCGTCCTTGGAACAGACGTGCGGACAGCAGTGCGGGTGCGGAGGGAGCAGAGAGCTGAGCGCGCCGAGACTGCGCGAGGACACGCCGGAGAGGGCAGGACTCGACCCCGAGGAGATCCGTCATCTCGTCCGCGAGGTCCACGACCTCACCACCGGCCCTCGCCCCTGGGCGGCCGGCGCGGTGCTGGCCGTCGGGCGGGGGCCGTACCTCGCGGTGGAGGAGGCGGCCGGCTGGGCGGTGCGGTACGCCTCCTACGACGAGGACAAGGACGCCGGGGTGGAACTGCCGCCCGGCTCCCGCGTCCCGATGACCACGGACACGCCCTTCGACCTGGCCTCCCTCACCAAGCTCTTCACCTCGGTCGCCGCGGTGCAGCAGATCGAGCGGGGCACGCTCGGCATCGACGCGCGGGTCGGGGCGTACCTGCCGGACTTCCGCGCGGCGGCCCGGTACGGCATCACGGTGCGCCAACTGCTCACGCACACCTCGGGACTGCGGCCCGAACTGCCCCTGTACGCCTGCGCGGACGACGCGGAGCGGCTGGAGATGCTACGCGCGGAGCCACCGATCGGCGTGCCCGGCACCTACTGCTACTCCGACCTGAACCTGCTCCTGCTCCAGCACGTACTGGAACGCCTCACCAGCCGCACCCTCGACGTCCTCGTCCACGACGGCATCACCCGCCCCCTCGGCATGACCGCCACCCACTTCGGGCCGTGCCCCGGCGCGGCGGCCACCGAGGACCAACGGCGGCCGTGGGCCAAGGCGGACCGGGGGATGCTGCGGGGTGTCGTCCATGACGAGAACGCGTGGGCGCTGGGCGGGGTGGCGGGCCACGCGGGCCTGTTCTCGACGGCCCGGGACCTGGCGATCTTCTGCCGCGCACTGCTGTCGGGCGGCGCGTACGGCCCCGCCCGCATCCTCGGCCCCGACTTCGTGGAGCTGCTGCTGACCCCGCCCGGGCTGGGGTTCGCGGTCGACCAGCCGTGGTTCATGGGGGAGCTGGCGGGGCGGGGAGCGGCGGGGCACACCGGGTTCACGGGGACGTCGCTGGTGCTGGATCCGGCGACGGACACTTTCGTCGTGCTGCTGGCGAACGCGGTGCATCCGCGCAGGCGGGGGCCGGACAGCCGGCCACGGGCGGCGGTGGGCACGAGGGTGGCGCGGGCGGTGCGGGAGCTGTAGCGGTGCCGGCGAGAAGAACCGAGGCCCGCGCCCACGCCGCGCGCCCTCGTAGAATCGCCGAGTGAACGCCCCCGTACCCCCGGCCGAGACCCTGCGCCACAGCCTCGCCAACCTCCTCGACGGTCTCCCGCCCCGCCAGGCCGCCCAGGCCGTCGAACGCCTCATCGCCAACTACCGGGGCGCCACCCCCACCCACACCCCCATCCTCCGAGACCGCGCCGACGTCGCCGCCTACGCCGCCTACCGCATGCCCGCCACCTTCGAGGCCGTCCACGCGGCACTGGAGGCGTTCGCGCGGGCCGTCCCCGACTGGGCCCCCACCAGCCACACCGACGTCGGCGGCGGAACCGGCGCCGCGACCTGGGCGGTCACCGCCACCTGGCCCGGCGAGCGCGACGTCACCGTACTGGACTGGGCCGAGCCCGCCCTCGCGATCGGCCGGGAGATCGCCGCCGCCAACCCCGCGCTCGGGAAAGCCGGTTGGCACCGCGCCCGGATCGGCTCGGCGCTCACCCTGGACCCCACCGACCTGGTCACGGTCTCCTACGTCCTCAACGAGCTCACCGCACCCGACCGCACCGCCCTCCTCGACACCGTCGTCTCCGCCGCCCAGGCCGTCGTGATCGTCGAGCCCGGCACCCCGGACGGCTACACCCGCGTCATCGAGGCCCGCGACCGCCTCGTCACCGCCGGCTTCCACATCGCCGCGCCCTGCCCGCACAGCGCCGCCTGCCCCATCGTCCCCGGCACGGACTGGTGCCACTTCTCGGCACGGGTCAGCCGCTCCTCGCTCCACCGCCAGATCAAGGGCGGCTCCCTCGCCTACGAGGACGAGAAGTTCGCCTACGTCGCCGCCACCCGCCACCCCGTCACCCCGGCCCCCGCCCGCGTCGTACGCAAACCCCAGATCCGCAAGGGCCAGGTCCTTCTCGACCTGTGCGAGACCGAACCCTCCCTGCGGCGCACCACGATCACCAAACGCCACGGCGACCTCTACAAGGCGGCCCGCGACGCGGCCTGGGGCGACGCCTGGCCGCCGGCCGAGGACGAAGAGCGCTAGGCCGTGTCCGCAAAGTCCCGCCTGCCCCGCGACGCCTAGGACCGGCCCACAGCACGAAGCCTCGCCCGCGCCCCCGCCCGGTCCGTGACGCCGACACCGGTCACGACGCCCCGTCGGCCGGCTCCTCTCCCCGTAGTTGCCCCTGTTTCTCCTGGAACTTGCGCAGCAGCTCCTTCTTCTGGGTCCGGGGGTCGGCGCCGCCGCCGATACGGCCGTCCCGGCCGCCTCCGCGCAGCGCGCCGCGGCCGAGGTTCCGCCGCGTCCCGCCGACGCCCAGCATGTTTCCGGCTCCGTTTCGGGCCATGGTCGAGCTCCCTTCGTCACCATGGATGGAACGAGACGGTTCGTCTCGATCGCCTGGACTCACTCAGGGTCCGGCGAGACGCTCCGTCTTGTCAACCTGATAAATTCGAGCCATGGCAGCCCAGAAGTCCGCCCACCCCGCCCCCAGCACCACCCGCCGCAGCGAGAAGTCCCGCCGCGCCATCTACGACGCCGCCCTCGCCCTCGTCGGGGAAGTCGGCTACCCCAGGACCACGATCGAGGGCATCGCCGCCCGCGCCGGCGTCGGCAAGCAGACGATCTACCGGTGGTGGTCGTCGAAGGCGGACGTCCTGCTGGAGGCCTTCCTCGACCTGAGTGAACAGGCGTCCCGGGACGCGGGCCCGGAGTACGAGTTCGCGATCCCGGACACCGGCGACCTCGCCGCGGACCTCAAGGCCGTCCTGCGCCTCACCGTCGACCAGCTCAAGGACCCCCGCTTCGAAGTCCCGTCCCGCGCCCTCGCCGCCGAGGGTGTGGTCAACGAGGAGCTCGGCCGGGTCTTCGTGGCCAAGCTCCTCGAACCCTCGCTCCGGCTGTACGTCGACCGGGTGCGCGCCGCCCAGGAGGTCGGCCAGGTCCGCCAGGAGGTCGACCCGCGCATCGCCCTCGAGCTCTGGGTCTCCCCCCTCGCCCAGCGCTGGCTCCAGCACACGGGCCCGATCTCGTACGAGTACACGGACACGTTGGTCGACTACGCCCTGTACGGCCTCGCACCGCGCACGGTAGGGGCGTAAATCCCGCCAAAGCAGGCCATTACCGCTGATCAAGGTGCTGTGTACGCCTCGTCCCACCTACCCCGGTTGTCCGCTACGGCCCCCCGGAGCGCACGATGATGGGACCATAGGGCATGCTGTTCCGCACGACAGCGAGGCGAGGCGATAGATGAGCGCGGAGTTGGGCGGCCGGACCGGCCTACAGGGCAAACTCTCCCAGTGGCTGCGCGGACGCCGCCCCAGGGACACCGCCGACGACGGCGGCAGAGAGGCCCTGCTGCTGGCCGCCGCCGCCGCGGGACTGCCCCTCGCGCCCGCCGCGCACCCCGCCGGCTACCGCTGTTCCTGTGACCGGGTCGGCTGTCCCACCCCCGCCCGGCACCCGGTGTCCTTCGCCTGGCAGACGCAGTCCACCACCGACCGCGCCCAGATCGAGCGCTGGGCCCGCCATCAGCCGCAGGCCAACTTCATCACCGCGACCGGCATGGTGCACGACGTCCTCGACGTGCCGATCGAGGCCGGGCGCGAGGCGCTGGAGCGGCTGCTCGACTCCGGCATCGAGGTCGGACCGGTCGCCGAGAGCGACGACGGCCGCATGCTGTTCTTCACCCTCACCCGCGGCACCCCCGAGGACGAGGACGAGTGGTGGCCCTGCGAGCTGGACTGCCACCCCGAGACCATGGACGAGCACCCGGGGCTGCGCTGGCACTGCCGCGGGTCCTACGTCCTCGTACCGCCCGCCCGGCTGCCCGGCGAGGGCCAGACCGTGCACTGGGTGCGCGGGCTCGAACACCCGCTGCCCGACCCGCTGAGCCTGCTGGAGATCCTCACCGACGCCTGCGCCCGCCACGCCGGCCAGGAGTCCCACCACGCCGGCGCGGCCTGGCCGCTGCGGCACTGAGCCGCCGTCCGGGGCGGCCGCGCCGAGCCGCCGCCCCGAGTGACGTCACTCGCCCTTCGCCGACGTGAGTCCCTGGGTCCGGCCGATGACCTCCACCTTGCCGGAGCCCTTCGGGTCCAGGGCCACCTCGGTGGAGATGATCTCCATCGTGAGCGACTGCTTTATCTCGCCCTTCGTCAGGGCCTCGACGGCCTTGCCCGGCGAGGGGACCGAGGTGCCCGCGTAGGCGGTCCGCTTCTCGTAGTAGCGCGTGGTGAAGAACACCAGCGCGCCGCCGTCCGTGGTGCGCAGCGCCAGCGGGGCGTAGTCGCCGTTCGTGAGCGGTTCGTCGATGAACTGGCTGACCAGGCCCGGCCGCTTGGCGTCCTTCGCCCGGTCGGCACGCCACCCGCTGGTGTGGCGGCCGGGCGCGAAGGCGTCCCCGCCGTCCTTGAGGTAGCTCGCGTACGCCTTGCTCAAGTCCCCCGGAGGCACGGCCAGTTCGGCCGAGTTCGCGGGGATGGCCTCGGCCCAGCCGTCCTTGTCCGTCTTGAACTTCGGCACGTCGTCGGGGGCCACCAGCGTCAGATACGCGGCCTCCCACGGCTCGTCCAGGCTGTGGCGGGTGAACACGAAGAACCAGCGCGCGCTGCCGAACTTGTTGCCGGCCGCGTCGGCCAGGAACCAGCGTGGCCAGCCCGCCTTCTTCGGGATCGTGAACTTGATGTCCGACAGCTTCAGCGGGGTGTGTGCCGCGTTGCCGCCGGGGCTCACCGCCTTGCCCGCCTTCAGCCGCGCCGCATCGATGTCGCTCAGGGCGCCGGTGACGTAGTCGGCGTCGAGGGAGCTGTCGTACGCCTTGTCCGCCTTGTTGTACGCGGTTGTGAACTGCTCTAGGGCCTTGGCAGCCTCCGCTTTGGTGGCCGAGGGGAGAATCTCCCGCTCCCCGTGGACCACCACGCATCCGCTCGCCGTCAGCGACAAAGCGGTCACCGAGGCAGCTATCAGTGCGCTCCGGTCAAGCCTGCGGAGCCTTCGAGGGCCGCGTTCCCTGCTCATCAGGTCCCTTCACCTTCCCCTTCCCGGAGGCGAACCCTACCGGTGCGAGGAACAGCGTGAGCGTCGGGATCAGGTACAGCAGCCACACCGTGACCTGGAGGACGGTCGGGTCGGGCTGGAAGTTGAAGACGCCCTTCAGCACGGTGCCGTACCAACTCGACGGATCGATGGTGTCGCTGACGTCGAAGGCCTTGTCGCTCAGGCCCGGCAGCCAGCGCGCCTCCTGCAGATCGTGGAAGCCGTACGCCAGCACGCCCGCCGCCACGACCACCAGCATGCCGCCGGTCCAGGTGAAGAACCTGGCCAGGTTGATGCGCAGGGCGCCGCGGTAGAACAGCCAGCCCAGGACGATCGCGGTGGCGATGCCGAGGGCGACGCCGATCAGCGGGCGCGGGGTGCCGTCGCCGGCCGCGCGCACGGAAGCCCACACGAACAGGGCCGTCTCCAGGCCCTCCCGGCCGACGGCGAGGAACGCGGTCGCCACCAGTGCGCCGGTGCCCATCCGCAGGGCCGCGTCCAGCTTGCCGTGCAGCTCGGCCTTGAGGTGCCGGGCGGTGCGGCGCATCCAGAACACCATCCACGTCACCAGGACCACCGCGAGGAGCGACAGCGACCCGCCGAGCGCCTCCTGCGCCTCGAACGTCAGCTCCTGCGAGCCGAATTCGAGCGCGCAGCCGAAACCGAGCGCGAGGGCGACCGCGACGCCGATGCCGATCCAGATGGGCCTGAGGGCGTCCCGGCGGTCCGTCTTCACCAGATAGGCGATGAGGATGCAGACGACGAGGCTGGCCTCCAGGCCCTCGCGCAGACCGATCAGATAGTTGGAGAACACGGTCCCTCACGCCTCCTTGGCGAACAGCGTGCTGCCCCACCAGTCGTTCTTGTCGCGGACGCCGGGCGGGATCGCGTAGATCGCCGAACCCACGTGCTGGATGTACTCGTTGAGCGAGTCGATCGCCAGGTTGCGCTGGATCGGGATGAACCCGGTGCGCGGGTCGCGCTGGTAGGCGAGGAAGAACAACCCCGCGTCCAGCCTGCCCAGGCCGTCGGTGCCGTCGGTGAAGGAGTAGCCGCGGCGCAGGATCGTCGCCCCGTCGTTGGAGTCGGGGTGCGCGAGCCGGACGTGCGCGTCGGGCAGCATCGCCTTCAGGAACGGCTCGTCACGCTCCTTCGCCTTGCCGACCGGGGCGCCCTCGCCCTTGTCGCGGCCGATGATGTCCTCCTGCTCCCGCAGGGAGGTGCGGTCCCAGGTCTCGATGTGCATACGGATGCGCCGGGCGACGAGGTAGGACCCGCCGGTCATCCACGCCGGGCCGTCCTTCTCGCCGACCCACACGAACTTCTTCAGCCGGTCCGTCTCCGTGCCGGCGATGTTCCGTGTCCCGTCCTTGAAGCCCATGAGGTTGCGCGGGGTCTGCTCCTCGGGGGTCGTGGACGAGGTCTTCCCGAAGCCCAGCTGGGACCAGCGGATGACGACCTTGCCGAAGCCGATGCGGGCCAGGTTGCGGATCGCGTGCACGGCGACCTGCGGGTCGTCCGCGCAGGCCTGGACGCACAGGTCGCCGCCGCTGCGGTTCTTGTCGAGGTTGTCACCGGCGAAGTGCGGCAGTTCGACGAGGGCTTCGGGCCGCCGGTCGGCGAGCTGGAACTTCTCGAACAGGGACGGACCGAACCCGATGGTGAGGGTCAGCCGCGACGGCTTCAGCCCCAGCGCCTCACCGGTGTCGTCCGGCGGCGCCTCGGCCGGACCGCCGTACCCGCCCTCGCCGACCGCCTGCCCGGCGGTCATCCGGCGTGCGGCCGCCGTCCAGTCCTTCAGCAGCCGCACGAACTCGGCGCGGTCGTCGGTCTTCACGTCGAACGCGGCGAAGTGCAGCCGGTCCTGCACCGGGGTGGCGATACCGGCCTGCTGGTCGCCGTGGAACTCGACGGCGGCGCCCGCCTCGGCGCCGACGGGGTCCACGTCAGGGCCCGTGCCGGTCATCGCCACGGCACCCCCGGCCGCGACGGCACCGAGCGCGAGCCCGGCCCCGCCCCAGCCGATCAGGGCACGCCGGGACGGGGAGGAAGGAGTCTCGGTCATGAGGGTGCCCGCCTTACTTCACGACGACGGCGGCGGCGAGCTTGGACAGCGGCTCCGCGAGGGCGTTGACACCGTCCGACAGCTCCTTGCGGTCGGCGTCGCCGACCTTGTCGTACGAGGTGAAGTCGTACGACGACTTGTCCGCGCGGTACTTGTCGAGCAGCGCGTTCAACGCGCCGAACTGCTTGTCGAGTTCGGTGACCAGCGCCGCGTCGTTCTCCTGGGCGACCGGCTTCAGCAGTTCGTAGGCCTTCTGCGCGCCCTCGACGTTGGCCTTGAAGTCGACGAGGTCGGTGTGCGAGTAGCGCTCCTCCTCGCCGGTGACCTTGCCGGTGGCGACCTCGTCGAGGAGTTCCTTGGCGCCGTTGGCCATGGAGGTCGGGGTGATCTCGGCCTTGCCGACCCGGTTCTGCCAGTCCTTCAGGTCCTTGACGAGCAGGTCGGCGAGCTCCTTCTCACGGTCGCCGATCTTCTTGTCCTGCCACAGGGCCTTCTCCAGCCGGTGCCAGCCGGTCCAGTCGGTGGCCGGGTCCTGGCCGGCCGCCAGGCCGTCCTCGCGGACGTCGACCTTCGGGTCGATGTCGCCGAAGGACTCGGCGACCGGCTCGGTGCGCTCCCAGCCGATGCGGGAGGTGGCGTAGGCCTTCTTCGCGGCCTCGATGTCCCCGTCCTTGACGGCCTTGGCGAAGGCCTCGGCCAGCGGCAGCGTCTCGTCGGCCTGCGCTTGCGCGTACTCGCGGTAGGCGGCGACGGCCTTGTCGAGCCGCGGGTCGCGCTGGGCGACGGCGCCGTCCCCGGTGGCCTTGACGCTCTGCCGGATGCCGTCGCCCTTCATGCCGGGCTTGCAGGCGATCGTGTAGTCGCCCGCCTTCACCTCGGCGGTGACGGTCTGCTTGGTGCCGGGGCCTATGTTCTCGCGCTCGGTGACGATGCGGTCGTCCGGGAAGAGGATGTAGACCTCGGTGACCTTGGATCCCTTGTTCTCGACGGCGAGCTCGACATGCCCGGCCGGGAACTCCTTCTTCGACACCTCGCACTTGTCGTCCGTCGCCGTCACGTTGACGACCCGGTCGCTCCCCGCCGAACTGCCCTTCTCCGTGCACCCCGTGACGGCGGTCAGGGCTGCCACGGCGGCGACGGCGGTGGTGACGGGGAGTCTGACGGTGCGCATGAGGGCTCCAGGGGTGGCCGAAAGTGTGCGTGACGTGGCTCACGAGCTAGGAAGGTGAGGCTCGCCTAACTCGGATAAGGATTGCCTAAGTGGTCAAAACCGAGCCCATAGAGAAGCCAAAGGAACGTCAAAGATTGCGTAGCGGGGTCACGAGCAACGCCCCCGTCCGCGGATGGGGAAGCACCTCCACGGGCTGGTCGTAGACCTCCGACAGCAGCCGTTCGGTGAACACCTCGGCCGGCGGCCCGTCGGCCGCGACCCGCCCGGCGTGCAGGATCGCGACCCGGTGCGCATAGGCCGCCGCGAGCCCCAGATCGTGCAGGACGACCACCACCGCGTCCCCGGCCCGCGCCCGCTCCCGGCACACCCTCAGCACCAGCTCCTGGTGCCGGAGGTCCAGCGCCGCCGTCGGCTCGTCGAGCAGCAGCAGCGGGGCGCGCTGCGCGAGCACCCGGGCGAGCGCCACGCGGGCCCGCTCACCGCCGCTGAGCGCGGAGAACGGCCGTACGGCGAAGTCGGTCACCTCGGTGGCGGCCATCGCCTCGGCGACGGCGAGGTCGTCCTCGGCGGGGGAGGAGGCGTGGGGTGCGCGTCCCATCCGTACGACGTCCTCCACCGGGAAGGGGAAGGAGAGCGTCGCCGACTGCGGCAGCACCGCGCGGCGCAGGGCGAGGTCGGGCGCGGACCAGTCGGTCGCCGGGCGACCGTGGATCCGTACGACACCCTCGGCGGCCGGGACGTCGGCGGCCAGCGCGCTCAACAGGGTGGACTTTCCGGCACCGTTGGGGCCGACGAGCGCGAGCACCTCACCGGCGCGGACGGGGAGGGAGACGCCGTGCAGGACGGGGCGGGTGCCGAGGCGGACGTGGAGGTCGTCGGCCTCGGCCAGGGTGTCGCCGGGGGCGGCGGGGGGTGGGGGAGCGGGGCGCGGGCGGAGAAGTCTCATGGGCGGGCTCCTTGGAGGAGTCGGTCGCGGGCGGTTCGGCACCGCCGAACAGGTCGTGGGGGCTGAGGGCCGTCGTGCCGGGAAGGAGGGCCGGCGTGGTGTCGCGCGGTCGACGTGCCGGCCCTAGGCCGTGTCCGCGACCTAGGTCCACCCCCCTTGCCGCCGCCGAGTCCGCCGCAGCAACCAGAAGAAGAACGGACTTCCCAGCAGCGCCGTCAACACCCCGAGCGGCAACTCCGCGGGCGCCGCGATCGTGCGGGACACCAGGTCCGCCGCGAGCAGGACCAGCGCCCCCAGCAGCGCACTGGCCGGCACCAGGAACCGATGCCCCGGCCCCGCCGCCATCCGCAGCAGATGCGGCACGACGAGACCGACGAAGCCGATGATCCCGGACACGCTCACCGCGGCGGCCGTCAGCAGGGCGATGACCAGGACGAGGACGATGCGCAGCCGCTCGACGTCGACGCCCAGATGCCGCGCGGGCCGTTCGCCCAGGGCCAGCAGGTCCAGGCGGCGGGCGTACAGCGGGGCGACGGCGAGTCCGAGCGCGGCGCACGGCAGCACCGCCAGCACCTTCGGCCAGGTCGCCTGGGAGAGCGAGCCGAGCTGCCAGAAGGTGATCTGCTGGATGGCCGCGGTGTCCGCGAAGAACAGGAACAGCCCGATCACCGCCCCGCAGAAGGCGTTCACGGCGATACCGGTGAGGATCAGCGTCACCACCTCGGTACGGCCGCCGGAGCGCGACATCGCGTACACGAGCAGGACGGTGGCGAGTCCGGAGACGAACGCGAAGACGGAAACCGTCCAGGTGCCGAGGAAGTCGACGCCGACCGCGATCGTGCCGACCGCGCCGACCGCCGCGCCCGAGGAGACGCCGATGACGCCGGGCTCGGCGAGCGGATTGCCGAACACGCCCTGCATCAGCGCGCCGGCGCAGCCGAGGGAGGCGCCGATGAGCAGCGCGAGCACGATGCGCGGGAAGCGGACGTTCCAGAGCACCGACTCGGCGACGCGGTCGAGTTCGGTGCCGCCGAGGCCGGCGCGGTGCTGGATGGAGGCGAGGACGTCACCGACGGGAACCGGGTAGGCACCGATGCCCGCGGCGACCGGCACGAGGGCGAGGAGGGCGAGGGCCAGGCCGGTGGTCAGCAGCCAGGCGGTCGTGGGGCGGCGTCTGGATGGTGGGGTGGCGTCCGAGGTGGCCTCGGGCGCGGGCTTCTCCAGTACGGTCATGGGTTTAGGTTAGCCTTACCTTTGTTGTCACCTTCCGGGGTGCGGCCGTGGATACGGCTGCTGCGACAGGGGGAGCGGCCCCTGTTGCCGGGGCGGTCGGCGGGCGAGGGCTGCTGCCCGGAGCTGTGTCTGCACCGCCTGGACGGCTTCCGCTCGCCGCTTCCGGCGCTGCGCTCGTCGGCCAGGCGATCAGAGGTCGACTGGCCGCACAGGTACGCGCGGTGGCTGGAGGATGCTGAAGGGACCCCGTTGCGCGACGGACGCTGGGAGCTGGCGGGCCGTACCGGCTTCGCGCCGGGTAGCTGGACCGAGGACTTCGTCCGGGACCGGCCGGGCGGCAGCCTGGAGCTGTACTGCGGGGGCGGCTGGCACGGAGTGCTGCCCCTGCGCCGCCTCTCCCCGCCCGACGCCCTGCGTGTGAAGGCGTACCGCAAGCACGCGAGGGACGGCACGCTCGCGCCCGTACTCCTTTGGTGGGTTTCCTTCTTCGACGGCCGGCTGATCCCGGACGGCCACGACCGCGCCCTGGCCGCGCTCGCGGAGGGGGCGGAACCGGTGTGCGTGGAGCTCAGGAGCGTGGTGGACGAGGAACTGTGGCGGCGGACGGCCGAGGAGGTCACCGCGGCGCACCGGCAGCGTATGGACGGCCTGGACTCCCGCCCGCCGCATCCGGACCTCCGGGGTCAACGGGCCGCTGTGGAACGCGGCTACGCCGACGCCGTCGCCTCCCTGCCGTACGACACCGCCCCCACCCCCTCCTGGAACCTCCCCGGGGGAGCCCCCGCCTGGGACGACCTCGCCGTGGGCACGATGCTTGAATGCCCCCGTGACTGACTACGACGTCCTCCGCGTCTTCTGCGGACCCAGGGGCGGATACGGCAACGAACTCGGCGTCGTCCGTGACGGCTCGGTGATCCCCGAGCGGAGCGAGCGGCAGGCGTTGGCCGCGAAGCTCGGCTTCAGCGAGACCGTGTTCGTGGACGACCCCGAGCGTGGGGTCATCGACATCTACACGCCCTCCGTGCGGCTGCCCTTCGCCGGTTACCCGTGCGTCGGCGCGGCCTGGCTGCTCGACGTGCCCGAGCTGGTCACGCCCGCCGGTGTGGTGGGCGCGCGGCTGGACGGGGAGTTCAGCTGGATCGAGGCGCGGGCGGAGTGGGCTCCGCCGCGCACCTTGCGGCAGTACGCGACCGCCGCCGAGGTCGACGACCTCACCGTGCCCCCGGCAGGGGAGTGGATCTACGCCTGGGCCTGGGAGGACGAGGCCGCCGGACGCGTCCGGGCCCGTGGCTTTCCCGGGCGTGGCGACGGCATCGAGGAGGACGAGGCGACCGGCGCCGCGGCCATCCAGCTCACCCATCGGCTCGGCCGGGCGCTCAACATCACCCAGGGCGCCGGTTCGCAGCTCCTCACCGCGCCGCAGCCCGGGGACTGGGTCGAACTCGGCGGCCGGGTCGTCCTGGAACGCTGAGCCTCACGCGCTCAGCGGGAACTCCTCGCCCAACGCCCGGAAGACCCCGGTGTTCAGGGCGAAGGCCTTCTTGCACTCCGTCACGATCCGCTGCCTCTCCAGATCGTCGGCGTGCACCGCGTCCAGCAGCTCGCGGTAACTCCGCTTGAACGCCGCCGGGTTGGGGATCTGCTCGAAGACGTAGAACCGGACCCCGTCGCCCTTCTTGGCGAAGCCCCACGTCTTCTCCGCCTTGTCGCGGATGATCTGGCCGCCGGAGAGGTCGCCGAGGTAGCGGGTGTAGTGGTGGGCGACATAGCCGCCCGGCCAGCGCTCGGCGCACTCGCGCACCCGGTCCGCATACGTCCGCGTCGCCGGGAGCGCCGACAGCCCCGCCCGCCAGCCCGGACCGCGCAGATGCGCAAGGTCCCGCTCCAGCGCCGGCAGCCGGAACAACTCCGGCCGGATGAAGGGTCCCGCCACCGGGTCCGACGCCAGCCGCTCGGTCCCGGCCTCCAGTGCGTCGTACACGAACCACAACTGCTCGGTGTAGCGCGCGTACGCGTCGACGCCGAGCCGTCCGCCGAGCAGGTCGCTCATGAACGTCGAGGTCTCGGCCTCCACGTGCTGTTCGTGCGACGCGGTGCGGATGAGAGTCGAGAAGGGCTCCATGGCCATATCCTCTGAGGTAAGGCTTACCTAAGTCAATAGGTTTGCCGACGCCCTGTCGGTAAAAGCGTACAAGAGAAAGCCCGCCCTGGCAGGGCGGGCTCGAAGGTCGGCGATCAGGCCGGCGATCAGGGCAGCGTGAGGATCTCCGCCCCCGTCTCCGTCACCACCAGCGTGTGCTCGAACTGCGCCGTCCGCTTACGGTCCTTCGTGACGACCGTCCAGCCGTCGTCCCACATGTCGTACTCGTGCGTCCCGAGCGTCAGCATCGGCTCGATGGTGAAGGTCATGCCGGGCTGGATCACCGTCGTCGCGTGCGGGCTGTCGTAGTGCGGGATGATCAGGCCCGAGTGGAAGGACGAGTTGATGCCGTGGCCGGTGAAGTCGCGGACCACGCCGTAGCCGAAGCGCTTCGCGTACGACTCGATCACCCGGCCGATCACATTGATCTGGCGGCCCGGCCTGACCGCCTTGATCGCACGGTTCAGCGACTCGCGGGTGCGCTCCACCAGCAGGCGGCTCTCCTCGTCGACGTCGCCCACCAGGTACGTCGCGTTGTTGTCGCCGTGCACCCCGCCGATGTACGCCGTCACGTCGAGGTTGATGATGTCGCCGTCGCGCAGCACCGTGGAGTCCGGGATGCCGTGGCAGATCACCTCGTTGACGCTCGTGCACAGGGACTTGGGGAAGCCGCGGTAGCCGAGCGTCGAGGGGTAGGCACCGTGGTCGCACATGTAGTCGTGCGCCACCTTGTCCAGTTCGTCGGTGGTGACCCCGGGGGCGATCAGCTTCGCCGCCTCGGCCATCGCCCGCGCCGCGATCCGGCCGGCGATCCGCATCGCCTCCACGGTCTCCGGAGTCTGCACCTCCGGACCGGTGTACGGCGTCGGCGCGGGTTTGCCGACGTACTCGGGGCGGCGGATGTTTCCGGGCACGGAACGGGTGGGGGACAGCTCCCCCGGTACGAGCAGCGACTGGCCAGACATGCAAGCGAGTCTAACCAGCGGGCATGGGGGAACATGACGGTGGCGAGAGGAGCCGGTCATGGCCTTGTTCAAGAAGCGTACGGTCGGGAAGCCGGGCGAGTGGTACTACTGCCTCGTCCACAAGAAGGTCGAGGAGGGGCCGGAGTGCCCGGCCAAGGACCGCTTCGGGCCGTACACCAGCAGGGAAGAGGCCCAGCACGCGATGGACCTGGCGCGGGAACGCAACCTGGAGTGGGAGAACGACCCCCGCTGGCACGACGCCCCGACCGGCCCGGCGGACGACGACTGACTCAACCCTCCGAGGGCACTGATTCAACCCTCCGCGGGCGTCGGGGCCGGCGCCGGCCCCGACGTGGTCGCCGCCGCTGCCGCCGCCCGCTGCTCGCGCAGCCGTACCGCGTGCTCGTTCGTGCGCGCGTCGTACGACATCAGCTTCGGCAGGCACAGCGCCAGCAGCCCCACCGCGCCCACGCACAGCAGCCCGCCCGACCAGACAGACGTCCTGACGCCCTTCCAGGCGGCGACACCGCCCACATAGGTCTGGCCGAGCTGCGGGCCGACCGAGTACGACAGCAACTCGATCCCGGCGAGCCGGCCGCGCAGCTCGTCCGGGATCGTCTGGTTCCACATCACCCCGCGGAAGATCCCGCTCACCATGTCGGCGGCGCCGCCCAGCGTCAGGAACAGCAGCACCAGCCAGACGTCGCGGGACACACCGGCGGCCGCGATCGCCGCGCCCCACAGCGCCGCCGACAGCACCACGACCCGTCCGTGCCGGTGCACCCGGGACGTCCAGCCGCTGGTCAGGCTCACCACCATCGCCCCCGCCGGGACGGCCGCGTACATCAGGCCGAGCGACCAGGGGGCGTCCAACTCGTCCGCGAGGAACGGAAGTACGGCGAGCGGCATCGCGAAGAGCATCGCCGTGATGTCGATGACGTACGTGCCGAGGAGCTCCTTGCGGCTCCAGGCGTACCGGGCGCCCTCGGCGATCGCCTTGAGGGACGGCTTCGCGGCGGCGTGGGAGGCGGGGGAGGCGGCGATGGAGAGCGTGAGCAGGACGGAGACGACGAACGTCAGCAGATCCGCGCCGTATGCCCAGCCGAGCCCCGCGTACGCGACGACCACCCCGGCCAGGGCCGGGCCCGCGACCCCGCCGACCTGCCAGCGCAGCGCGTTGAGCGAACCGGCCGCGGGGAGGTGCTCATGGGCGACGATCCGGGGCCACAGCGAGTCCAGGGCGGGGCGCTGGACCGAGACGAGCGCGGAGGACAGGGCGGCGACCGCGTACAGCGGCCACACCGCGGGGCTCGGTAGCAACGCGTTGACCAGCAGCGCCGCGCTCAGCAGGGCCTGCCCGGCCTCGGTCCACAGGATCAGCTTCCGCTTGTCGAGCGCGTCGGCGAGCGCGCCCCCGTACAGCCCGAACACCACCAACGGCACCAGCTCCACGGCACCGATCGCGCCGACCGCCGCCGCGGACCCGGTCAGCTCCTTGATCTGCACCGGCAGCGCGACGAAGGTCAGAAAACTGCCGAAGTTGGAGATCAGCCCGGCCAGCCACAGCTTCCGGAAGTCGGCGGAGGCGTGCCAGGGCGCGAGATCGGGGAGTACGGCGCGGAGCCGGGAAGGAGGAGCGGGGGTGGGGGAGGTGGGGCCGTCGTCCGTCACGAGGGGCCATGCTCGGGTGAGGATGCGGGGGAGGCAAACGGTTTTGCGGGGCGGGGCGGGTCGGGGCTCGGCGAGGGGACGCGGCGGGGAAGGGCCGCAGGACGGCCGGTGGCGACGCGGCGGGGAAGGGCCGCAGGACGGCCGGTGGCGACGCGGCAAGGAAGCCGACGGCTCCGGGCGGAGCCGGGCCTCGTCGAGTCCGGCGTCCTGAGGGACCGGGTCGGGTCAGTGGGCGGACGGGGTCACCAGGGTGCGGGTGGGGTCGCCAGGGCCGGGTGGGGTCACCTGGGCGCGGCCGCGGTCACCAGGGTGCGGGTGGCGGGGCGGTCAGTGACTCCGCCAGCCGGGACAGCCGGTCGCGGAACCGCCGGCGGCCTCTCGGGGCGGGCAGCGCGTTCTCGCCGGCCGCCGCGCTCACCAGGTGCTGCACGGTGTCCAGGTCCAGCTCGGAACTCTCGGACACGGCCAGCGTCTCGTGTGCCATCGCCGTCAGGTCACCCTCGTCGGCGCCGAGCGCCAGCACCGTCGCCCCGGCCCGCCGGGCGTCGTGCACCCCTTCCAGAAGCGGCTCCCCGGGCCCTCCCGGCGACACCACCAGCAGCGTCTCCCCGCGCCGTGCCGCCGCCAACCGGCCGAGACCGACCGCCAGATGCGCCGGATCCGAGGCGCGAGCGGCATGCCGTACCAGGGTCGGGGTCAGCTCCGGCGTCCCCGACCACGCGGCCTCGTCCACCAGATGGGCCGCCAGATGCCATGGCTCGTACTCCGGCGTGCCGACCAGCAGCAGCCCGCCGCCGTGCGACACCGCCGATGCCCGCAGCGCCCCCGCGAACCGCCGTGTGGCCCCCAACCACTCGGTCCCGGCGAGTACTTCGCGCAGCAACGCGACCCGTACGGCATCCATGCGACCGCATCCTGCCGCAATCGACCACTCGTGACCCGGAGTTCACCACGAATTCGCCCGACTTGGGCAGACCGATCCGTCATCCCGCACAACCGTCCGTGCCCCGCCCGCGGCCACCGGCGACCGAGCCGCGGCGACCGGCCATCCGAGGAGCCCTCCATGACAGAGACCAGCGTCCCGTTCCGTGCCCGTCACGAGGGCTACGCCAGCTTCCGCATCCCGGCCGTCGTCACCAGCTCCGCCGGCACCGTCCTCGCCTTCTGCGAGGGCCGGGTCAACTCCGCCGCCGACCACGGGCACATCGACATCGTGCTGAAGCGGTCGACGGACGGCGGCCGCACCTGGGGCCCCCTCACGGTGGTCGCCGACAACAACTGGCATCTCGCCGGCAACCCCGCCCCCGTCGTCCTCGACACCGGCCGCATCCTGCTCGTCTTCATCCGCAACCACGCCGACGCGACCGAGGCCGGCATCCTGCGCGGCGAGGTCGGCGACGCCGACGGCCGCCGGATCTGGGTGCGCTACAGCGACGACGACGGCGTCACCTGGTCGAGCTCCAAGGAGATCACCGCGCAGGTGAAGCGGCCCGGATGGCGCTGGTACGCCACCACGCCCGGCCACGCGATCCAGCTGAGCACCGGCCGGGTCGTCGTCCCCGCCAACCACACGATCCCGCCCACCGGCGACGACACCGGCACGGAGCCCCGGTACAACAGCGGCCACTGCCTGCTCAGCGACGACCGGGGTGCCACCTGGCGCATCGGCTACGTCGACGAGAACACCGACGGCTACATCAACGTCAACGAGACCACCGCCGCCGAACTCCCCGACGGCCGCGTCTACTTCAACACCCGCAACGACTCGACGTCCCCCGGCAACCGCGCCGACGCGTACTCCGACGACGGCGGCGAGACACTGGTGAAGCCCTTCCGCCCGCAGGCCGGCCTCGTCGCTCCCATCTGCGAAGGCAGCGTGCTCCAGCTCCGCGACCCCGACGTTCTGCTCTTCTCCGGCCCCGCCGACCCCGCCGCCCGCGCCCTGATGACCATCCGGGCCTCCACCGACGGCGGCCTCACCTGGCGGCCCGCGCACACGGTGGACGGGCTGCCCGCCGCCTACTCGGACCTCGTACGGATCGACGCCGACACGGTCGGACTCCTCTACGAGACCGGCGACTTCGGGCCGTACGAGAGCATCACCTTCCGCCGGGTGCCCGTGACGCACCTCACCTGACCCATCGGGGTGCGCAGGGCGGACGTAAAGTCGGCCCATGACCTCTACCGACAGTGCACAGCAGCCCACCGACGCCCCCGCGAAGGCCCCGGCCAAGGACCCCTGGGACCTCCCCGACGTCTCCGGGCTCGTCGTCGGCGTGCTCGGTGGGACCGGGCCGCAGGGCAAGGGCCTCGCCTACCGGCTCGCCCGGGCCGGCCAGAAGGTGATCATCGGCTCGCGGGCGGCCGAGCGGGCCGAGGCCGCCGCCGAGGAGCTCGGGCACGGTGTCGAGGGCGCCGACAACGCCGAGTGCGCGCGGCGCAGCGACATCGTGATCGTCGCCGTGCCGTGGGAGGGCCACGGCAAGACCTTGGAGTCCCTGCGCGAGGAGCTGGCGGGCAAGCTGGTCGTCGACTGCGTCAACCCGCTCGGTTTCGACAAGAAGGGTGCCTACGCGCTGAAGCCGGAGGAGGGCAGCGCCGCCGAGCAGGCCGCCGCCCTGCTGCCGGAGTCGCGGGTGACGGCGGCCTTCCACCACCTGTCGGCCGTGCTGCTCCAGGACCCGGAGATCGAGGAGATCGACACGGACGTCATGGTGCTCGGCGAGGTCCGCGCCGACGTCGAGATCGTCCAGGCGCTGGCCGGCCGTATCCCCGGCATGCGCGGCATCTTCGCGGGACGGCTGCGCAACGCCCACCAGGTGGAGTCGCTGGTCGCGAACCTGATCTCGGTGAACCGGCGGTACAAGGCACACGCCGGGCTCCGCGTCACGGACGTCTGAGAGCCTGTGTCATATCCCCGGTCGGACCGGCGCGGGGCGTCGTGGGGGAGGAGCTACAGGCGCGTTTCGGCAACGCAGCCGGGGGTCCCCCCTGCTCGAAGAGCTTGGGGGAGTGCGTGCCAGGCGTCGCGCGCCCGGCCGGGGGACATGACACAGGCTCTGAGGGATGGGGGACACTGGTCGCTGTAGCAGTGTCCCCCGAAGGAGCCGACCGAAATGCCCCGCCTCGCCATCTACGCCTTGATCGTCTGTCTCCTCTCCGTGGCCGCGGCGGTCGTGTCCTTCGTGCAGGGCAGCCTTCTGGGGATCGTCTGGGTCCTGCTGGCGGGGCTGTCGTCGAACATGACCTGGTACTACCTGAGGCGTGGCAAGGCCGATCGGCAGAGCGGGTCCGTCACGGGCTGACCGAGCAGTAGGGATTGGCCTCCCGCCAGAAGCGGAACAGGTCGTAGCCGCAGTACGTGTCGACGTCGCCGATTCCCAGGCCGCGCAGGACCGCGTCGACCATGTCGAAGAACACGCCGTTGATCGCCGGCAGCCACAGCAGTGCGAACACGAACAGCAGGCCGAACGGGGCGAACGGCTCCACCTGGCGCTTGATCTTCTGGGACAGCCAGGGCTCGATGACGCCGTAGCCGTCCAGGCCCGGGACCGGCAGGAAGTTCAGGATCGCGGCCGTGACCTGGAGCAGGGCGAGGAAGGCGAGCGCGAAGCGGAAGTCCCGGGGGACGCCGTCCAGGGCGTCCAGCCAGAACGGGGCGGTGCACACGACGGCGAACAGGACGTTGGTCAAGGGCCCCGCCGCCGAGATCAGGCTGTGCCGCCAGCGGCCCCGGATCCGCCCGCGCTCGATGAAGACGGCACCGCCGGGAAGACCGATGCCGCCCATGATCACGAAGACGACCGGCAGCACGATGCTGAGCAGCGCGTGCGTGTACTTCAGCGGGTTGAGGGTGAGGTAGCCCTTCGCCCCGACCGAGATGTCGCCGCTGTGCAGGGCGGTACGCGCGTGTGCGTACTCGTGCAGACACAGGGACACGATCCAGGCGGCGGTCACGAACAGGAACACGGCCAGCCCGGGCTGCTCGGCGAACCCGGTCCAGGTGGCCCAGCCGGTCACCGCGGTGACGGCCAGGATCCCGACGAAGACGGGGCTGATCCGCCGTTCGCTGCGGCGGGTGAGGGCGGTGGTCATGGGGCTCCCTGGACTCTTGTACACGCGTCTCGTACACGTGCGGGACCGCGTGGGGACTGCCCGACCGTACCGGGCGCAAGCGGAAAACGTCTCGCGGTGGGGCGGTGGTTCCGGGGAGGGTGGGGGCATGGGGCTTTGGCATGTGTTCTACGCGGACTGGCAGATGGGGTGTTGCGGTACGCCCTTCAAGGTCGGGGACGAGGTGAGCTGGCCCCTGCTGTTCAGCTCCTCCGACGACTTCCTCGGCGGCGGCTGGCACGACCAGCTCACCAAGGTCGTCGGCCCGGTGGAGGACATACCGGGGGACGACGGCGCGGTGCGGGTCCTGCGGGACGAGAACGGACTCGTGGTCGCCCTGCACGGGCATCCGGTCGGCGTCCTGGCCGAGGAGGAGCTGGGCGACGTGCGGCCAGGTGACGTGCTGCGTCTCGTCGGGCTCCTCACGGCCGAGTTCCACGGAGATCCCGACCTGCCCGAGACCCGTGGCCGGGTACGGGCGATCCAAGTGCTGCGGCAGGGATTCAGCGAGGTGGCGCCGGGTGCGCTCACACGGGAGCCGGTCGCCGGGGACCGCTCGCTGCGGTCGGTGTGGGAGTGCCCGAAGTGGTTCGCGGACGCCGACGCCGGCGCGATCGTGACCCTGGAGGTACCCGGCACCGACTCCTGGCTGTCGCACGCGGTGCGCGAGGCCCGGGGCCTACCGCACACGGCCCCCGGCACGGAGGTGACGGGCCTGCCGCCGGCCGCCCTCGCGGAACTGCTGACGACCCTGAGCACGGTCCCGGAACCGGGGTGAGGGCGCCACTGTTCCTTTGGGCGTGCGGGGCCTGTGCCTTTGGGCGTCGGGACTCTGCGGCTTCGGGTGTGCGGGGTCTGTGGCGTTGGGCATGCGGGGCTTGTGCTTCGGGCGCGGGGCGTGCGGCGCCGGGGCCTTCCATTGCCTGCAGGGCCTGTGACTTTGGGCGTACGGCGCGGGTGCCTTCCCGCTTGCGGCCCCCGTGGCTTTCCGCCTGCCGTGCCCGTGCCTTCCCGCGTGTGGCCCCCGTGCTTTCGCACACCCGGCTCCCGTACCTCCGCACACGCCGCGCGCCCCAACCCTGTGACCGCCCCCGAACCCACCAGAGACAATGGACCCCGTGCTCTATCGCATTCTCGGCACCACCCAGGCCCTTCGCCCCGACGGCACCCCCATTCCGGTGGGCGGGGCACGGTTGCGTGCCCTGCTGACCGTGCTGGCGTTGCGGGGCGGGCGTACCGTGCCCGCGAGTCTGCTGGTGGACGAGGTGTGGGACGGGGCTCCGCCCGCCGACGCGACGGGCGCGCTGCAGGCCCTCGTCGGCCGGCTGCGGCGGGCGCTGGGCGCGGACGCGGTGGTCTCCGTCGAGGGCGGCTACCGCCTCGCCGCGGCGCCCGACGACATCGACCTGCACCGCTTCGAGCGCCTCGCCGGCGAGGGCACGCGCGCGTTGGCCGACGGCGACCCCGCCAAGGCCGCCGTCGCCCTCGACGACGCCCTCGCCCTGTGGCACGGCCCCGCCCTCGCCGACCTCCCCGACCGCGCCGCCGAGGCGGCCCGCCAGGAGACCCGACGCCTCGACGCCCTGCGCGCCCGGCACACCGCGGCCCTCGCCCTGGGCCACGCCGAGCAGTCCCTGCCCGAGCTCACCGCCCTGTGCGACACCCACCCCCTGGACGAATCCCTTCAGGCTCTGCGCCTGCGCGCCCTGCGCGACGCGGGCCGCACGGCGGAGGCCCTGGACGCCTACGAGGCCGTACGCCGCCTGCTGGCGGACCGGCTCGGCTCCGGCCCGGGACCGGAACTTCGGGCGCTGCACGGCGAGTTGCTTCGGCTTCCCTCCGCCGCCGACGCCCGCGTCTCGGGCAACTCCCTTGCCCCTGCCCCTGGCAGTGCCGCCCGCGGGCTCCCCGCCGCCGATCCGCCCGGCGCCCTCTCACCCGCCGGTTCCACCACCCTCCAGCCCACCGCCTCCACCACCCTTCAGCCCACCGCCTCCATCGCCCCCACCGCTCCACCACCCCACCCCCACCCCACCGGCAACCTCCGAGCCCGCCTCACCTCCTTCGTCGGCCGGGAAGCGGACATCGAGGCCATCCGAGGTGATCTGACCACCGCCCGCCTGGTGACCCTGCTGGGCCCGGGCGGCGCCGGCAAGACACGGCTGTCGCAGGAGGCCGCCGAGAGCGTGCGGGGCGCCGCGCCGGACGGGGTGTGGCTGGCCGAGCTCGCGCCGGTCGACGACCCGCAGGCCGTACCGGAGGCCGTGCTCACCGCCGTCGGCGCACGCGAGACCGTGCTGTACGGCGCCGGTGCCGAGGCCATGCGGGCCGGGTCCGACCGGCACGACGACCCCGTCGAGCGGCTCGCCGAGCACTGCGGCAAGCGCCGCATGCTGCTGATCCTCGACAACTGCGAGCATGTCGTCGAGGCCGCCGCCCGCCTCGTGGCGGAGCTGCTGGAGCGCTGCCCGCGGCTGACCGTGCTCGCCACCAGCCGTGAACCTCTCGGCGTACCGGGGGAGTTGCTGCGCCCCGTCGACCCGCTGCCCGAGCCGGTCGCGCTGCGGCTGCTCGCCGACCGGGGCTCCGCGGCCAGGCCGGGGTTCCGGATCGAGGCCGACCCGGAGGCCTGCGCCGAGATCTGCCGGCGCCTCGACGGCCTTCCCCTCGCCATCGAGCTCGCGGCTGCCCGGCTCCGCGTGCTGACGCCACGCCAGATCGCCGACCGGCTCGACAACCGCTTCCGGCTCCTCACCTCCGGCAGTCGTACCGTCCTGCCCCGCCAGCAGACCCTCCGCGCGGTCGTCGACTGGTCCTGGGAGCTGCTGGACGAGGACGAACGGGACGTGCTGCGGGGGCTGTCCGTGTTCGCCGGCGGATGTGATCTCGCCGCCGCCGAGGCCGTGTGCGGGCCCGTCGCACTGGAGACGCTCGGCTCGCTCGTCGACAAGTCCCTTGTGGTGGCGGCCCCTTCGGGCGACGGAGAGATGCGCTACCGGCTACTGGAGACCGTCGCCGAGTACGCCGCCGAACGGCTCGACGAGGTCGGCCGGCGGTCGGAGACCGAGCGCGCGCATCTGACGTACTACCGCGAACTCGTCCGTACCAGCGAGCCTTCGCTGCGCGGCGCAGGGCAGCTCGCCGTCATCCGCCGGTTCGAGCGCGAGAGCGAGAACATCCGCGCCGCTCTGCACCACGCCGTGGCCGTGCGGGACGAGCAGGAGGCGATGTGCCTGGTGCTCTCGATGGCCTGGTACTGGCTGATGCGCGACCAGCGCATCGTCGCCCGCAACTGGGCCCGGGAGATCCAGGACCTCGGCCCGGACCCCTTCACCGAGCCCATCAGCCCTGCCGCGCCGATATGGGAGCGCTGCATCGCCGCACCGCCGCCCTGGACCGGCGAGGTCCTCACGGAGGCCCGGCGCAGCGTCCATCTGGTCCATCTCGCCTGCATGGACACGGAGTTGGAGCTCTGGCAGTCGCCCGAGGGGCAGCGGAAACTGCGCGCCGTCGGCGAGACGTACCGGCCCGGACTGCCCCAGGGGTGCCGTTTCCCCGGCTCCCTGTGGTTCTACGCCGTCCTGCTCACCGGGAACATGGAACGGGTGCGGACCATCATCGACGCCGCCGTCGACACCTGCCGGGGCGTGCCCGGGTACGAGTGGGACCTCGCCGCCAATCTGCAGATGCGGGCCAATCTGCTCGCCAACCGCACCGAGTGGGCGGGTGACGCCACCCGCGACGCCGACGAGTCGCTGGCGATCTACCGCCGCCTCGGCGACAGGTGGGGCACCGCGGAGGCACTCGCCGCACGCGCCGAGGCACATGAGCGCAGGGGCGAGTACCGCGAGGCCGCCGTCGACTACGAGGCGGCGATCGAGCGCGCCGAACACCTCGGCGCCCGGGGCCATACGGGTGTGCTCAACGCCCGGCTCGGCAGCGTCCTCATCGAGGCGGGCGAGGCCGAGCGGGGAGAGCGCCTGCTGCGCGAGGTTCTCGACCAGGCGAGCGGCCCGAACGACCAGTCGATGCCCTTCGCCCGGCTGATCCTGGCCGGCCGGCTCGGCCTGACCGGCCGGATTCCGGAGGCGCGTGAGCAACTGCGGCTGCTGCGCGAGCAGTTCAAGATCGCCCACTTCATCGTCTTCGACGCCTTCATCCTCGGCGCGGAGGCCTGGCTGGACGCGGCCGACGGGCGCTACCCGGAGTCCCTGGAGCGGATCAGGGGCGCGCTGGAACGCGCCGAGGACCCGCTGTCCGAGGCCATCGCCCCGCAGATGCGCTCGGGCTATCTCGCCATGGCCGCGTACGCCCTCGCCCGCGTCGACGACGGCAGCCGGGCCCGGGACGCCGCCCGCTGTCTCGGCGCCGCGGACGCGCTGCTGCCGCCCCGGCATGTCCTGACGTCCCATGAGCGCGTGGTGCACGACGGTGCGGTCGAGGCCGCGCGTGCGGTGCTCGGCGACTCGGCGTACGAGGCGGCGTACGCGGAGGGCGGCGGCCTCTCCTCCCGGGAGGCCGCCGCCCTGGTGTGACGCGCACCGATGCGGGGCCCGGTGCGTCAGCTCTTCGTGCGGAACTTGTGGATCGCGATCGGCGCCATGACCGCAGTGAGTCCCACCGACCAGGCGACGGTCACCCACAGGTCGTGCGCGACCGGGCCGCCCACCATCAGCCCCCGCGCGGCGTCCGCGAGCGAGGACAGCGGGTTGACGTCGGTGAAGGACTGCAGCCAGCCCGGCATCGACTGGGTCGGGGCGAAGATCGACGAGCCGAACTGGAGCGGCATCAGCACCAGGAAGCCCAGTCCCTGTACGGACTGCGCGCTCTTCAGCACCACGCCGAGGGTGAGGAAGACCCACATCAGCGCCGAGCCGAACAGCGCGGCCAGCGCCACGGCCGCGAGCAGTCCGCCCCAGTTGGTGATGTCGAAGCCGACCAGAACGCCGACGACCAGCATGATCGTCGTCGCGACCATCATCCGCAGCAACTCCACCGCGATCTTGGCGAAGAGCACCGAGCCCCGCCCGATCGGCAGGGAGCGGAAGCGGTCCATGACGCCGGTGTTGAAATCCTCGTTGAACCCGGTACCGACCGACATGGCCATGCTCATGCCCATCATGGCCATCATTCCGGGTACGACGTACTGCACATACTGGTCCTGGCCGCCGCCGAGTGCCTGCCCGATCGAGCCGCCGAAGACGTACACGAACAGCAGGGTGAACACGATCGGCATCAGGATCGCGTCGAACATCGACTCCGGGTTCTGCCGGACCCACAGAAGGTTCCGGCGGACGAGCGCACCGGTGTGCCGCAGATGCGACCGCAGCGGAATGCGGGCGTCGTTGGTGGCGACGGCGGTGGTGACGGTCGTTGCGGCGCTCATACGGCGACCTCCTCGCGGTCGTCGGCGGGCACGGCGTCCTGGGGGGCACTGGCGCGGTGGCCGGTGAGGGACAGGAACACCTCGTCCAGGCTGGGCAGTTCGGTGGTGATGGAGGTGAGCGTGACGCCGCGGGCGGTGATGGCGCCGACGATGGCGGTGAGCTGCTCGTCACTGAGGACCGGGACCAGCAGGGTGCCGCTCTCGGTGTCCACGGTGGTGGTGGCGAGCCCGGTGATGCCGAGCTCGTCCAGGTGCCCGGCGAGCGGCCGCAACTGCAGCGGATCGGCCGGCCGGACACGCAGGGTCCGCCCGCCGACCTTGGCCTTGAGCTCCTCGATCCCGCCGCCCGCGATGACCTTGCCCCGGTCGACGACCGTCAGCTCGGAGGCGAGCTGCTCGGCCTCCTCCATGTACTGGGTGGTCAGCAGCACCGTCACTCCGCCGCCGACCATGGCCTTGACCTCGTCCCACACCTCGTTGCGGGTGCGCGGGTCGAGCCCCGTGGTCGGCTCGTCGAGGAACAGTACCGAGGGCCGACCGATCATGGACGCGGCGAGGTCGAGCCGCCGCCGCATACCGCCGGAGTAGGTGCCGGCGGGCCGCTTGGCCGCCTCGGTCAGCGAGAACCGCTCCAGCAGCTCGTCGGCACGCGCGCGTGCCTCCTTGCGGGGCAGGTCGAGCAGCCGTCCGATGAGGTAGAGGTTCTCCCACCCGGGGAGCTTCTCGTCGACGGAGGCGTACTGCCCGGTCAGCCCGATCACCCGGCGCAGCTGCCGGGGCTGCCGCAGGACGTCGTAGCCGGCGACGGTGGCCTGCCCGGCGGTCGGGGCCAGCAGCGTGGACAGGATCCGTACGAGGGTGGTCTTCCCGGCGCCGTTCGGCCCGAGCACACCCATGACGGTGCCCTCGCGCACCGTGAGGTCGACACCGTCCAGAGCCTTGGTCTCGCCGTAGTGCTTGACCAACCCCCGCACGGACACGGCGCTGCTCACGCCGTCGGGGTTCTTGTCGATTCGCGTCATGCCCACGACGGTGCCAGGGGCCGCCGACAAACGACCGACAGATCACCGACACGGCCTACAGCGAACCGACAGTGCGGGGTCGGGGTGCGACGAGGGGCGGCCGGTGACCATCACCGGCCGCCCCTTGGTCGTACGAGGCGCAGAGAACCGTTGTCGCGCGGAGCTCAGCGCCGAACCGTCTCCGCCCGCTGCGGAACGTGCCCCGCGACCACCCGCTCCCGCCCGCCCCGCGGAAAGACCCGGCGCCGGTCCACCGCGTACGCGACCGCGGCGACCCCCAGCCCGAGCACGGCCAGCGCCGCCCCGGCGAGCGCCGGGGACGTCACGCCGAAGCCGGCGGCGAGGGCCAGGCCGCCGATCCAGGCGCCGCCCGCGTTGGCGAGGTTGAAGGCGGCCTGGTTGGCCGAGGAGGCCAGGGACGGGGCCGACGAGGCCTTCTCCATGACCATCAGGTTGAGCGGGGAGCCGGCCACGAAGGCCGCCATGCCGAGCAGGGCCACCGCCAGGGCGGCGCTCCACGCCGTGGACATCATGAGTGGGAACAGCGCCAGGACCGCGGCCAGCGAGAGCAGGCCGCCGAACAGCGTCTTGCGCATCGCGTGGTCCGCGAGCCGCCCGCCCAGCAGGTTGCCGACGGTCGCGCCCACTCCGAACAGCGCCAGCAGCAGCGTCACGCTGGCATCGGCGTACCCGGCGGAGTCGGTCAGCATCGGCGTGACGTAGCTGTACGCCGCGAAGAGCGCGCCGAAGCCCGCGACCGTCGTAGCGAGCGCCAGCCACACCGGCAGGGACCTCAGCGCGGCCAGCTCGCCCCGCAGCCCGGCGGACGGCGCCGGCACCCGGTCGCGCGGGATCAGCAGCGCGAGGGAGGCGATGGCGGCCAGGCCGATCGCGCTCACGCCCAGGAAGGTCGCCCGCCAGCCCAGGTTCTGCCCCATGAGCGTGGCGACCGGCACGCCCGCGATGTTGGCGACGGTCAGGCCCAGGAACATCAGGGACACCGACCGCGCCTTGCGCTCGGGCGCGACCAGACTCGTCGCCACCACCGCGCCGACGCCGAAGAAGGCACCGTGCGGCAGACCGCTCACGAAGCGGGCCACCAGCAGCCAGGAGTTGTCCGGCGCGAAGGCCGACGCCGCGTTGCCCGCCACGAACAGCGCCATCAGGCCGATCAGGACCGTCCGGCGGGGCATGCGCGCCGTCACGGCCGCCAGCAGCGGGGCGCCGATGACGACGCCCAGCGCATACGCCGAGACCAGATGCCCGGCGGCGGGGATGGAGATGTCCAGGTCGTTCGCGACTTCGGGCAGCAGGCCCATCATCACGAACTCGGTCGTACCGATGCCGAAGGCGCCGACGGCCAGGGCGAGCAGGGCCAGGGGCATGAAAAGAGCCGTGCCTTTCGAGGGAGAGCGGAGTTCCGTACCAAGCTTATGTTCAGCTTCGGAACAAACGCTCCCCGGCCCGGTATTCCTGCGGTTACGAGGACGTGTCGACCTTCACACGCGCGGCCACGGGGAGGTGGTCGCTGCCCGTGGCCGGCAGCGTCCACGAGCTCTCCGGCTCGACGCCCTTCACCATGATCTGGTCGATCCGCGCCATCGGGAACGACGCCGGCCAGCTGAACCCGAACCCGCTGCCCGAGGCGCCCTGCGTGGAGCGCATCTGGGCGGTGACGGCCCTGAGCGAGCGGTCGTTCATCGTGCCGTTCAGGTCGCCGAGCAGGACCACCCGCTCCAGCGGTTCGTCGGCGATGGCCTCGCCCAGCGCGTCGGCGCTCTTGTCGCGCTGCCGGGCGGTGAACCCGGCCTCGATCTTCACCCGCACCGACGGCAGGTGGGCGACGTACACCGCGACCTGCCCGGACGGCGTGGCCACCACGGCCCGCATGGCCCGGATCCAGCCCAGCTTGATGTCGACGGGCTTGACGCCGGACAGCGGGTACTTGCTCCACAGGCCGACGGTGCCCTGCACCGAGTGGTACCTGTACGTCGAGGCCAGCGCCTTCTCGTACGTCGGGACCGCCGTGGCCGTCAGCTCCTCCAGGGCCACCACGTCCGCGCCGGACGCGGCCACGTCCCGGGCGGTGCCGGACGGGTCGGCGTTGTCGGCGTTGACGTTGTGCGTGGCCACCGTGAGGTCGCCGCCGGCGCCGGTCCGGTCCACGAGGAGGCCGCCGAAGAGGTTCAGCCACACGATCGCCGGGAGCAGCACGGCGATCAGGGCGGTCGCGGACTTCCGCACCAGGGCCAGCAGGAGCAGCACCGGGACGAGCAGGCCCAGCCAGGGCAGGAACGTCTCGGTGAGGCTGCCGAGGTTGCCGACCGCGTTCGGGATCTGCGCGTGCAGCGCCATCACCAGGGCGAGGATCACCGCGACGGCGGCCAGTACGATGCCGCGCCGCCAGATGCGCCGGTCGCCGCGCCAGCCCGCGACCAGGCGGCTCTCCTTCAGGCGGTTCGTCAGGCGCCGAAGCCCGGATTCCCGGCGCTCGGGCCCCGAGCCTCCGTTGTCCGTCTCCGTCACGTACGCCTGCTGCGCCATACCGTCGCCTCACTACCTGCCGTGCACACCGTCGTCCCCCCGCGCCCAGAGAAACCCTAGGGGATGATCGGCTCCGATCCCGCCGTCTCATGACGGCCGTACGGGGGCGAGGACGTACAAGTCGCCGTCAGGAGTTCCGGATGCGGCGGGGGAAAGCGCGCTCTGTGACGAAACGCGCACATGCGATCTACGAGGTGCGTGAACTGACGGGCCGTAGACCCTCGAGCACGGCGTCGACGATCTGCTCCGACAGGCCCTCCGGGAGGTCGCCGTCCGCACGCAGCACGGTGTCGGCGCGCACCAGGGTGCGCATCAGCATCGGGCCGGTGAACAGGTCGTTCATCAGCTCGGCGTCGATGTCCGTGCGCAGCTCGCCGTTCTCCTGCGCGCGGCGCAGGAGCGCGACCTGCCTCCTGCGCCGCGGCTCGACGACGATCGTGTGATAGGCGTCCCAGAGCTTCGGACTGCTCTTCACCTGGGCGAACACGCTGCGCAGGAGGGCCGACGAACGGGTCATCAGCCCGCGTTGGCGCATCTGCTCGAGGAACGCCACGAGGTCGTCCCGCAGCGAGGTGCCCGGGAGTTCGGGGTCCGGGGGCTCGGCGGCGCGCACGACGTCGACGAACAGCTCCTCCTTGCCGCTCCAGCGGCGGTAGATGGTGGCCTTGCCGACACCGGCTGTGCGGGCGATGCGCTCGATGGACAGCTCCGCGAGCGGAACGCCGTCCTCCAGCAGCTTCATGACGCCCTCGATGATGGACCGCTCCACGGCCTCGCTGCGGGGGCGGCCCCTGACGGGGCCGTCTTGCCGGGGGTGGCTTTCGGCGAGGCTCACTCGAACTCGGTCCTTTCCGTGGGTGGTGCTGATTCTCCCTGGTGGGCGGCGGCCGGGGGACCAGGCGCGATCCGGCGCGTGTCCGGTTCGGTTACTGGTCCGCGGCCGCCAACTCCCGCTCGGGCTTTCCCTCCTGAGGCGTTGTCGGCCGTCCGGGCAGGAACAGCGCCATGACCACCGCGCCGAGCACCGCGACGCCCGCTCCCCACAGCGCCGTGACGTGCATGGCGTGCAGGAAGGCCTCGTGGGCCGGCCCGACGAGCGCCTCGCCCCGTGCGCCGAGCCGCTCCGCGACGCCGAGCGTGGCCTCGACGGACTCGCCCGCCGTGTGCCGTACGCCCTCCGGCAGCACCGTGAGCCGGTCCTCGATGCCGCCCCGGTACGCGGTCGACATGACCGAGCCCAGCACGGCGATGCCGAGGGCGCCGCCGACCTGCCGGAAGGTGTTGCTGAGGGCGGAGGCGGAGCCGGCCTTCTCGCGGGGCAGGGCCTGCATGATGACGACACTGAGCGGCGTCATGATGTGCGCCATCGCGGCGCCCATGAGGAAGAACACGACCTCCAGCATCCAGATGGGCGTGTCCGCCTCGAACCCGGCGAAGGCGGTCAGGGTGGCGGCGATGAGGAGCATCGCGCCGGTGGTCGTGGCCCGGTTGCCGAACCGGTCCACCAGGAGCCGGGCGCGCGGCGCGAAGATCATCTGGGCGGCGGCGAGCGGCAGCATCAGCAGGCCGGTCTGCAGGGGCGAGTAGCCGCGCACGCTCTGGGTGTAGAACACCGAGAAGAACGTCACGCCCATGAGGGCGAAGAAGACCAGCGCGATGACACCGACCGCGGCCGAGAAGACCTTGTTCCTGAAGTACGTGACGTCGATGGACGGATGGTCGCTGCGCTTCTCGAACATGACGAAGCCGACGAGGACGGCGAGACCGGCGGCGATCGTCGCGAGGACCGTCACGTCCGTGAAGTCGGCGAGCTGGCCGCCCTTGATGATGCCGTAGACCAGCAGGACCAGGCCGACGACGGAGAGCACGACACCGACGGGGTCGATGCGCCCCGGGTTCGGATCGCGCGAGTCCGGGACCAGCCACACCATCAGCGCGACCGCGATCAGCACGATGGGCACGTTGATGAGGAAGACCGAGCCCCACCAGAAGTGGTCGAGCAGGAGACCGCCGGTGATGGGCCCGATCGCGATGGCGAGCCCGACGCCGCCGGCCCAGATGCCGATGGCCTTGGGCTGCTCGTCGCGCTCGAAGACGTTCATGAGCACGGCGAGCGTGGCCGGCATGACGAAGGCGGCACCGAGGCCCATCACCGCGCGGAAGGCGATGAGCTCGCCGGGCGAGCCGGAGAACGCGGCCAGGGCGGAGCCGACACCGAACACGGCGAGCCCGCCGAGCAGCACCTTCTTGCGGCCGAGCCGGTCGCCGAGGATGCCCGCGCTGAACAGCAACCCGGCGAAGACCAGCGTGTACGCGTTGATCGCCCACTCCAGCTCGCTCTGGGTGGCGCCGAGGCCGGTCGGGGCCGGGGTCGAGATGGTCTTGATGGCGACGTTCAGGATCGAGTTGTCCAGCACGACGATCAGCAGGCTGAGCATCAGCACGCCGAGGATCGCCCAGCGGCGCCGGTGCACGGATTCGGGTATCCGGGGGCCGGTGTCAGGGACGGGAGAAGTCATGCCGTCGAGCCTAGAAGATTTCCGATACGGAACCGTCTCGTATCGTAAATTTTTACCGAGGTCTTACGCGGGGTGGATCTCACACGAGGGGGCCTGGCCCTCCCTGGCACGAAGTGCCACCATGGAGGGGATCCGGGGACGCCGTAAGGGCGCCTCGAGATGACAGAAGGAGCCGTTGCAATGACGCAGCTTTCGGCTGCCCAGACGCCTCAGGCGAAGCCCTCCGACGGCAGCAAGACGCTGTACGGGGGGAAGGGCACCCGCCGCATCACCGTTCGCGACATCGCCCTCGCCAAGGAGCGGGGCGAGAAGTGGCCCATGCTCACCGCGTACGACGCGATGACCGCGTCCGTCTTCGACGAGGCCGGTATCCCGGTCATGCTCGTCGGCGACTCCGCGGGCAACTGCCACCTCGGCTACGACACCACCGTGCCCGTCACCCTCGACCAGATGGCCATGCTGGCGGCGGCCGTCGTACGCGGCACGTCCCGCGCCCTGATCGTCGGCGACCTGCCCTTCGGCTCCTACCAGGAGGGCCCGGTGCAGGCGCTGCGCTCGGCGACCCGGCTGGTGAAGGAGGCCGGGGTCGGCGCGGTCAAGCTGGAGGGCGGCGAGCGGTCGCACGAACAGATCCGGCTGCTGGTCGAGTCCGGCATCCCGGTGATGGCCCACATCGGCCTGACCCCCCAGTCCGTCAACGCCATGGGCTACCGCGTCCAGGGCCGTGGCGAGGAGGCGGCCGCACAGCTGCTGCGCGACGCGAAGGCGGTCCAGGACGCGGGCGCGTTCGCGGTCGTCCTCGAGCTGGTTCCGGCGGAGCTGGCGGCGGAGGTGACGCGCACGCTGCACATCCCGACGGTAGGCATCGGCGCCGGCCCCGAGACCGACGCCCAGGTCCTGGTCTGGACGGACATGCTGGGCCTGACCGGCGGTCGCGTCCCCAAGTTCGTCAAGAAGTACGCCGACCTGCGCGAGGTCATGGGCAACGCGGCGAAGGCGTTCGCGGAGGACGTGGTCGGCGGAACGTTCCCGCTGGAGGAGCACTCCGTCCACTAGCCGCCACCGCGGCCGCCGAGCCTCTGCGGCCACTGAGCCATTGCGGCACCACAGCGCCCCGCCGATCTTCCCCCGTCGGCGGGGCGCCCCGTTTCCCGAAGGTGCCGGTCAGCGGCGATACGACTCCACATAACCGCTCGCAGGCGTACCCACGCCCGTCACGTCGTCGTAGCCCTTCACGGCGCTCAGCGAGCTGTCCTTGCCGAGGCTCCGTACGGACGTGGTCAGGCCGTCGGTCGCGTCGTAGCCGTTCACGTAGTCGACGCGGGCGACCGCGAGGCCGGTCCCCGTCGGGTCGTCGGTGACGTCGTGGTACGCCTTCGAGCCGTACCTCGCGTAGATCGCCGGGTTGGCGAAGCCGAGCGGCTTCCCGCCGCGTGCCTCCTGCGCGAGGGCCTGCACGGCCGCGATCACGGGCGCGGCCAGCGAGGTGCCGCCGAGGCGGTACTCGTCGTACGCCTGCGTGGTGCCGTCCGGCATGGTCTGCGTCTGCCCCACCAGGAACCCGGTGTTCGGGTCGGCGATCGCCGCGATGTCCGGGACGACGCGGTTGCCGTCGGCGCTGTTGGCCTTCGCCAGCGCGTCCGGCACGACGCCCTTCTGCCAGGAGGGCTCGGCGACCGTCTTGCTGGTGCCGCCGCCGGCGCCCGACGTGAACGCGCCGGGGAAGTCGGTCCAGCTCTTGCCGTCGGCCGACAGGGTCGCCTTCTCGGTTCCCCAGCCGGTCTCCCACAGGTAGGTGTCGTGCTCGCCGACCGCCAGCGACGTACCGCCGACCGCCGTCACCCACGCCGAACTCGCCGGGATGTCGACCTGCTTGGTGCCGCTGCTCGCGACCTCGTCGCCGTCGTCGCCGGAGGAGTAGTAGAAGCCGATGCCCTCGACCGCGCCGAACTGGAAGACCTGGTCGTAGGCGGCCGCGAGGTCCGGAGTCTGGGCCTGTTCGGTCTCGCCCCAGGAGTTGGAGACGAGGTCGGCCAGATGGCGGTCGACGATCTTGCTGAGCGAGTCCAGCAGGTCCTCGTCGTAGCAGGACGCGGCGCCCACGTAGGTGACCTGCGCGCCGGGCGCGACCGCGTGCACCGCCTCGACGTCGAGGGTCTCCTCGCCGTACCAGCCGGCCGCCGAACACTCCTTGGTCCGCGTGTACTTCGCGGGCAGGACCTGCCGCAACTGGCCGCTCGTCCAGGCCGCGTCGCCGTTGCGCCGCGCGTACGTCGCCGCGTCGAACGCGATGGTCGGGGAGGCGTACGCGTCGGTGATGGCGATGCGCACGCCCTTGCCGGTGTGCCCGCCGGCGCCGTACGCGGCGCGCAGCTGCCTGCCGGTGTAGCCCTTGACGGCGTACGGGAGCTTCGTGCCGTACGCGTCCGGCAGCGTGGTCGCCACGTTCGAGCCGTGGTACGTCGAGAACGGCCCGGCGTTGCGGAACACCGTCTCGGGCGGCGGGAGTCGATCCTGGTGGCTCGCCAGGTGCGGCGCGTTGTCGAGGCCCGTGACGGTCAGCACGGCGTCCTTGACGGCGTCCGGCACCGAGGCGGTCGTCGTGGGCGCCCGGTAGGTCTTCGCGCCCTTGGTGTAGTTGTGCAGCTGGGTGCCGAACGCCTTCTCGGCGGCGGCCACATCGCCGGTGACGGCGACATAGTGCGGCGTCACGCCCGTGACCTTCAGACCCGCCGAAGTCAACCAGCCCTTGACGGCGGCCACTTGGGCCTTCGTCGCGCCGAAGCGGGCCTGTGCCTGCTTCGCGCTCAGATACTTCCCGTACGACGCCGAGCCCGGGTCGGACACGGCCTTCGCGTAGGCGGCGAGACCGGCCGCGTCGCGGCCCGCGAGGTAGACGCGGGCGGAGACCCGGTCGCTGTCCGAGGCCGCGCCCCGGTCCGCCTTCGCCGTGGCCCACGCGGGCTTGGTGCCGGTGAGCCCTTCCCGGCCCTGCTGGTCCGCGGCGTGTGCCGCGGGTATGCCGAGTGCCAGCGCGCCGGTGAGCAGTGGCAGTGTCGCCGCCAGGCTCACGGAGGCGCGCAGCGCGGCACGTCGAGATCTCATGGAACCCCCTGTGCGATTCGTCTGCGAGTGGATCACCCGAGGTGGCCACTCAATCGCCGAACCGTTCAGGCCAGGGAAATGCCCGACCCAAGAAGGTCCCAACTAACCTAATGACAACGCCATTTCGAGGGTGCGGCCGTCGAGGCGGTCGCCCAGGCAGGCGGAGCCGAGGACGGCTACGGGCGCGGCTTGGCGCCCCGCTCCGACAGCATGTCCTTCATCAGCGCGATCTCGGACTCCTGCCCGTTCACCATGCCCTGCGCGAGGTCCTTCTCCACGTCGACCGCGCACTTGTCGAGACAGCCCTCGGCCATGTGGATGCCGCCCTTGTGATGGTCCGTCATCAACTGCAGGTAGAAGACCTCCGCCTGCTTGCCGCTGAGGCTCTCCAGCTTCTTCATCTCGGTGTTGGTCGCCATGCCCGGCATCAGCGCGCCGTCCTCGCCGGAGGCCATGTCGCCCATGCCCATCCAGGTCATCGGCGCGTCCGACGACACCTTCGGCAGCTTCCACAGATCCAGCCAGCCCAGCATCATGCCGCGCTGGTTCGCCTGCGTCTGGGCGATGTCGTACGCGAGCCGCCGCACCTCTTCGTCATCGGTGCGGTCGCGCACGATGTACGACATCTCCACGGCCTGCTGATGGTGCACGGCCATGTCCCGCGCGAATCCGGCGTCCGCCGAGTCGGCGCTCGGGGCGCTGCCCGCGCCCCCGTCCTCGACGACCGCGTAGGTGATGGCGCCGACCGCGACGAGCACCGCCGCCGCGGTTCCGGCCGGCCATCCGACGTGCCGCTTCACTCCGACAGACCGCCCGTGCAGACCGCGCCCTTCTCCGGCGTCTGCTCACCCTGGACGTACTTCTCGAAGAACTTGTCGACGTTCGGGTCGCTCGCGCTCGTCACCGTCCGCTGGTGCCCCCACGCGCTGAGCATGATCGGGTCCTTCTGCTTCTCGTCCGGGCTCATCAGCGAGTACGGCGTCTTCTTGACCTTCTCCGCCAGCGCGGCGACATCGGCCTTGGAGGCCTTGCTGGTGTACGTCACCCAGACCGCGCCGTGCTCCAGGGAGTGCACGGCGTTCTCGTTCTTGAGTTCCTTGGTGTAGACGTCGCCGTTGCAGTTCATCCAGGCCGCGTGGTGGTCGCCGCCGACCGGGGGCTCCATCGGGTACGTCACGCTGGTCTTGACGTGGGTCTGGGACAGGGTCTTGTTCCAGGTCTTCACGCCGTCCTTGCCGGTGATGAACTTCCCGGGCGTCTTGTCCGCCTGAGCCTTGTCGTCGGACTGCGACTGGACCAGGACGACACCGCCGACGACGAGACCGACGACGACCACGACGCTGGCCGCGATGGTGAGGATGCGGTTGCGCCGGTCACGGGCCTGCTCGGCGCGCCGCATCTCCTCTATTCGCGCTCTGCGCGCGGCGCTGCTCTTGTTCTTGGCGGAGCCCATGAGGTGTGCCCTTCTGGGAGGGGTGGGACAGTCGGGTTCGCTGATCGTAATGGGGGAGGTGCGACGTCCAGTAGAGCGGTCGGCGGAAAGGCCGGGTCGGGACGCGCCGGCCGACCGGTCCGCGCCTGGACGCCCGATATTTCGAACTGCCCCGATTTTATGACCGCCCGATAGGCCGCCCGATATTTGGAACCCCGGATGCGCATTATCTACGCTGCCGTACATGCGGCTGTTGCGCTCCACCGACCTGGCACTGCGCCTCCTCATGCGGCTCGCCGTCCTGGGCGACGCGACGCCGACGACCCGCGAGGTCGCGGCGGACATGGAGGTGCCGTACACACACGCCGCCAAGGTCGTCGCCGAGCTGCAGCACCTGGGTCTGGTCGACGCACGCCGGGGCCGCGGGGGCGGGCTCTCGCTCAGCGCCAAGGGCCGTACGGCATCCGTGGGCGCGATCGTGCGCGCCTTCGAGGGGGACGGCGACGTCGTCGAGTGCGAGGGCGACACCCCGTGCCCGCTCAACTCCGCGTGCCGGCTGCGCGGGGCGCTGCGGCGGGCCCAGGAGGCCTTCTTCGCCTCGCTGGACCCGCTGACGGTGGCCGACGTGACCGCGGACCCGACGGGGCCGCTGCTGCTGCGGATCGGGCGTGTGCCCTAAGGCCCTGACGACAGGGCTTAGGACCTGTCGTTTGGATCATGCCGGCGTCGCGGGCCCTGTCACGCGCTCCCCCGAGCTCTTCGAGCAGGGTGTACCCCAGCCGCGTTGTCGTCGGTTGCCGACTCCCCACGCTCGAACAACCTCGCGCGGGGGCACCCCCATCGACCCCGGCTCGGGTCGGCTGAAAAGCTCAGTACCTCTCAGCCGACCTGATCCGAACCACAGGCCCTAGCTCTCCCGCGCCAGCCAGAGGTCCGGGCCGAACACCTCGTAATGGATGTCGGCCGGTGCCACGCCCTTCCCGATCAACTGCGCCCGCACCGCCCGCATGAACGGCAGCGGACCGCACAGGTACGCGCGCGTGCCCTCCGGTACGGCGATGTCGGTCAGGTCGACCAGGCCGGTGCGGTGCGGGGCGTCGGCGTCCGTCTCGTACCAGAAGTGGGCCGAGGCGCCCTGGAGCTTCTCGGCGTACGCCTCGTGATCGGCGCGCAGGGCGTGGGCGGCGGGGGAGCGGTCGCCGTGCACGACGATCACCCGGCCCTCGTGCCCGGCGTCCGCGAGCTCGCCCAGCATCGCGACCATGGGGGTCACGCCGATGCCGGCGGAGACGAACAGGAGCGGGGCCTCGGTGCCGGCGAGCACGAGATCGCCGTACGGCGCCGAAAGGCGCAGCCGGTCGCCGACGCGCACGCGCGCGTGGAGGTGGTTCGAGACCTCGCCGTCGGGGGCGGTGCCGTCGGGCGCGGTGCCGCCGAGGACGCGCTTCACGCTGATCTGGCGTACCGGTGATCCGGGTGCGGCGGACAGGCTGTACTGGCGTATCTGCCGGGCCCCGTCCGGCAGCTCGACCTGCACGGAGACGTACTGCCCGGCCCGGAAGCCGGGCGCGGGGCGGCCGTCGGCCGGGCGCAGCCGGAAGGTCGCGACATCGGCCGTCTCCTCGACGCGCCCGACGACCTCCCACTCCTGCCACTCGCCGCCACCGTGCTCGTCGTACAGCCGCTTCTCGATCGCGATGAGCGCGTTCGCCATCAGCCAGTAGACCTCGTCCCAGGCGGCCGCGACCTCGGGTGTGACGGCCTCGCCGAGGACGTCGGCGATGGCGGCGAAGAGGTGCTCGTGGACGAGTGCGTACTGCTCCGCCGTGACGCCCAGGGAGGCGTGCTTGTGGGCGATGCGGCCCAGCATCGCGTCCGGCCGCTCCTCGGGGTGGTCCACGAGGTGCGTCGCGAACGCGGCGATGGAACCCGCCAGGGCCTGCCGCTGGGTGCCCGCCGCCTGGTTGCCGCGGTTGAACAGGTCGCGCAGCAGCTCGGGACGGGCGGCGAACAGCCCCGCGTAGAAGCGCTCGGTGATCTCGGCGAGGGACGCCCCGATCGCGGGGAGGGTGGCGCGGACGGTGGCGGCGGACTGCTCGGACAGCATCGGTTCTCCTCGGGCTCGACCGGGCGGCGCGAGGGTGGCCGCCCACCGTCATTAAAACTTGCATCTGAGATGCAAATTAAAGCGGGGTGGGTCTTATGGGGCCGGGCATTACGGATGTCGGTCCGAGCAGGCAAGATGGGCGGCAGAGCAGTTCACCGCGCGCCACGGCAGGACACCTGCCGTAGGCCGGGCGTTCAGTCCGGGATCGCTTCGGCGATCAAGGTGCGCAACGCGCCTGAAATGGTGTTGTGGTGTGATGCTCAGGTGCCCGACCGCCTCCTGCGGTACCGGAGACAGGCGGCCTGACCAGCAAGGATGGGGAAGCGGAAGATGGACAAGCAGCAGGAGTTCGTGCTCCGGACGTTGGAGGAGCGCGACATCCGGTTCGTACGGCTGTGGTTCACGGACGTGCTGGGCTTCCTCAAGTCCGTGGCCGTGGCCCCGGCCGAGCTCGAGCAGGCCTTCGACGAGGGCATCGGCTTCGACGGCTCGGCGATCGAGGGCTTCGCCCGTGTATACGAGTCCGACATGATCGCCAAGCCGGACCCCTCGACGTTCCAGATCCTGCCCTGGCGCGCCGAGGCCCCCGGCACGGCCCGGATGTTCTGCGACATCCTCATGCCGGACGGCTCGCCGTCCTTCGCGGACCCGCGCTATGTCCTCAAGCGCGCCCTGGCCCGCGCCTCCGACCTGGGCTTCACCTTCTACACCCACCCGGAGATCGAGTTCTTCCTGCTGAAGGACAAGCCGGTCGACGGCTCGGTGCCGACCCCCGCCGACAACTCCGGCTACTTCGACCACACCCCGCAGAACATCGGCATGGACTTCCGCCGCCAGGCGATCACCATGCTGGAGTCGATGGGCATCTCGGTCGAGTTCTCCCACCACGAGGGCGCGCCGGGCCAGCAGGAGATCGACCTGCGCTACGCCGACGCGCTGTCCACGGCGGACAACATCATGACGTTCCGCCTGGTCATGAAGCAGGTGGCGTTGGAGCAGGGGGTCCAGGCGACCTTCATGCCGAAGCCGTTCTCCGAGCACCCGGGCAGCGGCATGCACACGCACCTGTCGTTGTTCGAGGGCGACAGGAACGCCTTCTACGAGTCGGGCGCCGAGTACCAGCTCTCCAAGGTCGGCCGCTCCTTCATCGCGGGCCTGCTGAAGCACGCCGCGGAGATCGCCGCGGTCACCAACCAGTGGGTGAACTCCTACAAGCGCATCTGGGGCGGCTCCGAGCGCACCGCCGGCGCCGGCGGCGAGGCCCCCTCGTACATCTGCTGGGGCCACAACAACCGCTCGGCCCTGGTCCGCGTCCCGATGTACAAGCCCGGCAAGACGGGCTCCGCCCGGGTCGAGGTCCGCTCCCTGGACTCCGGCGCCAATCCGTACCTGGCGTACGCGATGCTGCTGGCCGCCGGACTCAAGGGCATCGAGGAGGGCTACGAGCTCCCGCCCGGCGCCGAGGACGACGTGTGGGCGCTGTCGGACGCCGAGCGCCGCGCGATGGGCATCGAGCCGCTGCCGCAGAACCTGGGCGAGGCGCTGTCCCTGATGGAGCGCAGCGACCTGGTCGCCGAGACCCTCGGCGAGCACGTCTTCGACTTCTTCCTGCGCAACAAGCGGGCGGAATGGCACGAGTACCGCTCCGAGGTGACGGCGTTCGAGCTGCGGAAGAATCTGCCGGTGCTGTAAGCGCAGGTCAGAGCGGGTTTCCGCTGATTCGGCGGATGGGGCCGACGGTCGTGGACCGTCGGCCCCATCGCGTCTCACTGACCCTGGGCCGTCTCGGGCCGTCAGGCGCCGGATCGGTGCCCTCGTACAGGCCGTCCACGGCCTCCCGGGCCCGTGCGTCGCTGCTCCGCATGATGTGCGGGTCGACCCCGAGCGCGAATCCCGGATCGTTGTGCCCGAGGTAGTGACTCAGCGCCCCTGATGTTGTTCGCACGGTCGGCGGGGATGCTGAGGTGATCTCCGAGACCCGACTACGTCACCCGGACGGTCGGCTGCTGTGGATCTCGCCTGCGTTGCCCGGCTGCGCGCACGCCTGACCGCGGCCCGCACTCACCGGATCATCCGGATCTGCGAACGCCAGGGCATCCCCATCCTCGCCGACCGCAGCCTGCATGGGAGCCGGCCCATGGGTGACGACACCCCTCAGGCGCCCGCCGGTCCGTGATCTCGCGCCGACCCAGCAGATCGTCGACCGCGCGCTGTCCGCGGCACGGGCACCGGCCGAGCGCGCCGTCGCGCGACTGAAGTCATGGCGGATTTTCCGCAGGTCCTGGTGCAGCCCGAATCGAATGTCGTCAATCTCCGCGGCCGTCCTCTCCCTGGAACGGCAACGCTGACAGATCGCCGTGATGGGGCCCGCTGTCGTCGGGCCTCGGGCGCGTGGCGCACGGATCCAGGTCATCGCAGGTTCTCGTCGGTGCGGGTGCTCCAGACCGCCAGTGCGGCTGCCAGGGCGCAGGCGCCACCGAGCCACAGAACGCCCTGGAGGGTGAGCGTGTCGACGATGACGCCGCCGGCCAGCGCGCCGAGGCCGATCGACAGGTTGAACACCGCCACCCACAGGGAGGAGGCCGCTTCTACCGCCTGCGGGGCCGCCTTGATCATCCAGGTCTGCAGGCCGACCGACACGCCGCCGTAGGCCAGACCCCAGACGATCAGCACGATGGCGCCGCCGACTTGCGCGCGCTCGACCACTACCGGGCCACGGAGTCCGCTCAGGCCGAGCGATTGCTTGGCGAGGACAGCCGGCCGATCCGGCATGTGCTGCGGGACTGGATGCTGTGGCTGGTCACCTGCCCGCCCGACGGCGACCACGGTCGAGGCTGCTTCGTGGTCAACACCGCCACCGAACTCGGCACCACCGACGACCAGGTCAACCAGCGGACCGAAGCCGCCTTCGAGGTCACCCGGCAGGCGCTGCGCTCGGTGCTGCTCCAGGGGCGACGCAAGGGCGAACTGCCCGCCGATCTCGACGTCGACGCCGCCATGGAACTGCTGTTCACCACGGTCCTCGGGCTGCGGGTACGGGAACGCGTCGGCCACGACCCCGCACGTCTGGCCACCGCGATCGACGTCGCGATCCGCGCGTTGGGGCCCACGCCGACGACGCCTTCCTGACCTCCGCAGCAACAATCCGGCATTGACCGCCGGACCGCCGGACCGCCGGCGACTGGTCAGAGGTACAGACCAAGGCCATGGGCTTTCGATCCGGTGCTGAACACCAGGAACGTTCGGCGAGGCCTCGTACGCCAGCACACCCTGCCCCTGATCTCCGGCGGCAGACCGGGGGATGCGGGACGGTCGTCCCGCACCCCTGTGGTGTCACTGCCCGCGCTCGGCCGCCTGCGCCGCCAGCAGCTGGTGCAGCGGCTCCGTCACCCTGCGGCGGTACTCCTGGATCGACCAGCCGTTGCCGTCCGGGTCCTTGAAGTACATGAACGTCGCGCCGTCGTCCGGGGCGTACTGGACCGGCTCCGACACCTCCAGGCCCCGCTCCACCAGTTCCGCCCGGGCCGCCTTGATGTCCGCCACGCACAGCTGCAGGCCCTGGTAGGAGCCGGGCTCGGGCACGGTCTCGCCCTTGGTCATGTCCCAGATGCTGTCGCCGAGGGCGATCGAACAGCCGGAGCCGGGAGGCGTCAGCTGGACGATGCGCATGCCCGGCATGACCTCCTGGTCGATGTCGACGTGGAAGCCGACCTTGTCCCGGTAGAAGTCGCGGGCCCGGTCGATGTCGCTCACGGGCAGCGGGATCACTTCCAGGGTGAAGTCCATCGCTAGTCCTCCATGGTGAATCGCCAGCGGGTCTGGCTGAACGGCTCCCCTAACCGAAGCCGAAAACGACGCTCTGCGCCACCGTGAAGACCAGGTTCCGCCACTTCCAAGGCACCGGCGTGGGGGCTGGGCGGGGGTGGGTCGCGCGGCCCGGCGCGACGGGGGGCAGCCTGCGCCCACCCGTGCCTCCCCAGCGGCACGACTGCCCGCAGCCAAGCCGGCTGCCTGGCTGGTTGGAAGGGCGTGTACCCCCACGCACCCGCGGTCGCGTACGGCGGGAAGGGGACGGGTCGGGGGGTGTCCGCCCGCAGTGGCCGGCGTCAAGAAACGGCACCTCCTGCCCGACCTCAGCCGCCGGTCCGAGGACGGACACCCCCCGACCCGGCCCCGACCCACAACCCACCCGCAGGCGCTACGCGCACCCCCGCCGAACAGCAACGGGCCGCCGCAGGCACCCCGCCCAAGCCCAGCGCAGCGGTTAGGCTCGACCGCGTACGACCTTGATCGGGCGCGCACGCCCCTGATCGGAACGGGAGGCCGACCATGACGGCGCCGGGGCGCAGGAGCAGTACCTTCACACGGCTGCTGCGGCACGGATTCACCGACCCGTCGGCCGCCGAGCGGCTCCTGGAGAGCGCCGAACTCGCACCGATCAGGAACGATCCGGTGCTCCTGGAGGCCCTCGGCGCCACCGCCGACCCGGACCTCGCCCTGCACGGACTCGTCCGACTCCTCGAAGCGCAGCCCGACCCCGCCGCCCAGCGGCAACTGCTGGACACGGTGATAGCGGCCAAGCCCCTGCGCGACCGGCTGCTCGGCGTGCTCGGCGCCTCCTCCGCCCTCGCCGACCACCTCGCCAAGCACGCCGGCGACTGGCAGGCGCTGGTCATGTACGAGCCGCGCGACCTGCACCCCGAGGTCGAGGAGTTCGAGAGCGGCCTCGCCGAGGCCACCGACCCCGTGTCCCTGCGCGTCGCCTACCGGCGCTGTCTGCTCTCCATCGCCGCCCGCGACGTGTGCGGCACCACGGACGTCGCCCAGACCGCCGCCGAGCTCGCCGACCTCGCCACCGCGACCCTGCGCGCCGCCCTCGCCATCGCCCGTGCCGCCGCGCCGGAGGACGCCGGGCTGTGCCGGCTCGCGGTGATCGCGATGGGCAAGTGCGGTGGCCACGAGCTGAACTACGTCTCCGACGTCGACGTCATCTTCGTCGGCGAGGCCGTGGACGGCGCAGACGAGGGCAAGGCGCTGCGGTCCGCCACCAAGCTCGCCTCGCACATGATGCGGATCTGCTCCGAGACGACCGTCGAGGGGTCCATCTGGCCCGTCGACGCCAACCTCCGCCCCGAGGGCCGCAACGGCCCCCTCGTCCGCACGCTCAGCAGCCACCTCGCCTACTACCAGCGCTGGGCCAAGACCTGGGAGTTCCAGGCGCTGCTCAAGGCGCGCCCGGTGGCCGGCGACATCGAGCTCGGCGAGGAGTACGTCGCCGCGGTGGAGCCGCTGGTCTGGAAGGCCGCCGAACGGGAGAACTTCGTCGCGGACGTGCAGAAGATGCGCCGCCGGGTCGTCGAGAACATCCCCGTGTCCGAGGTGGACCGCCAGCTCAAGCTCGGCCCGGGCGGGCTCAGGGACGTCGAGTTCGCCGTACAACTACTGCAGTTGGTGCACGGGCGGCACGACGCGTCCCTGCGTAGCGGCACCACGCTGCACGCCCTGCAGGCCCTCGCCGCCGGCGGCTACGTCGGCCGCGCCGACGCCGCCCAGCTCGACGACGCCTACCGCTTCTTGCGCTCCATGGAGCACCGCATCCAGCTCTACCGGCTGCGGCGCACCCACCTGGTGCCCGAGGACGAGGCCGACCTGCGGCGCATCGGCCGCTCCCTCGGCCTGCGCGCCGACCCGGTCGCCGAGCTGAACCGCGAGTGGAGACGGCACGCGAGCGTCGTACGGCGCCTGCACGAGAAGCTCTTCTACCGGCCGCTGCTCGACGCGGTCGCCCAACTCGCCCCCGGCGAGGCACGGTTGAGCGCCGGGGCGGCGCGGGAGCGGCTGGTCGCGCTCGGGTACGCCGATCCGGCCTCCGCGCTCAGGCACCTGGAGGCGCTGGCGTCGGGAGTCACCCGCAAGGCGGCCATCCAACGCACCCTGCTGCCGGTGCTGTTGGGCTGGTTCGCGGACTCCGCCGACCCGGACGCCGGCCTGCTGAACTTCCGCAAGGTGTCGGACGCGCTCGGCAAGACCCCTTGGTATCTGCGGCTGTTGCGGGACGAGGGCGCCGCCGCAGAGAACCTCGCCCGTGTGCTGTCGGCCGGCCGACTCGCCCCCGACCTGCTGATGCGGGCGCCGGAGGCGGTGGCGCTGCTAGGGGACGGCGACGGGGGGACGGGGCTGGAGCCGCGCTCGCGTGGGCACCTGGAGCAGGAGATCCTCGCGGCGGTGGGGCGCGCGGACGACGCCGTGCAGGCGGTGACCGCGGCGCGTGGTGTGCGGCGCCGGGAACTGTTCCGCACCGCCGCCGCCGACATCGTCGACTCCTACGGCACGGAGGCGAATCCGGCCGAGGCGGATCAGGGCGCGCTGGTGGACCGGGTCGGTGCCGCGGTGTCGGACCTGACGGCGGCGACGCTCGCGGGCACCCTGCGTGCGGTGGTGCGGGAGGGCTGGGGCGACACACTGCCCACCCGGTTCGCGATCATCGGCATGGGGCGGTTCGGGGGGCACGAGCTGGGCTACGGCAGTGACGCGGACGTCGTGTTCGTGCACGAGCCGCGCGACGGAGTCGACGACCACGAGGCATCGGCGGCCGCGAACCGGGTCGTCGAGGAGATGCGGCGGCTGCTGCAGATCCCGAGCGCGGATCCGCCGCTGCTGATCGACGCCGATCTGCGGCCCGAGGGCAAGTCGGGGCCGCTGGTGCGCACGCTCAAGTCTTACGAGGCGTACTACCGCCGGTGGTCCCTGGTCTGGGAGTCGCAGGCGCTGCTGCGGGCCGAGGTGGTGGCCGGGGACGAGGATCTGGGGCGGCGTTTCATCGACCTCGTCGATCCGCTGCGGTACCCCGCCGAGGGGCTCGGTGAGGATGCCGTACGCGAGATCCGGCGCCTGAAGGCCCGTATGGAGTCCGAGCGGCTCCCTCGCGGCGCCGACCCCAAGCTGCACACCAAGCTCGGGCCCGGCGGGCTCTCCGACGTCGAGTGGACGGTGCAGCTGCTGCAGCTTCAGCATGCGTGGGCCGAGCCGGGGCTGCGGACGACGCGGACCCGGGAGGCGCTGGCCGCCGCGTGTGCGGCCGGGCTGATTCCGGCCGAGGAGGCGGCGATCCTGGACGAGGCGTGGGTCCTCGCCACGCGGGTGCGCAACGCGGTGATGCTGGTGCGCGGGCGGGCCGGCGACACCTTCCCGTCGGACAGCCGCGAGCTGGCGGCGGTGGGGCGCTACCTCGGGTACGGGCCCGGTCACGCGGGGGACATGCTCGATGCGTATCGGCGTACGACGCGGCGGGCTCGGGGTGTGGTGGAGGAGTTGTTCTACGGGGCGTGACGCCTGCGGCGGTTCCGCCGCCGGCCGGGGTGCTCGCGGCGGCCTGCGGGGTTGTGGGGTGAGCCTCGTTGCCTCGTTGCCTCGTTGCCCGGGCGCCTTGTGCGCGTCGATGCCTGCGGCGCACTGTGCCGGCTCGTGGGGGTGCGCCCAGCGTCTACGCGTGTGTCGTGGGGCGGGGTCGCGTCGGGGGGTGTTCGTCCTCGGTCGGGCGGCTCGCTTCCTCGGCTGGCTTCTCGGCGTTGCCGCCCGCCGCCGCGGGCGGACACCCCCCGTCACGTCCCCTGCCCACCGCGGGCGACCGCGGGTGCGTGCGCGGTTGCGGTACCCGCCTCGGCAGGGCGTGCGGCAGCCTTCCGTACCAGAGGCGGGCCACCGTGTATCCGAACGCCAGGCACATGAGGCCGCCCACCGCGTCCAGCCAGAAGTGGTTGGCCGTGGCGACGATCACGACCAGTGTGGCCGTCGGGTAGAGCAGCCCGAGGACGCGCACCCAGGGGATCCTCGCCAGCGCGAAGATCGTCAGGCCGCTCCACACGGACCAGCCGATGTGCATGGACGGCATCGCGGCGTACTGGTTCGACATGTTCTTCAGGTCGCCTGAGGCCATCGAGCCCCAGGTGTCGTGGACCAGGACCGTGTCGATGAAGCCGCCGTCGGTCATCAACCGTGGGGGAGCGAGCGGGTACAGGTAGTAGCCGACGAGGGCCACACCGGTCGTCGCGAAGAGGACCAGGCGGGTCGCCGCGTAGCGGCCGGGGTGGCTGCGGTAGAGCCAGACCAGGACGCCCAGCGTCACGATGAAGTGCAGGGTCGCGTAGTAGTAGTTCATGCCGACGATGAGCCAAGTCACCGAGTTCACGGCGTGGTTGATCGACTCCTCGACGGCGATGCCGAGATGGTGCTCCAGCTTCCAGAGCCAGTCGGCGTTGCGCAGCGCCTCGGCCTTCTGCTCCGGAACGGCGTTGCGGATCAGTGAGTACGTCCAGTAACTCACCGCGATCAGCAGGATCTCGAACCAGAGGCGGGGCCGGCGCGGGGAGCGCAGACGGCGCAGGGGACCATGTTCCTTTTTGTCCGTAACGGGGTGCGGAACGGCCGTTTCGCGGCCTTCCAGTGTCGTCACGGTCGTGTCACCCATGGGCACAGAGTCTGCCAGATAAGCCTTCCCCGACCGATCATCCCTCGGGTGGGTCAAGGACGCACGTTCTACGGCGGGCGTAGAGGCTCGTTCTCCTACCGGCGCAGGGCGGGGTGGGGGGATTCTCCGCCTTGGGAACGAGGGAGACGAGGAGGTGCGGGAAGGGGCGAGAAAGGGCGAGAAAGGGCGAGGAGGGATGATTCGGGAGGTAGCGATCGGTCAGTTGTGGTTCCGGTTTCCCGGCCCCGACGCCGTCGACCCGCGCACCACCAGCTCCGGCATGAACACGAACTCGCTGTGGGGGGCCGGAGTCCCGCCGATCTCCTCCAGCAGCGTGCGCACCGCCGCCTGTCCCATCGCCGGGACCGGCTTGCGGACCGTGGTGAGCGGCGGGTCCGTGAAAGCGATCAGCGGGGAGTCGTCGAAGCCGACCACCGAGATGTCCTTCGGGACCGCGAGGCCCCGCTGCCGCGCCGCCCTTATCGCGCCCAGCGCCATCATGTCGCTGGCGCAGACCACCGCGGTGCAGTCCCGGTCGATCAGGGCCGTCGCCGCCGCCTGGCCGCCCTCCAGGGTGTACAGGGAGTGCTGGATCAGCTCGGTCTCTATGACGTCCGTCGGCAGGCCCAGCTGGTCCTGCATCGCGCGGACGAAGCCCTCGATCTTGCGCTGGACCGGGACGAAGCGCTTGGGGCCCAGCGCCAGGCCGATGCGGGTGTGGCCCAGGGAGGCCAGGTGCGTGACCGCGAGGGTCATCGCCGCGCGGTCGTCGGGGGAGATGAAAGGTGCCTGGACCTTGGGGGAGAAGCCGTCCACCAGGACGAAGGGGACGCCCTGGGCGCGCAGGCGCTCGTAGCGCTCCATGTCGGCGGTGGTGTCGGCGTGCAGGCCGGAGACGTAGATGATGCCGGCCACGCCCCGGTCGACGAGCATCTCGGTCAGCTCGTCCTCGGTCGAGCCGCCGGGCGTCTGGGTGGCCAGCACCGGGGTGTAGCCCTGCCTGGTCAGCGCCTGGCCGATGACCTGGGCCAGGGCCGGGAATATCGGGTTCTCCAGCTCCGGGGTGATCAGGCCCACCAGGCCCTCGCTGCGCTGGCGCAGTCGCACCGGGCGCTCGTAGCCGAGGACGTCCAATGCGGCCAGCACGGACTGGCGAGTGGTGGCGGCGACGCCCGGCTTCCCGTTGAGGACGCGGCTGACGGTCGCTTCGCTCACCCCCGCCTGAGCAGCGATGTCGGCAAGCCGTGTGGTCACGGCACTGGACTGTACCGGCCGTATGTCGCCTTGCACACCAATCGGACGCCGTGGGCGACCTGTTGACCGGCCGGGCCCGGACTGCTGCGTCATCGCGCTCCCTCGTGAAAGTGATGGCAAGAGCTTGCAGAGTCTTGCACAAACCGCGTCCGTGCGGCTCTGGCCTTGTAAAGAAGCGTCTCACAGTGGTCGACGGGAGGTCACACGCCGGTAACTTCCGCGCTCTCTTGCACTTTTTTTCTGCAAGGTCTTTCGTAAGTCTTTCAACGCTGTTACGTTCACGTCGCCCGGCCGCCGCAACGGCGCAGTCGGCAAGACAGCAGGAGCAGGCAGACGGGGCCGCCCCTGCATCACACGGGCTTTCACCCTCAAGGAGAACTCATGCGGCGTGGCATAGCGGCCACCGCGCTGGTGGCGTCCCTCGCTCTCGCGGCGACGGCGTGCGGCGGCGGGGACGACAGTGGCAGCGACTCGAGCGGGCCGGTCACCATCACCTGGTGGGACACCTCCAACGCCACCAACGAGGCGCCGACGTACCAGGCCCTGGTCAAGGAGTTCGAGGCCGCCAACAAGGACATCAAGGTCAAGTACGTCAACGTCCCGTTCGACCAGGCGCAGAACAAGTTCGACACGGCCGCCGGCTCCAAGGGCGCCCCGGACATCCTGCGCTCCGAGGTCGGCTGGACCCCCGCCTTCGCCAAGAAGAGCTTCTTCCTGCCGCTGGACGGCACCGAGGCGCTCGCCGAGCAGGACAAGTTCCAGCCCAGCCTGATCGAGCAGGCCAAGTACGAGGGCAAGGTCTACGGCGTTCCGTTCACCACGGACACCCTCGCCTTCGTCTACAACAAGGACCTGTTCAAGAAGGCCGGCGTCGAGGCCCCCAAGACCTGGGACGACCTGAAGAAGGCCGCCGCCAAGATCAAGGAGAAGACCGGCGTCGACGGCTACTGGGGCTCCACCCAGGCCTACTACGCCCAGACGTTCCTCTACGGCGAGGGCACCGACACCGTCGACGCCGACGCCAAGAAGATCACCATGAACTCGGCCGAGGCCAAGAAGGGCTACGAGACCTGGCTGAGCCTCTTCGACGGCAAGGGCCTGCACAAGGCCGACACCACCGCCGACGCCTACGCCCACATCCAGGAGGCGTTCGTCAGCGGCAAGGTCGCCGCGATCATGCAGGGCCCCTGGGAGATCACCAACTTCTACAAGGGCTCCGCGTTCAAGGACAAGAACAACCTCGGCATCGCCACCGTCCCGGCCGGCTCCAGCGGCAAGGCGGGCGCCCCGACCGGCGGCCACAACCTCTCCGTGTACGCCGGCTCCGACGAGGCGCACCAGAAGGCCGCGCTGAAGTTCGTCAAGTTCATGACCTCGGCGAAGGCCCAGGAGACCATCGCCCTGAAGAACTCGACGCTGCCGACGCGTGACGACGCCTACACCGCCGAGGTCAAGGCCGACCCGGGCATCGCCGGCTACCAGGGCGTCCTCGCCGCCGCCCAGCCGCGCCCGGCGCTGCCCGAGTACAGCTCCCTGTGGGGTCCGCTGGACACCGAGCTGCTGAAGATCGCCGGTGGCAAGGTGTCCCTGGACAAGGGCCTGAGCACCGCCGAGACCTCCATCGCCAAGCTGGTCCCGGACTTCAGCAAGTGACCCCGAGTGGCCGCCGGAACTCCCTGATCATGGGGGGAGAGTTCCGGCGGCCACCGGCCTGTGCGCCGTACACCCCGAGCCGTACAGCCGTACACCCCTGATCTGTCGATCTCCACGAAGGTTGTCGAACCATGACAGTCGCCATCGACCGCGCGACCGGCAAGCGCCGCGGTGACCGCGCGCCGCGGCCCGGGCTGGGCCAGCGCCTGAAGCACGGCTACCAGAAGCACTGGTACGCCTACGCGATGATCGCTCCGGTGGTGATCGTCCTCGGCGTCCTCGTGCTGTATCCACTGGCGTACGGCTTCTACCTCACCCTCACCGACGCCAACAGCCTCAACAGCGCCCGCACCATCGGCGTCAACGAGATCGAGGCCACCTACAAGTTCATCGGCTTCGACAACTACGCCGACATCCTGTGGGGCGAGACGGCGTACGACCGCTTCTGGTCGCACTTCATCTGGACGATCTTCTGGACCGCGGCCTGCGTCACCCTGCACTACACCATCGGCCTCGGCCTCGCCCTGCTGCTCAACCAGAAGCTGCGCGGCCGCACCCTGTACCGGCTGATCCTGATCCTGCCGTGGGCCGTGCCGACCTTCGTCACCGTCTTCGGCTGGCGGTTCATGCTCGCCGACGGCGGCATCATCAACTCGTTCCTGGAGACGCTGCACCTGCCGACGCCGCTGTGGCTGGAGGACACCTTCTGGCAGCGGTTCGCCGCGATCATGGTGAACACCTGGTGCGGTGTGCCGTTCATGATGCTCTCGCTGCTCGGCGGGCTGCAGTCCATCGACTCCTCGCTGTACGAGGCGGCCGAGATGGACGGCGCGAGCAAGTGGCAGCAGTTCCGGTACGTCACCCTGCCGGGCCTCAGGTCCGTCAGCTCCACCGTCGTACTCCTCGGCATCATCTGGACCTTCAACCAGTTCGCCATCATCTTCCTGCTGTTCGGCGACACCGCCCCCGACGCCCAGATCCTCGTCACCTGGGCCTACTACCTCGGCTTCGGACAGCAGCCACGTGACTTCGCGCAGTCGGCCGCCTACGGCATGCTGCTGCTGGCCATCCTCATCGTCTTCACCTCCTTCTACCGCCGCTGGCTGAACCGCAATGACCAGCAGCTCGCGATCTGAGGCAGGAGTCCCCATGAGCACGACCACTGTGGAGAACCCGGTGAACAAGCAGGACTCCGTGACCACAGCCACCCCCCGCAAGGTGCGCCGACGCGGCGAGAACAGCCGCGGTACGTCCGTCGTCTCCCACGGCATCCTCATCGTGGCGAGCCTGATCGCGCTCTTCCCCGTCGCCTGGCTGGTCTTCCTGTCCCTCGGCCCGGACAAGGACGACTACCTCCACCCGGGCGGCATCTGGAAGAAGATGACGCTGGACAACTACACGTTCGTCCTGCAGGAGACGAAGTTCTTCGACTGGCTGACGAGCACGCTCATCGTCACGCTGGGCACCACGCTCATCGGCGTCATCATCTCCGCCACCACCGGCTACGCGGTCTCGCGGATGCGCTTCCCGGGCTACAAGAAGTTCATGTGGGTGCTGCTCGTGACCCAGATGTTCCCGGTGGCCGTCCTCATGGTGCCGATGTACCAGATCCTGTCCGAGCTCCAGCTCGTCGACAGCTACCTCGGTCTCATCCTCGTCTACTGCACGACGACCGTGCCGTACTGTGCCTGGCTGATGAAGGGCTACTTCGACACGATCCCGTTCGAGATCGACGAGGCCGGACGCGTCGACGGGCTGACCCCCTTCGGCACCTTCGCGCGACTGATCCTGCCGCTCGCCAAGCCGGGCCTGGCCGTCGCCGCCTTCTACAGCTTCCTCACCGCCTTCGGCGAGGTCGCGTTCGCGTCGACGTTCATGCTGTCCGACACGAAGTACACCTTCGCGGTCGGGCTGCAGACCTTCATCAGTGAGCACGACGCGCAGCGCAACCTGATGGCCGCCACGGCGGTGTTGGTCGCCATACCGGTCTCCGCGTTCTTCTACTTCGTCCAGCGCAACCTGGTGACCGGCCTGACGGCCGGTGGCACCAAGGGCTGAGCCACGGCTCACACGACTCCCGTGCGCCTTGTCGCGCGGGTGGCGGCCGCGGTGCCCATCCGACCCCGCTGTCACCGCGGCCGCCTCACATCCGCGCGCCGAAGAACCCCGGACTTCCGCAAAACGCCGAAAACCTGCAAGCCGCACCATTCACTTGTGACCCGACCCCAGTTAAGCCTCAAGGACGCCATGAGCCAGCACTCCGCAGCCCCGGCCCCGACCCCCACCTCCGCAGCGGCCGTCGCCACCGTCGCCAAGCGCCGCGACTGGTGGCGGGACGCGGTGATCTACCAGGTCTATCCGCGCAGCTTCGCCGACAGCAACGGCGACGGCATGGGCGACCTGGAAGGCGTACGCTCCCGCCTCCCGTACCTGCGCGACCTCGGCGTCGACGCCGTGTGGCTCAGCCCCTTCTACGCCTCCCCGCAGGCCGACGCCGGCTACGACGTCGCCGACTACCGGGCCGTCGACCCGATGTTCGGCAACCTGCTCGACGCGGACGCGCTGATCCGTGACGCCCACGAACTGGGCCTGCGCGTCATCGTGGACCTGGTCCCGAACCATTCCTCCGACCAGCACGAGTGGTTCAAGCGGGCCCTCGCGGACGGCCCCGGGTCCCCGCTCCGGGACCGCTACTACTTCCGCCCCGGCAAGGGTGAGAACGGCGAACTGCCGCCCAACGACTGGGAGTCCATCTTCGGCGGCCCGGCCTGGACCAGGGTCACCGAGCCCGACGGCACCCCCGGCGACTGGTACCTGCACCTCTTCGCCCCCGAGCAGCCCGACTTCAACTGGGAACACCCCGCCGTCGGCGACGAGTTCCGCTCCATCCTGCGCTTCTGGCTGGACATGGGCGTCGACGGTTTCCGTATCGACGTCGCGCACGGCATGGTGAAGGCGGAGGGCCTGCCGGACCTGGGTTCCCACGACCAGCTCAAGCTGCTGGGCAACGATGTCATGCCGTTCTTCGACCAAGACGGCGTCCACGCGATCTACCGCCAGTGGCGCACGATCCTCGACGAGTACGCGGGCGAGCGCATCTTCGTCGCCGAGGCCTGGACGCCGACCGTGGAGCGAACGGCGAACTACGTCCGCCCGGACGAACTCCACCAGGCCTTCAACTTCCAGTACCTGGGCACCGACTGGGACGCCGACGAGCTCCGCAAGGTGGTCGACCGCACGCTGGAGGCGATGCGCCCCGTCGGCGCCCCCGCCACCTGGGTGCTCTCCAACCACGACGTCACCCGCCACGCCACCCGCTTCGCCAACCCGCCCGGCCTCGGCACCCAGATCCGCACGGCCGGCGACCGCGAACTGGGCCTGCGCCGGGCGCGCGCCGCGACCCTCCTCATGCTGGCCCTGCCCGGCTCGGCATACGTCTACCAGGGCGAGGAGCTCGGCCTCCCGGACGTCGTCGACCTCCCCGACGAGGTCCGCCAGGACCCGGCGTACTTCCGCGGCGCCGGCCAGGACGGCTTCCGCGACGGCTGCCGGGTGCCGATCCCGTGGACGCGCACCGGTCCGTCGTACGGCTTCGGCAGCGGGGGCAGCTGGCTGCCGCAGCCGGCGACCTGGGGCGAGCTGAGCGTGGAGGCGCAGACCGGGGACCCCGACTCCACCCTGGAGCTGTACCGCTCCGCGCTCGCCGTGCGCCGCGAGCAGCCCGACCTCGGCGCCGGTGACGCGGTGGAGTGGCTGAAGGCACCCGAGGGCGTCCTCGCCTTCCGGCGCGGGGAGTTCGTGTGCGTCGCGAACACCGGTGAGGAGTCGGTGCGGACTCCGGCGTACGGCCGCCTGCTCCTCGCCAGCGGCGAGGTGAGCGAGACGGACGGCGACGCGAAGGTGCCGGGCGACACCACGGTGTGGTGGACGACGGCCTGACGGTCCTGCCGGCGCTCGGCCGATCAGAGGGGCCTGCTGCCCAACCGGGCAGCAGGCCCCTCTGATCGCGTCGTGACGATCACCTACGAGTGGCGCGGCGACTTCGACAGCCCGGACCTCAACGCCCTGCACGCGCAGGACTTCCGTCATCGGCCCCTCGACGTCGACTGGCTGACCCGGGTGCACCGTCACGGCCTCGGATGGGTCTGTGCCCGCCATGACGGAGACCTCGTCGGGTTGGTGAACGTCGCCTGGGACGGTGGTGTCCATGCGTTCCTGCTGGACACCGTGGTCGCGACCGGCCACCGCCGCTCCGGGATCGGAGCCGGGCTGGTGACCGAGGCCGCCCGGCAAGCGCGCACAGCCGGATGCGAGTGGCTGCACGTCGACTTCGAGGACGACCTGCGGTCCTTCTGCTTTGACGCCTGCGGGTTCCGCCCGACCACCGCCGGTCTCGTCCGGCTCTGAGCCGCCGGACCGGATCGGCGCGCCCGTCCAGGGGCGGCACTGAAAGTTCTTGCATCAACTTCACATGTGCCGCTGCCTTTTCAGCCGACGGGCATTTAACATCTGCGTCACCGCAAGTTTGCTGAAAGATTTCAGCAAGCGCCTTCAATGAAGAAGGAACCCCACATGGCACGCAGACACCTCTCAGGGGCCCTCGTCCTGGCGGCGGCCCTTGTCATGACCCCGACCTCCGTGGCGCAGGCCTCCCCGCCCGGCACCAAGGACGTCACCGCCGTCCTCTTCGAGTGGAACTTCGCCTCGGTGGCGAAGGAGTGCACCAACACCCTCGGCCCGGCCGGTTACGGATATGTCCAGGTCTCCCCGCCCGCCGAGCACATACAGGGCTCGCAGTGGTGGACCTCGTACCAGCCGGTGAGCTACAAGATCGCCGGGCGCCTCGGTGACCGTACGGCCTTCCAGAACATGGTCAACACCTGCCATGCGGCCGGTGTGAAGGTCGTCGTCGACACCGTCATCAACCACATGTCGGCGGGCAGCGGCACCGGCACCGGCGGTTCGTCGTACACGAAGTACAACTACCCCGGCCTGTACTCGTCCTTCGACTTCGACGACTGCACCAGCCAGATCGCCAACTACCAGGATCGCTGGAACGTCCAGCACTGCGAACTGGTCGGCCTCGCGGACCTGGACACGGGTGAGTCGTACGTCCGGGGCGCCATCGCCGGGTACATGAACGATCTCCTGTCGCTCGGCGTCGACGGCTTCCGCATCGACGCGGCCAAGCACATGGACGCCGCCGACCTGGCCAACATCAAGTCCCGGCTGACCAACCCCTCGGTCTACTGGAAGCAGGAGGCCATCTACGGCAGCGGAGAGGCCGTCCAGCCCACCGAGTACACGGGCAACGGCGACGTCCAGGAGTTCCGCTACGCCTACGACCTCAAGCGCGTCTTCAACAACGAGAACCTCGCCTACCTGAAGAACTACGGCGAGGGCTGGGGCTATATGAACAGCTCCGTCGCCGGGGTCTTCGTCGACAACCACGACACCGAGCGCAACGGCTCCACGCTCAGCTACAAGGACAACGCCAACTACACCCTGGCCAACGTCTTCATGCTGGCCTGGCCCTACGGTGCTCCGGACATCAACTCCGGCTACGAGTTCGGCGACCACGACGCGGGCCCGCCCAACGGCGGCCAGGTCAACGCCTGCTGGCAGGACGGCTGGAAGTGCCAGCACAACTGGCCCGAGATCAAGTCCATGGTCGCCTTCCGCAACGCCACGCGCGGTGAGGCCGTCACCAACTGGTGGGACAACGGAGGCGACGCGATCGCGTTCGGGCGGGGCGGCAAGGGCTACGTCGCCATCAACCACGAGTCGAGCAGCCTGACCCGCACCTACCAGACGTCCCTCGCGGCGGGCACGTACTGCAACGTGCAGAACAACACGACGGTGACCGTGGGCTCGAACGGCCAGTTCACCGCCACGCTGGGCGCCAACACCGCCCTGGCGATCCACACGGGCAGGACCGGCTGCTGAGCTGCCGCACTCCCAGGACGGCCACCCCGGTCACGGCTGTACACGCCGGCGCATGGGTGGCCGTCCGAGTATCTCGATGTACATGATCCGGCCGTCCACGACGTCGAGGATCAGATCGCCCGAGGAGGGCAGGAGCGGCACACAGCGATGGCCCGGACCGAACGGCTGCCCCTGCGGATGATCCGTCGTCCGGATGCTCTGGCAGAAGTCGTCCCCGCAGCCGCAGTCGGCGACCAGGCGGACATCCCGGACGCAGATTGCCAGCCAGTGTTCCCCCTCCTCCTCCAGGAGGGTGGCCAGTTCGTCGACGAGCTCCGGAAAGACGTCGCGAACGAGGGGCGGTTCCTGCTCCATGCGAGGACGGTAGCCAGGGGTGGCCGCGTGTGGCGATCGATTTCCGCCTGGTGGCTGGGCCTGCTCACGCAGACCAACTCTCCCTGCTGAGCGTTTCGCTGGGCCACCCTGAAAGTTCTTACCGATGGTTTCAAGCCTCTTGCTGTAACACTTACGGCGGCGATACGTTTCGCGCGGGGTCGGACCCAAGAGAGCCGTAATCGCTAGGAGCCCATCTGTGATATCGAGATGGCCGTCGCCGTCCAGGCGTCGAACCGCCCGTATCGGACGGGTCGCCGCGGTCGCCGTCACCGCGTTGACCGCAGCGCTCGTCCAGCCCCTCGCGGCGCAGGCGGAGACTCCGCCCGCGCCCCCGTCCGACGCCAAGCTCGCCGCCGAGCCCGCCCGGCACGACGCCACCCGCGAGCAGTTCTACTTCGTTCTGCCGGACCGTTTCGCCAACGGCGACCCGGGCAACGACAAGGGCGGACTGACCGGTTCCCGCCTCTCCACCGGCTACGACCCCACCGACAAGGGCTTCTACCAGGGCGGCGACCTCAAGGGCCTGACCAAGAAGCTCGACTACATCAAGGGGCTCGGCACCACCGCCATCTGGATGGCGCCGATCTTCAAGAACCAGCCCGTGCAGGGCACCGGGGCCAACGCCTCGGCCGGCTACCACGGTTACTGGATCACCGACTTCACGCAGGTCGACCCGCACTTCGGGACGAACCAGGACCTCGAGAACCTCATCTCCAAGGCCCACGCCAAGGGCATGAAGGTCTACTTCGACGTCATCACCAACCACACCGCCGACGTCGTCGACTACGAGGAGAAGTCGTACGGCTATCTCTCCAAGGGCGCCTTCCCGTACCTGACCAAGGACGGCAGGCCCTTCGACGACGCCGACTACGCGGACGGGAAGTCGAAGTTCCCGGCCGTCGACACCGACTCCTTCCCGCGCACGCCGGCCGTCCCCGCCGCGAAGAAGGACGTCAAGGTCCCGTCGTGGCTCAACGATCCGACGATGTACCACAACCGGGGCGACTCCACCTTCGCCGGTGAGAGTTCCGCACACGGCGACTTCTCCGGCCTCGACGACCTGTGGACCGAGCGTCCCGAGGTCGTCAGCGGCATGGAGAGGATCTACCAGCGCTGGGTGCGCGACTTCGACATCGACGGCTTCCGGATCGACACCGTGAAGCACGTCAACACGGAGTTCTGGACCCAGTGGGCCACGGCCCTCGACGCCTACGCGGCCAAGCGGGGCCGCGACGACTTCTTCATGTTCGGCGAGGTCTACTCCGCCGACACGAACATCACCTCGCCGTACGTCACCCAGGGCCGCCTCGACGCCACCCTCGACTTCCCCTTCCAGGAGGCGGCACGGCAGTACGCCTCCCAGGGCGGCAGCGCGAAGAAGCTCGCGGGCGTCTTCGGCGACGACTACAAGTACACGACCGACAAGGCCAACGCCTACGAACAGGTGACCTTCCTCGGCAACCACGACATGGGCCGCATCGGGTACTTCCTGAACCAGGACAACCCGAAGGCCACCGACGCCGAGCTGCTCGCGAAGGACAAGCTCGCCAACGAGCTGATGTTCCTCAGCCGCGGCAACCCGGTCGTCTACTACGGCGACGAGCAGGGCTTCACCGGCGCAGGCGGCGACAAGGACGCCCGCCAGACCCTGTTCGCCTCGAAGACGGCCGACTACCTCGACGACGACCGGATCGGCACCGACCGCACCCACGCGAGCGACGCCTACGACACGAGCGCGCCGCTGTACAAGCAGATCGCGGCTCTCTCCAAGCTCCGCAAGGCCAACCCGGCCCTCGCCGACGGCGTCCAGACCGAGCGGTACGCGGCCGACGGTGCCGGTGTCTACGCCTTCTCGCGCACCGACGCGAGGACGGGCGTCGAGTACGTCGTCGCCTTCAACAACGCGGGCGGGGCGAGGACGGCGACCTTCACGACCGGTTCCGCGGGCATGGCGTTCAAGGGCATCTACGGCACCGAGGACTCCTTCAAGAGCGACGCCGGCAGCAAGGTCACCGTCACCGTCCCGGCCGGCTCGGCGATCGTCCTCAAGGCGGCCGGCAGGCTCGCCGAGCCCGCCACCGAGCCGACGATCACCCTGAAGGCCCCGGCCGCCGGAGCCACCGGCACGGTGGAGCTCTCCGCCGATGTCGACGGCGGTCAGCTCAACCGCGTCGTCTTCGCCGCCCAGGTCGGCAACGGCAAATGGCGCACCCTCGGCTCCGCCGACCACGCCCCGTACAAGGTCACCCAGACCATCGGGAAGGACGTACCGGCCGCAACCGCCCTGCGCTACAAGGCGGTCGTGATCGACTCGGCGGGCCGCACCGCGAGCGCCACCGCGGCCTCCGCCACCGGCACCCCGCCCGCCCCCGAAACCCCCACCGCCTCCTCCCGCGACTACGCGATCGTCCACTACAAGCGCACCGACGGCGACTACGCGAACTGGGGCCTGTACGCCTGGGGCGACCTCGCCGACGGCGAGTCCACCAACTGGCCGGACAGCCACCCGTTCGTCGGACGTGACTCCTACGGCGCCTTCGCCTACGTCAAGCTGAAGCCCGGCGCCTCGACCGTCGGCTTCCTCGTCATCGACAAGCAGGGCAACAAGGACGTCTCCGCGGACCGCACGATCGACGTCACCAAGACCGGCGAGATCTGGATCGAGCAGGGCAAGGAGGCCGTCCGCACCGAGAAGCCCGCGGCCGACTACCCGGCCCCCGACAAGACCAAGGCGGTCCTGCACTACCACCGCGCCGACGGCGACTACGACGGCTGGGGCCTGCACGTCTGGACGGGCGCGGCGAACCCCACCGAGTGGTCGAACCCCCTGAAGCCGGTCAAGACTGATGCTTATGGCGCAGTCTTCGAGGTACCGCTCACCGACGGTGCCACCAGCCTCAGCTACATCATCCACAAGGGCGACGAGAAGGACCTGCCCGCCGACCAGTCGCTCGACCTCACCGCCAGTGGTCACGAGGTGTGGCTGTTGAGCGGCCAGGAGAAGTACCTGCTTCCGCAGCCGGCCGGCGCCGCGGCGGCCCTCGACCTGACCACCTCCAAGGCGGTCTGGATCGACCGGAACACCCTCGCCTGGAACGGCTCCGACGCGGCCGCCTCCACGCAGCTGCTCTACAGCCGCACCGGCTCGATCACGGTGAAGGACGGCGCGCTGACCAGCGACGACGAGCGCTGGCTGCGACTGTCCAGGACGACCCTCACCGACGCCCAGAAGGCGAAGTTCCCGCACCTGAAGAACTACGCCGCCTGGTCCGTCGACCCACGCGACCGCGACCGGGTCCGCGAGGCCCTGCGCGGCCAGGTCGTCGCCTCCCAGCGCGCCGCGAACGGCGCCGTGCTCGCGGCGACCGGCGTGCAGATCGCCGGCGTACTCGACGATCTCCACCCGGGTGCCACGAAGGCCGACCTCGGGCCGACCTTCGACAAGGGCCGTCCGACGCTGGCCGTCTGGGCGCCCACCGCCCAGTCGGTCAAGCTGGAGATCGGCGACTCCACCGTCGCGATGAAGCGGAACGACTCCACCGGCATCTGGTCCGTCACCGGCCCCAAGTCGTGGAAGAACAAGCCGTACCGGTACGTCGTGAAGGTGTGGGCGCCCAGCGTCCGCAAGGTCGTCACCAACAAGGTCACCGACCCGTACTCGGTCGCCCTCACCGCGAACTCCGAGCGCAGCCTGGTCGTCGACCTCGGCGACAGGGCCCTGGCGCCCAGCGGCTGGTCCTCGTACACCAAGCCCGAGGCCGTGCCGCTGAACGACGCCCAGATCCAGGAGCTGCACATCCGGGACTTCTCGGTCGAGGACCGGACGGCCAAGCACCCCGGCACCTACCTCGCCTTCACCGACAAGGCCAGCGACGGCTCCAAGCACCTGCGTGAACTGGCGAAGGCGGGCACGTCGTACGTCCACCTGCTGCCCGCCTTCGACATCGCCACCATCCCCGAACGCCGGGACGACCAGGCGACCGCCGACTGTGACCTGGCCTCCTTCCCGGCCGACTCCGACAAGCAGCAGGAGTGCGTGGCGAAGATCGCCGCGAAGGACGCCTACAACTGGGGCTACGACCCGTACCACTACACGGTCCCCGAGGGCTCGTACGCCACCGACCCCGACGGCACCGGCCGCACGGTCGAGTTCCGCAGGATGGTCAAGGCGCTCAACGACGACGGCCTTCGCGTCGTCATGGACGTCGTCTACAACCACACGGCGGCCAGCGGGCAGGCGGACACCTCCGTCCTCGACCGGATCGTCCCCGGCTACTACCAGCGGCTCCTCGCCGACGGCTCGGTCGCCAACAGCACCTGCTGCTCCAACACCGCGACCGAGAACGCCATGATGGGCAAGCTGGTCGTCGACTCGATCGTCACCTGGGCCAAGGAGTACAAGGTCGACGGCTTCCGCTTCGACCTCATGGGCCACCACCCGAAGGCCAACATCCTCGCGGTCCGCAAGGCCCTCGACGCGCTGACCCTCGACAAGGACGGCGTCGACGGCAAGAAGATCATCCTGTACGGCGAGGGCTGGAACTTCGGCGAGGTCGCCGACGACGCCCGCTTCGTCCAGGCCACGCAGCAGAACATGGCCGGCACCGGCATCGCCACCTTCTCCGACCGGGCGCGGGACGCCGTACGCGGCGGCGGGCCCTTCGACGAGGACCCGGGCGTCCAGGGCTTCGCGTCGGGGCTCTACACCGAACCCAACTCGTCCTCGAACAACGGCACTTCGGCCGAGCAGAAGGCCCGCCTCCTGCACTACCAGGACCTCATCAAGGTCGGCCTGTCCGGCAACCTGGCGAAGTACCGGTTCACCGACACCGACGGCAAGGAGGTCACCGGCGCCGAGGTCGACTACAACGGCTCCCCGGCCGGTTACGCGGACGCCCCCGGCGACGCCCTCGCCTACGCCGACGCGCACGACAACGAGTCGCTGTTCGACGCCCTCGCCTTCAAGCTGCCGGCGACGACGAGCGCGTCCGACCGGGCCCGGATGCAGGTCCTCGCCATGGCCACGGCCACTCTCTCGCAGGGCCCGGCGCTCTCCCAGGCCGGCACCGACCTGCTGCGCTCCAAGTCGCTGGACCGCAACTCCTACGACAGCGGCGACTGGTTCAACGCCATCCACTGGAACTGCGCCGACGGCAACGGCTTCGGTCGAGGGCTGCCGATCGCGGCCGACAACGCCTCCAAGTGGCCTTACGCCAAGCCCCTGTTGGGCACGGTGAAGGTCGGCTGCGAGCAGATCGAGGGCACCTCGGCGGCGTACCGGGACCTGCTGAGGATCCGTTCGACGGAGTCGGTGTTCTCCCTCGGCACGGCCGAGCAGGTGCAGTCGAAGCTCTCCTTCCCGCTGTCCGGAAAGGACGAGACGCCCGGCGTGATCACCATGCGGCTCGGTGACCTCGTCGTCGTCTTCAACGCGACGCCCGGGAAGCAGGAACAGCGGATCGACGCCCTGGCCGGCGAGGGCTATGCGCTGCATCCGGTGCAGGCCGCGGGGGCGGATTCTATCGTCAAGTCCGCGTCGTTCGAAGAGAAAACGGGCACGTTCGCCGTTCCGGGTCGCACTGTCGCCGTCTTCTCACAGACCCGCTGACACATCACTAGGTTGAGTGGGGCGGACCCGGTCACCGGGCCCGCCCCATTCGTGTATCCGGGGGCAGGAGACGACGGACGGTTGACCTTGGACGGTTACGGCACGCAGTTCGGTACGACCGTCATGGTCGTCGACGACGTCTCGGTGAGCCGCTACGCCATGGGCGCCGTACTGCGCCGCGCGGGCCACGACGTCGTACAGGTGGCGAGCGCGGGCGAGGCGCTGAGCGAGCTCGACGAGCGGCTGCGCGCGGGCGCACTGCCCGACGCGGCCCTCGTCGACGTCGGGCTGCCGGACATGAGCGGCTTCGAGCTGTGCCGGCGGGTCAAGGCCCGGCCGTCCACGGCCGCGCTGCCCGTCGTCCACTTCTCCGCGACGGCCGTGGAGGCGGTGGACCGATGCCGGGGGCTCGACGCGGGCGCCGACGCCTACCTGACGGTGCCGGCCGAGCCGAGCGAGATCCAGGCCGTCGTACGGGCCGCCGTCCGTGGGGCGCGTCGGCGTACCGCCGCCGAGACGCTCGCGCACCGGCTGACGCTGCTGTCCGAGGCGATCGTCGCCGTGCAGACGGCACGCTGCCTGGAGGAGCTGGCCGACGCCGCCGCCGCGGGCGCGGCCCGGCTCAGCGGCACGCCCGCCGTGGTGTTCGTCATCGGCCCGGACGGCGAAGCGCACTGCGGCACCTCGCGCAGTCGGCTCGTACGGCCCGACGCCGGCGCCCACGAGGCCGCGGCCCGGCTGATCACACGGATGGCGAAGGGGCGGGGCGGGCGGAAGGGTGTGCACACCACCGTCGTCCCGGCGCCGCTGTGGCCTGCGGGATTCTTCTGGCCCGGCGCCCGGGAGGATGCCCGCCTGGTGCTGGCGTCGGCCCAGGAGTGCCGAGTGCAGGTGTGCATCGCCACACCGGCATGTGCAGCGTCCCCAAGGGGCGCGGGGCTGTATCGATCTGCGGCTCCGCCGCGGGGCGCGACCAGCCACGACGGCCCCGCAGACGACCGACAACACACCGCGGCACTTCCCATCGCGGCATTCCCCGCGGAGCGACCCGCGGAGCGCCTGGCCCAGGCCACCGCCCTGGCCGCCGAGCCGCTCCTGATGTACCAGGAGGAACGGGACATCGCCCTCACCCTCCAGCGCAGCTTCCTGCCCCAGCCGCACCGGCTGCCCAAGGTGCCGGGCGTCGATCTCGTCGTGCGCTACGTGCCCGCGTCCCGGCAGACCGAGATCGGCGGGGACTTCTACGCCGCCCTGCGCACGGAGGAGGGGGTGCTCACCGCGGTCGGGGACGTCGTCGGGCACTCGCTGGAGGCGGCCACCGTCATGGTCGAGATGCGGCACGCGCTGCGCGCCCACTGCGTCGAGGAGAGCGACCCGCGGGCACTGGCCGAACGGCTCGACCGGATGCTCCAGCACTACCACCCCGACGTCACCGCCACGCTTTGCCTGGCCCTGGTCGATCCCGGGAGCGGGCGGGTGCGGATCGCCAACGCGGGCCACATCCCACCGCTGATCGTGCGGCGGGAAGGCGACGCGGAGTATGTCCCGGTGAGCGGTCCGCTGCTGGGGCTCGCCCTGGACCGGCCCGAGCCGTCCGAACTGGTCCTGAGCCGGGAGGACCGCCTCCTCATGGTCACCGACGGGCTCATCGAGACCCGCGGCGTCGATCTGGCCGTCTCCATGGAGCAACTGCGCACGGCCGCCACCGACGCCCCGGCCGGCCTCGACGCGCTGTGCGACACCCTGCTGGGCTGCTTCGGGCGGGAGCGGGAGGACGACATCGCGATGCTGGCGCTGAGGTTAGGGTGAGCGCTGCTGACGTAGAACAGGAGTGCTCATGCCGCAGATCACCGTCGACCACTCGAAGACGATCTCTTTCGACCGGGCGGCCTTCGCCCGGGACCTGCACCAGGCGACCGTCGAGATCGCGGCGGCCAAGCCGGAGGCCTGCAAGACGCAGTTCCGGGCCGGCGACTTCACGGCCTTCGGCTACGAGGACCCGGAGGAACTGCGTCACGCGGTCGTCCATGTCACGCTCGGTCTGCTCGCCGGCCGCACCGACGAGACCAAGGCGAGGCTGACCGAGGCGGTTCTGGAGCTGCTGCGCAAGCACATCGAGGACGACGGCATCGTCCTGCACGCCTCCGCCGAGGTACGCGACCTCGACCCGTCGTACCGCAAGTTCTAACGTAGTCGGCGCCTGCTAGGACGCCAGCGAGATCAGCCGGGCGACCAGGTCACCGAACGGACCCTCGGCCGGCTCGTCCTTCAGGATGCGGCGCAGCAGGGCGCCCATCTCCTCGTCGTAGGCGGCGCTGACGGCGGCCAGGGCGGCGAAGTCGTGCACGAGCTGGACCTCCAGCTCGGCGCGCGGGATGCGCCGGCCGTCCAGCCAGATCAGTGCCGTCGACTCGGCGAGCGAGATCCAGGAGCGGATGACCAGTTCCAGTCGCGCGGGCGGGTTCTCCACCTTCAGATGCGAAAGGATTTGGACATACGCGGCCTGCCGGACGGAGTCGACGAGCGCGTTGGTGGTGGTCGAGCCGACGGCCGGGCCGCCGCGCATCAGCGCGGAGAAGCCGGGGCCGTGCTCGTCGACGAAGTCGAAGAACCGGCGCATCACCCGCAGCAGCCGCGCCCCCAGCGGCCCTTCGGGCGGCTCGACGAACCGGCCCGCCAGGTCCTCCGAGGCACGCTTCAACGCGGCCTCGTACAGGCTGAGTTTGCCGGGGAAGTAGTGGTAGACCAGCGGCCGTGAGATGCCCGCGGCCGACGCTATCTCGTCGATGGAGACCTCGTCGGGCGAGCGCCGGCTGAACAGATCGAGGGCGACGCCGATCAACTGCTGCCGTCGCTCCTCGACTCCCAATCTTCGCCGTACCCCGGTAGTCATGCGAACACCTTACCGATCGATTCCGGCCCCGAACGGACCGGACCGATCACGGGTGTTCACATGTCCAGTACGAGTCGCTCACCCCGCGCCCGTGACACACAGATCAGCATCGAGTCGGCCCGCTCCGCGTCCGTCAGCAACTCGTCCCGGTGCTCCACCTCGCCCTCCAGCACCCGCTGTTGGCAGGTTCCGCAGAAGCCCTGCTCGCAGGAGTACAGGGTGTCGGGCAACTCGGCGCGGACGGCGGCCAGTACGGTCGAGTCGGCGGGGACGGTCAACGTCCGTCCGCTGCGCCGCAGTTCGACCTCGAAGGCGTCGCCACCGCAGGCGCGGGGCGCGAACCGCTCCAGGTGGACCGACGGGAAACGCTCCTCCACCGCGGACATCAGCCCCTCCGGACCACAGCAGTAGACGGCGGCTCCCTCGGGCACGTCGGCGAGGAGTCCGTCGAGATCGGGCAGCCCCTCGATGACGGTCACCCTCCCCCAGGCTCGGCTTCGCTCGCCCGGGGGGACCCCCATGCGGCCGAGCTTCTCGACGTCCTCCAGGAACGGCATCGAGGCACGACTGCGACCGCAGTACACCAGCCTCCACTCCACGTCCTCGGGCAGCGCCCGCAGCATCGGCAGGACGGGCGTGATCCCGATGCCGCCCACGACGAAGACGTACGACTCGGCCCCCACGAGCGGGAAACGGTTCCGAGGCCCGCGCACCTCCAGCTCCATGCCCTCCCGGACCTGCTCGTGCACCTCGCGCGAGCCGCCCCGCCCGTCCGGGACCAGCCGGGTCGCCACGGTGTACGACGAGGTGTCCTCGGGGTCGCCGCACAGCGAGTACTGCCGCACCAGCCCCGACGGCAGCACGAGGTCGAGATGCGCGCCGGGCTCCCAGCGCGGCAGGTCGCGCCCCTCCAGCCGTAGTTGTACGACCCCTTCGGCGACCTCCTCGCGCGCTGCCACCAGCAGCCGCAGCGCCCGGGACCTCGGCCGCCCGGAGACCGGCTCCTCCAGCGCGGGCATCGGCCACAGCGGCGAGACCTGGATACGGCGCCGCAGCGCCCGCCGGGCGAGCAGGGCGGCACCGGCGATCACGGCGACGGTCCGGAGTTTCGGCATCAGGCGGCACCCTTCGCGGACTTCTCGGCTATCTCGGCGGCCAGCGCGGCGGGGGAGGAGGCCAGATAGGCGACGGCCTGCTCGGTGGAACCCTCCTGCGAGGGGTGGTACGCCCGGCTCAGATACCGGGGGATGGACCTGAGCATGTCCCCGGTGGCGGGCAGCGTGCCGCGCCTGCCGCGGACATAGAAGTCCTTGAAGGTGGCCCGCCCGTCGATGAGTGTCGGGTCGTTCTCCATGAAGAACCGCGCCCCGCGCTGCCACAGGAAGACCAGGGCCGTGAACGCGGTCGCCCAGGTCCGCACGCGCCGCCGGTAACTCCCGTCGACATGCATGAACAGCTCGAAGGCGACGGACCGGTGCTCGACCTCCTCCGCGCCGTGCCAGCGCAGCAGGTCCAGCATGGTCGGGTCGGCGCCGCGCCGGTCCAACTCGTCGGCGTTCAGCACCCAGTCGCCGAGGAACGCGGTGTAGTGCTCGATCGCCGCGATGAGCGCGACCCGCTCCATCAGCCACCATCGCCTGGCCCGCCCCGGTGGCAGCGTACGGTCGCCGAGCAGCTTCTCGAAGAGCCAGTCCACCTGGGCGGTGTACGGCGTCGGATCGAGCCCCTGCTCCCGCAGGTGCGGCAGCACCTCGTCATGGGCCTGCGAGTGCATCGCCTCCTGCCCGATGAACCCGATGACGTCCTCGCGGAGCCGCTCGTCCCGGATGTACGGCAGCACCTGCTTGTACACGTGCACGAACCACCGCTCACCGGCCGGCAGGAGCAGATGCAGCACGTTGATGGTGTGCGTGGTGAACGGATCCCCCGGCACCCAGTGCAACGGGGTGTCCTCCCAGGAGAAGGACACCTTGCGGGCCTTGAGGGGCACCCGGTCCTGCGTATTAGACATGGCGTCAATGTACTGACGGGTAGTCCCGGGGTGAACCCCCGTGCACGACCTTGTTTACGCGAGCGTCAGCAACGCCGCTCCCCGGCGGCCGGACTCACTCGAGGCCGCTGATCGAGCGCCCGCTCTCCAGCGTGGCCCTCAGATCGGCCCGGGCCCCTTGCTCGGCCCGCACGGTCAGCAGGCTGCCCCGGGACGTGCCGTTCACGCCGCCCGTGGCGTGGATCGACTCCGTGTCACGGGCGCCCGCCGCCAGCAGATACCAGCCGCCCTTCTGCGCCTTCCACAGCACACCGGCCAGCACATGGGGATCCCGCGCCCCGCACGCCGCCACGTTCTGGCCCTTCGCCGCCACCGTCGCCTGCGGCGCGCCCGGCGTCCGGAACTGGGCCAGCACCCGCTCGCCCCCGCCCCGCCAGGTCTCGGCACGCGTGCACAGCCACTGCGCGGTACCGGTCCCGTCGGGCAGCGCCTGCTGGGCGTACGCCCAGGCGTTGACCGTACGCACACCCGCGGAGCGCATCGAACCCAGCCAGCAGGAGTACGGCGCCCAGGTGCGCAGCGCCGCCGGGCCCGCCGCGTCCTTCACCGCACCGGGACGGCCGGTGGTCAGGCGGGCCGGCACCAGCTCCGAAAGGTCGGTCATCAGCCGGGTGCCGGTGCTGTCGGTCAGCTGCAGGGCGTTCCACGAGGTGCAGGTGCCGGTCTGCTGGGTGACGGGGCTCGCCATCGGCGAGGTGATCCCGCCGGTCACGGTGAGGTCCATCGCCCCGGTACGCGGCTTCAGCAGATCCCGCTCGGCCGCCCGCTTCACCCAGGGCGCCAGCAGATAGCGGACGTTGCCGTCGGCCCGGCTCAGCACCACCGCGCTCGCCTCCGCCCGGCCCGCGCCGTCGACCCGGGAGAAGTCCAGGGCGGCGCCGGCCGTGCCGTCCTGCGGCTCGGCGTAGCGGGCGATGCGCAGGCCGTCGTAGAGGATCACCACCCGGGCGTTGTCGACGTTCCCCGCGTACAGCAGTTGCGGTGCGCCGGGCGGGCCGCCGGCCGGGGTGCCCGGGGTCGCCGAGACCTGGACCGTCTCGCCGGGGCGGGCCCAGACGGCGAGGGCGCGGCGCAGCAGGGCCGAGTCGTCGGCGAGGTCGCCGCGCGGGGGCCACACGGAGAAGTCGGTGCGGGCGGAGGACTGCCAGGCCAGCGCGGGGACCCTGGTCAGCTGGGCCGGGTCGAGGGCGGCCTCAGCCGCCGGGTTCTGTGCGTACGGGGGCGCGGCGGGACCGTCCGGGCCCCAGCCCTCGCCGGGCAGGCCGAGCAGCGCCCCGGACACCAGGAGGGCGGCACCCGCGGCGAGCGCGGCCTTCATGTGCTGCCTGCGCCGCATCAGATCGGTGGGCCGGGCCTGGAGCGAGCAGGGGTCGAACTCGGGGGAGTCCAGCAGCGCGTACTGCGCGGGGACGGTGTCGGCCTCCTCCAGGGCCTCGTCCACGTAGTCGACACCGGCCGCGTCCAGCACCTCGCACACCGCGTCGTCCGTGAGCTTCTCCAGGCCGCGCAGGACGTGGGCCGCCCGCGCCGGGCCGGACAGCGCCGACAACCGCTGGTCCAGGGCGAGTTCGTCGGCGCCGCCCGACCGGGGGAAGAGGCGCAGGCCCCAGATCTGGGGCAGCAGGGGCGGCAGTTGGGAGCGCTTGGGCCAGGCCAGGCGCTTCAGCGGCCGGTCCGCCTCCAGCGCCGTACGCAGGACGCGGAGCCGGAGCAGGGCGTATCCGGGGTCGCCCTCGCGGCCGGTGGACTGGGCCGGGATCACGGGCGTGGCCGCGGCCCGGCCCCGGGGCAGGGCGCGCTGGGTGAGGGAGTGCGCGGTCACGACGCGCCGGTTGCGACCGAGGCTCGGCGGCAGCACGAGGTAGGCGAGCCGGACGAGACGCGGGTAGTGCTCGACGAGCGCGGCCTCGGCCCGCTCGACGTCGACGACGGGGTCGTCCGAGGCGGGGGCCGGGCGCGGGGCGACATCCTGTGACTGCACGTTCAGCAGAACGAGCGAATCGTCGGTTGGTCACCTTTCACCCGGACGCCCGGGCGCGTTTCCGGGCCGGCTCAGCCCTCGGGTTCCACCAGTGCCCGGGCGTAGTTCGCCATCGAGCGCTGATATCGCGGCAGATGAGGCGCGAGGGCGCCCAATACCAGAGCCAGCCCCTCCCGGTCACGCCCGAGGCTCGACAGACACAGGGCAAGGGTGGCCCGTACGGCGTCGTCCAGTTCGTCGGAGGGCGCGTCCAGCTCGGGTGTCAGCAGCTTGACGCCCTCTTCGGCCTGCCCGATGTTCCGGAGCGAGCTGGACAGCTGGATCCTGGCCCGCCGTCCCTTGTAGCCGGTCAGCCCGCGTGCCAACGCCTCCCGGTACAGCGGCACCGCCTGGTCCGAGTGCCCGGTCGAGTCCCAGGCGCAGGCCCGTTCGAAGGGGCCCAGTGGGCTGTCGTCGGGGAGTTCGGCGACGAGGGCGTCGATCACGGCGCGGAAGTCGGCCGCGTCCTCCTCGGCGTAGTCGTCGAGGGTCGCCCATGCGGCGGCCACGCGGTCTTCCCAGTCCTGGTTCACCGCGACACTCTCGCACAGGTGGGCGAACACCGGAGCGGTATTTTGAGCGCTCCGTGCGCGGGAGCCGTATCCACGGGGAGGCCCCTGCAGGGAGGAAGACATGAAGGTGACCCGACCGATGCTCGCGGCGGCCGCCGCCGCGGCGGTGTTCGCGCTGGCAGGCTGCGGATCCGGTGGCGACGAGAAGGCCGCCGTGCCCGAGACCGCCACCGGCAGCCTGGAGCACCTGGCCGCCGAGGTGAAGTGCAAGCCGAACATGCAGACGGACGCCGACGAAATCCGGCAGGCCCTCTGCAAGAACACCGACGGCAAGTTCGTCCTCGCCACCTTCGCCACCGACCGCGGCCAGGCCGAGTGGCTGAGCGGGGCCAAGGACTACGGCGGCTACTACCTCGTCGGCCGCAAGTGGGTCGCCGTCGGCCAGGAGAAGACGGTCGAGGCGCTGCAGTCCACCCTCGGCGGCAGCATGGAGGAAGGGTCCGCCCACATGAATCCCGGGGGCAGCCACAACAGCGGCAGCAACAGCGGCAGCCACCACGGCTGACTTGGTCGTCTCTCAATTCGTCGAGGCAAGCGAAAGCCGGCGGTGGGAAATCCCACCGCCGGCTTTCTGCTGTTCCTACCGGATCAGGACTACTGGCAGTCCTGCCCGCTGTTGATGCACTGGACCATCTCGTTCATCGTGTTCTCGTCGAAGAAGTTGATGAAGTCGTTGTGGTCGGTGATCGCCTTGTGCAGCTGGTCCGGGAAGGAGTCGACCGCGAAGGCGTTCTGGACCTGTCCGTTCTGGATCTGCGGGGCCGGAATGTCGTAGACCAGGCGGACCTGGAGCTGGGGGATCGCCTGGAAACCGTTGGCGCAGGTGCCGTCGGCCTGGACGAACGCCACGTGCGTGCGGTGGTTGGCGCTGTCGATGTTCTGTCCGTCCCAGCAGCTCTGGAAGTTGGACGTCCGCACCACGGAGCTGCCCTCGGGGCAGATCGGGAGCTTGTCGTGCAGCTGGACCTTGTCCTCGAAGCCGGTGCAGCTCCAGTTGGCGTTGGCGTTGGCGGTGCCGTTGACGAAGGACTTGGCGTCGCCGGTGATGATGCGCAGGGCCTGCGGCATCGCGACGACATCGCTCGTCCTGTTGCCGACGAACTTCAGCTGTGCCTCGCTGGGCTCGACGATCGTGCCGACGTTGCCGTCCTGACCGCCACCGGGGGCGTTGGCGTCGATGTCGTTCTGACCGTCCTGGATACGCAGCACGGGCCAGAAGTACGACGACCTGTCACCCTGGTTCTGGCAGGTGGTGTCGCCGTTCGCCAGGTCCTGGTCGCTCGCGAAAGCGTTGTTGGCCTGGTTGCCGACGTAGTCGTGCTGGTGCTGCGCACCGTTGCTGACACCGGGAGCGACGATCACGTTGTCCGAGTTGCGGTTCTCGTTCTGGTTGGTGCCGCAGTTCGTGGTGAAGCTGCCGGTCGAACCGCTGTCCCCGTTCGCGGGGAGGCCGTTCGCGCCGACACCCAGCTGGGGACTGCCCTGGACCTGGGTGATGTCCACGAAGTCGTCCGCGTTCGGACCGTTGCCGGCCTGACCGCCGTTGCCGCCCTGGTCCTGTCCGCCGCCGTCCTGACCGTCCTGGTTCTGGTCCTGACCGTCGTTGTTCTGGTCCTGACCGTCCTGGTTCTGGTCCCCGTCCTGCTGGCCGTCATTGGTCTGAGGCTGCTCGGCCGGGACGCCCTGGCACTCGGCGAGCTGGTCGAGGTTCTGCGGTCGCTGGCCGCCGGCCCGGTTGATGTTGATGCCGATCCGGTCGAGCGTCGCCACACGCTTGGACTTCAGCGGTCCGAGAATGGCGTTGTTGACGAAGTTGGCGTCCCCCGCCTGGGCCTGCCGCGTCTCGGCGAGACGCTTATAGGCATCCGTGACCTGCCTGTCCAGCAGCGCCAGCTCCTTGGCGACACCCCTGCGCGCGCTCCGCGGCACCTTCGTCAGCTTCTGGCCGACGTCCGGGCAGTTGATCGTCGCGATCTGGGCGTTCGTGGACTTCGTCTGGTTCCACCCAGAGTTGTCCTCGTGCGCCGAAGCATAGAAGTTGGCCCATACAAGCCCGCCCCCACCGAGCGCTAGGGCCGCCGATGCGGCTATGGCCTTGGTGGCCAGCGGCGTACGGCGTTTTCGTGTGTTGCGTCCCATGGAACTCCTCTGACTTCCTTTTTCGGGGCATCGAGGCGCCCGACAGGAGTGAAGCGGCTCCCTCTCATACGGAGGGCGTCCCAGGGGTGTTCAGCCGTCTCGGAAATTGTTGAGAGATTCGTGAGAACGCTCTGCCCTCAACAGCCCCTGGAACACCAGGAGTTGTTGATCCCGCACGGCGGGTGAATGGCGGGTCCGGTTTTACCGGCCGTGGTCGAGATACGCGAGAACCGCCAGCACGCGACGGTTGTCGTCGTCCGACACCTCCAGGCCCAGTTTGGCGAAGATATTGGCGGTGTGTTTGGCGATCGCCCGTTCCGTGACGACGAGCCGTTCGGCGATCGCCGCGTTCGACCGTCCCTGCGCCATCAGCTCCAGCACCTCCGTCTCGCGGGGCGTGAGCCGGGCGAGCGGCTGGTCGCCGGCCGCCCGCCGGGTCAGCAGCTGCTGGATCACCTGCGGGTCCATCGCCGTGCCGCCCGCCGCGACGCGCCGTACGGCGTCCACGAACTGGTCCGCGTCGAACACCCGGTCCTTCAGCAGATAACCCACCCCGCCCCTGCCGTCGGCGAGCAACTCCCGCGCGTACAACTGCTCCACGTGCTGCGACAGCACCAGCACCGGCAGCCCGGGCTTCCTCCGGCGGGCCTCCAGGGCGCACTGCAGGCCCTCGTCCGTGTTCGTCGGCGGCAGGCGTACGTCGACGACGGCGACGTCCGGCTCCAGCTCGGCCAGCGCACGGGAGAGTTCGGGGCCGGTCTCCACCGCCGCCGCTATCTCGAAGTCGTAGGCCTGCAGCAGCCGGACGAGCCCGTCCCGCAGCAGGAACAGGTCTTCGGCTAGGACAACGCGCAAGGAATCTCCATGGTGACCATGGTGGGGCCGCCGGCGGGAGAGCTGACGGCCAGGACGCCGTCGAATGTACCCAGTCGCCGCTCGACTCCGGCGAGGCCCGAACCGGCCCCGATCACCGCGCCGCCCTGGCCGTTGTCGGTGACGGTCGCGCGCAGCACATCCCCCCTGCGGTGCAGGTCGACCCAGATCCGGTCGGCGCCCGAGTGCTTCACGGCATTGGTGAGCACCTCGCTGATCGCGAAGTACGCCGCGGACTCCACGGGCGCCTCCGCACGCCCGGGCAGCTCCACGTTCACCTCGGTCGTGATCGGCAGCCGCAGCGCCAACGCCCGCACGGCGTCGCCCAGTCCGCGCTCGGCCAGCACGGGCGGGTGGATGCCGCGCACGAGGTCGCGCAGCTCGGCGAGGGCGTCGACGGAGGACTTGCGGGCCTGCGCGAGCAGTCGCCTCGCCTGCTCCGGGTCCTTGTCGAGCAGCATCTCGATGGTGCCGAGGTCCATGCCCATCGCGACCAGGCGGGCCTGCGCCCCGTCGTGCAGATCGCGTTCGATCCGGCGCAGTTCGGCGGCGGAGGTGTCGACGGCGTCCCGCCGAGTCTCCGTCAACACCCTTACGCGCTCGGCCAGTTCGTCCTGGTCGGAGCCGAGGACCGCCCGGGTGAGCCGGAAGTGGGTCTGGAGCAGGCGCGGGGTGTAGAAGTGGGCGAGGAAGAGCAGCGCGAGGGCCAGGGCGCCGGCGCCCAGCGCGGACGTCTGGTCGGTGACCGGCACGAAGCCGTACCAGTACGTGCCGCCGGCGGAGTCCGCGAAGACCCGCCACAGCCCGGCCGCGATCGCGAACCCCTCCAGCGGATAGAAGAGAAGCACGGCCGGCAGCAGCGCGGTGAGGAACCCCGCCGTCATGTCGACGGGCAGCCACAGCAGGTCCCGCCAGGTCGCCGGGTCGCTCAGCATCCCGAAGGTGCGGGTCCACGGGTTGGCGTCCTTCGGCAGGGGCCGGTACGCCGGCGGTATCCGCACCCCGCCCCACTCGGCCGCGAGGACGCGCCGCCAGTTCGCGAACGTGCGCACACCGGTCAGCACATACGGCGTCGTGACGATGCCGACGCCGATCGGGACGAGCGCGACGGACACGAGGGAGAGGGTGAAGCACAGAACGGCACCCGGCAGGGAGATCAGGGCCAACGCCAGCCCCCGCAGCGCGGCGAGCCCCATGCCCCGTGCCCTCGAACTCGCGCCGCTCTTCTTGTCGTTGGTCATGCGGTCAGTCTCGCCGAGGCCGCGGCGGCGGTCACGGGGCCCGGCCACCGGATCAGGGGGTGGTGCCAGGTACACCCTCCGCCGTCGCCGCGAGCGCCTTCGCCTCCACCTCCGGATCCAGGCCCACGGCCGGCCGGTCCGGTCGCTGCGGTGCGGTGCCGCCGATCTGCCGGAGCCAGTGCCAGGTGTCGGCCACCGTCTCGGCGACGGGACGGCAGCGCAGGCCCGCACCGACGGCCCGGGAGACGTCCGCACCGTGCAGTGCCGCGTGTCCCTCGCTGCCCGGGGGCACCCACACCGGCAGCTGGGTCCACGGCTCGATACCGGCGCCGAGGACGACGTCCGGGTCGGTCCAGCGCAGCTCGGCGTCCGACCCGGTGGCGGCCACACATGCGTCGAGGAGCTCACCCATGGTGGTGTGGCCCCGCGGGCTCATGAGGTTGTACGCCCCGCTCAGCTTCCCCTCCACGGCCCCGAGGATCCACTTTGCGAGGTCGCGGATGTCGACGTACTGGAGAGGGAGTTCCCGTGGCCCCGGTGCGAGCACCGGACCTCCGCGGGCGATCCGGGTCAGCCACCAGGGCAGCCGGCCGATGTTCTCGTACCGCCCGAGGAGCAGCCCGGCCCGCACGAGCACCGAGCGCTCGGCCCCGAAGGCCTCGACGGCGGCCAGCTCACCGCCCCGCTTGTCCCGCGCGTAGTCGGTCTGCTCCGCCCCGGCCTCGGCGCCCTCGACCAGCGGCGCGTCCTCGGCGTACCCGACGGGCGGCGCCCAGGCGTACACCGAGCAGCTCGACACGTACACATACCGCCCGGCGCGGCCCCGCAGCAGCCGCGCCGAGTCCCGTACGGCACGCGGCGCCGCCGACCAGGTGTCGACGACGGCGTCCCAGTCGCCCGTCGCCTGCGCGAGGGCGGCGAGCCCGTCGGGCGTGGTGCGGTCACCGTGCAGTGACCGCACGCCGGCCGGGGGAGCGTGCCGCCCCCGGTGGAAGACGGTCACCTCCCAGCCGCGCCCGAGGGCCGCCTCCGCGACGGCCCGCCCCGCGAACTCCGTACCACCCAGGATCAGAAGCCTCATGCCGCCGACTCTGCACGGTCCGGGCGCGGGACGGAACAGGACTCTGCAGTCAGCAGAAGGTCAACGCCCGGCCGGCGGCGCGTACTTGTACCCCACCCGACGGACCGTCTGGATCGTGCCCCGGTGCTCGGCGCCCAGCTTGCGGCGCAGCCGGGCGATGTGGACGTCGACGGTACGGCCGTCGCCCACATGCCCGTACCCCCACACCGTGGTGACCAGCTGGTCGCGCGTGTGCACGCGATGAGGGTGCGCCACCAGGTGGGCGAGCAGCTCGAACTCCAGGTAGGTGAGGTCGAGTTCACGGCCGTCGACGGCGGCGGTGCGGCGCACGCTGTCGACGCGGACGAGCGGTTCGCCCGCGCTGTCGGCGACGGGCTGCTGCCGGCCGGCCGGGACGAGCACCAGGTAGCCGATCATCGGGGGCTGTCCCGGCAGCGTGGGCAGGGAGTGAGGTGGAGCGGGCAGCCAGGTGGTACCCGGCGGCAGGAGGTCCGCGATCTCGATCACCTCGTCCCGGTCGACGGCCCGCAGATGGTGCCGGGAACCGTTCGGGGCGGGGGAGTTGAGCGGGGCGGCGGAGGACAGAGAACGAGTGGTCGCCATGAGAGGTCAGCTCTTTCGCGCGAGAAGTCCGTAGGGGAGACGTACGTCGTTTCGCGCCGACCGAAGGCCGAGAGGTTACGGCTTTACAGGGCCCGCGCGTTCACCGCGCGGCAACACACCCGGTCGAAGTCGTGGTGCTGACGGGAAGGCCAGAAGGGCTCGAGGTCATGGCGACCTGTCGCGGAGTACTTCTGGGAGCTGGCCATGCCCCCATTGAAGCAGACGCATGCGAGCTCGCGACACCGACAACGAGAGGGGGCGCCCACCGTTGTGGTGGGCGCCCCCTCTCGGAGCCACTGGGCGGATCAGACCTGGCCGGCCTTCTCCAGCGCGGAGCAGCAGGTGTCGACGAGCAGGCGGGTCACCACGTACGGGTCGACGTTGGCGTTCGGGCGGCGGTCCTCGATGTAGCCCTTGCCGTCCTTCTCGACCTGCCACGGGATACGGACCGAGGCGCCACGGTTGGAGACGCCGTAGGAGTACTCGTTCCACGGGGCGGTCTCGTGCAGACCGGTCAGGCGGTCGTCGATGCCGGCGCCGTAGTTCTTGACGTGGTCGAGCGGCTTGGAGCCCTCACCGAGCGACTCGCAGGCGGTGATGATCGCGTCGTAGCCCTCGCGCATCGCCTTGGTGGAGAAGTTGGTGTGCGCACCGGCGCCGTTCCAGTCGCCCTTCACCGGCTTCGGGTCCAGCGTCGCGGAGACACCGAAGTCCTCGGCGGTGCGGTAGAGCAGCCAGCGGGCGATCCACAGCTGGTCCGAGACCTCCAGCGGGGCCAGCGGGCCGACCTGGAACTCCCACTGGCCGGGCATGACCTCGGCGTTGATGCCGGAGATGCCGAGACCGGCCTCCAGGCAGTTCTCCAGGTGGGCCTCGACGACCTCACGGCCGAAGATCTCGTCGGCGCCGACACCGCAGTAGTAGCCGCCCTGCGGGGCCGGGAAACCGCCCTTGGGGAAGCCGAGCGGGTAGCCGTCCTGGAAGAAGGTGTACTCCTGCTCGATGCCGAAGATCGGCTCCTGCGCGGCGAACTTCTCCGCCACCTCGACGAGCGCGGCACGGGTGTTGGTCGCGTGCGGGGTGAAGTCGATGTTCAGGACCTCACACAGCACGAGCACGTCGTCGCCGCCGCGGATCGGGTCGGGGCAGGTGAAGACCGGCTTGAGCACACAGTCCGAGGCGTGGCCCTCGGCCTGGTTGGTGGAGGACCCGTCGAAGCCCCAGATCGGCAGCGCGTCCAGACCGGCGGGCTCACCCGCGATGATCTTCGTCTTGGAACGCAGCTTGGCCGTCGGCTCGGTGCCGTCGATCCAGATGTACTCAGCCTTGAAGGTCACGGGCCACATCCTTCGGGGGTGGGTCTAGGCGCACTTGCGGGTGCTGCGGCGCTGCGGCACTGGGGCGCCGCTCTTGATGTCCGCGAGCCTGTCAACAGGCGATTTCCCGGCCGTTGCTCGTATGTGAACCCCGTGTTACCTGGTCATGGTGTGGCGCGTTTCACGCTGTGAGCGGCCGTACAAAGTCGATACGGCGACATCCGCTGCCTCCGCGGAGCGGGGGCGGGCGGCTCGTATGCGATGGGAATGACGGGCCTCCGCGTCCGGCGCCCCGCCCTGCCGCGCCCCGCGCCGCCCGGCCCGCCGCTCCCCCTGTGTGCGGCGGGCCGGGCGGAGCGGAACGCGTCGGCCCTGCCGCCCGTGGCCGCGGGCGGCAGGGTCATGACACGTACGCGTGGTTACCCGAGCATCACCCCACCTTCTCGATCACCGCGCGGCGGATCAGGAACTTGCCGGGCTCACGCACCTGCTCGAAGGCCGCGTTGTTGAGCAGCACACAGCTGCCGGAGACCGAGGTGACCTCCACCGTCGTGGACTTGTTGTTGTCCAGGTTGGTGACCTTCAGCTTGGTGCCGGCCGGGAACTGGTTGCTGGACGCGGCGGGAGCGCCGCCCTCACCGGAGAGCGTCACGGTGGACCCGTTGCAGACCTGCTGGCCCGAGGCCGCGGCACCGCCGCCGGCGTTCCCCGCCTCCTCGTTGCCAGCCCCCTCGTTGCCCGCAGGCGCACTCTGGGACGGCGCGGCACCCCCCGCCTGCTGGCCTCCGCCGGCCTGCTGACCGCCACCCTGCTGTCCCGCCTGCTCTCCGCCCTGCGCCGGCTGTGACGCCTGGGAGCCCTGAGCCGACTCCCCAACGACACACCCGGAGGCTTCCTGCTGGACCTGGATCTGCTTGATGACGGCCTCACGGTTGGCGATCCGGGCCGCGGACTGCGCGTCCGGGTTGGCCCGTTGCCCCTCGATGAACCGCTGGTTGTTGCCGAGCGCGGTGGCGAGCCCCTGGCAGACGCTCGACTCCGCGGCGGACTTGACCGTCGGCGTCTGCGAGGCGTTCGAGGTGCTCGCCATGACGAAGGCACCGCCTCCCGCCACGGTCGCCGCACTCACCAGCAGCGCGATCTTCTTCTTCGTACTGACAGTTCTCCTGCGCGACATGCGCGCCTCCTGAGAGGTAGGGGAGCGTACGCCGCTATGTACGAGATACCGAACGAAGTTACTCAGTGGTTACAGGAGTCACTGAAGTAACGTGCGTCACACACCCTTGCCGTCCTCGTACGCCACCACCGTGTCGTTGACGTACGACAGAAGGCCCTCGGTCTGCCGGGTGATCGCGGCCTCCTCGGTCTCCGCGCCGTCGCCCCACTGCCCGTTGGCGAACACCACCGAGCGGACGGTCATCACCCGCCGGAAGACGCCCGCCGAGCCCGGCGGCACCGTCGGCATCCCCGCCTCCGGCGGCGGATCGAGCGAGACCACTTGATAGGTCACCGGGTCCATCGAGGCCATCATGAACACGCGGGAGGCGTCCTCGACGCGCTCGAAACTCAGCACCGTGACCGTCACCTGCGAACGCCGGTCGGCGTCTGTGAAGAGGGCGGCGGTCAACCTCGAACAGGGCTCGCCCTGCTCGATCAGCTCCGCCAGCTCCGGCGCCATCCCGCGGGCGCAGTCGGTGGTACTGGCCAGATCCACCCGCGTGTAACGGGAACCGTCCTTCAGGAGCACGTTCTGCTCCGGGAACGCCTGCTCCGGGCGGATCACCGGCCGGGCGAGCAGCGAAGGGAGAGCGGTCGGCGCGTCGGAGGGCAGGGTGACGTCGACGGTCGGGACGGGTGTGTCGGACACGGCCGCCGGGGCCGGCGAACCCGCCGAGGTGCCGCCTGCCCCGCCCCGGTACATCGCCACACCGGCGGCGATGGCCGCGACGAGGACGACGCCCGTACCGGCGGCCACCGCGCGCCGGGTCCGGCGTCCGCGGCGTATCCGCTCCTGCTCGGCCGCCCACTGGGCGTACGGGTCGGGCTGTCGTCCGTACGGCCCGGGTTGCTGTCCGTACGGCCCGTCCTGCTGCCCGTGCGGCGGGTACGGCCCGGGCTGCTGCCCGTGCGGCATTCCTTGATCACCGAAGCTCATGGCGGCGGAGGGTAACACCGCGCACCGCCCCGGCACCCGCCGCCCGACAAACCCTCAACTACCGGGACAGAGCATCCCGTACGGCCTCTTCGGTGCGGGCGACGACGGCCGTGCCGTCATCGGCGGTGATGATGGGCCGCTGGATGAGCTTCGGGTACTCGGCGAGCGCCTTGACCCACCGGTCGCGTTCCGAGGCGTCCCGCGCCCACTCCTTGAGCCCGAGTTCCTTCGCCACGGCCTCCTGGGTCCGGGTGATGTCCCAGGGCTCCAGTCCGAGTCGTTCCAGCACGGCCCGGATCTCGTCCTCGGTCGGCACGTCCTCCAGGTAACGGCGGACGGTGTAGTCGGCGCCCTCGGCGTCGAGAAGCGTGAGCGCGCTGCGGCACTTGGAGCAGGCGGGGTTGATCCAGATTTCCATGCGGCACACGGTAGCCCGGGTGGACTCTGTTCGATTTCTTCGCCGTCTCATGCGTATCGCGAGGAGCTGGTGTGACACGGCGGCAAATCCCGGGCCCACCTGGGCATTTGATGGACTCTGCGGGCTCCCTGATTGTCAGTGGCAGCCAGTAGAATGGGAGCAGTGTTCGAGGGAATCGCCGGGGACAGCGAAGTCTCCGGTGAGCGCCCTGACCGCGACAGGAGGATGCCTGTGCCCGCTGCCGCACTGAAGCCGAAGCCGACCCGTAAGCCGCTGCCCACCCAGTCCACCGCGAAGCACCCGGTCCTGCTCGACCTGCCGTACGCGCCCATGGAGAAGCGGCCGCTGCCGCCGGGCCGGCCGCGCGAGTGGTACATCACCCACAACCGCCGCCTCAAGGCCATGCGCCTGGCGATCGCGCTCCTCGACTCGGGCGTCTACATGCCGAACCAGGCGCGCAACGAGACGATCCGGAGCACCGCGGAGATGATCGGGGTTCATCCGCCGTCGGAGACGACGTGCCACATGGTGCGGGCGTTCATGCGTTACTCGCGGTGAGCCGATGGCGCCGGGTGCCGTCTGCTTTCTGGGCACCCGGCGTTGTCCTTGCCGTCGTCCGGGGGTGTCGACCGGCGTCGAATGACGCCCCTACGCCGACAACTCCCGCTCCAGCGGCGTCCGGAACCGCGGTGTGACCCGCGTCGACCCCACCCACTCCCGCAATCGCTCCGCCTCCGCGGTGATCGCCGCCTCCGCGTCCCGCCCGACGCCCTCGGAGTCGAGCAGCCGCCACACGATCTCCCCGTCCGCCCGCTGGGCCCACCCGCCCACCACACGCCCGTTCCACCACACCGTCGGCCCCACATTGCCGCTCCGGTCGAACAGCGCCGGCCACAGTTCCGGCGCCAGATACCACTCCCGCCGCTGCCATCCCATCGCCGTGGGATCGAGGGCGGGCAGCAGCGCGGCCCACGGCTCCGCAGGACCGGCTACCGGACCGACGTCGCCGTCGACGACGTACCCGGTCCCCTCGTCGAGGGAGACGGACTGCGCCCCGATCGCCGCCAGGGCCCGGCGCACCTCGGTCACCCGCCACCCCGTCCACCACTTCAGGTCGGCCTCCGTCGCCGGACCGCACACCGCGAGCCAGCGCCGCAGCAGTTCCGCCTGCGCCTCGGCCACGGCCGGCTCGGGATGCTCCGGCGCGACGGCCCACCGGAACTGCGAGGACGTCCAGGAGCCCAGCGGCCGCCCCCGCACCACCTTCCCCTCGACGCCCAGCACCCGCAGCAGCCGCGTCGAGACGGTGTGCACGCCCTCGTAACTCTTCCCGGCCGCGTACACGAACTGCTCGCGCAACCGCGGCTCGTCCGCGGCGAGTTCGGCCGCCGTGGCCTGACCGCGCCGCGCCAGCGCGGCCAGCGCCGACTCCTCGACCTCGGCCAGCCATGCCGCGTCCGGCGCCCCCGCCTTAGCCATGTCCTTGACCAAGGAGGCCCGCTCCCGGCCGGCGACCGCGAGGCCGGTCGAGGCGTGCACGACGGCCGTCAGCTCGGCCGGGAACACGAACACGGTGTGCCGCATGCCGTGCATCCGCACCAGCGCCCGGTCCTCGTACAGCGCCCGCTCGGTCCGAGCGACGGTCTTGGCGGCGTCCGCCAGCCGCGCGCCCACGGCCAGGTACACGGTCGCCGGATCGGTGCCGTGCAGCGCGACCAGGGACTCGGCGACCTCGACCGGACCGGCAGCCCGCGCCGCCCCGCCCAGCCGATGCCGCGCCCCCAGCCGAGCCCGCCGCTCCGCCACCCCGATGTACCGCAACCCGTCACCCATCCCGGCCTCCACCCGTCACGCCGACTCCTGGTCCTGAGGGCATCCTCTCGGGCGCCGCTGACAGTGGCCCACTGCCGAGCCGGGCGCCACCGGGCAGCGGCTCACCATCGTGCCGGCCGCCGGCCGCCGGCCCCGTCACCCGATCGCCGTATCCGGCATGCGCACGAGCCTCGTCCCGCCGTTCACTGCGAACAGGGGGCGGCGAGCCGTCCGAGCGGGCGTGGCAGTGGGAGGTGCGATGGGCAGCGAGGGCACATACGGCATACGCCAGGCACTGCACGGGCCGGACGGACGCGAACCCGAGCTCCTGACCGGGCCCGGCACCCCCAGCCCTTTCCGCACCTCTCGCACCTCCAGCGCCTCAGGCACTTCCGGCACCCCCACCACCCCCGCCGACCGAGCGCTCCGCGGCAAGGCCGCCCGCAAGCGGGCCCCTCGCTCCGCCCACGGCGCCTGGCTCCCCTCGGTCGACCGTCCCGACCCCGTCGCCGTACTGGAACGCCAGGGCCTCGACCGGCTGACGGAGCTGCTGCCGATCAGGTACGGCCGGATGGTGGCATCCCCCTTCGCCTTCCTGCGCGGCGCCGCCGCCGTGATGGCCGCCGACCTCGCCGCCGCCCCGCACACCGGCCTCACCGTGCAGCTCTGCGGCGACGCCCACCTGCTCAACTTCGGTCTGTACGCCTCCCCGGAACGCACCCTGCTGTTCGACCTCAACGACTTCGACGAGACGTACCAGGGCCCGTTCGAGTGGGACGTCAAACGGCTCGCCGCCTCGGTCGCCGTGGCCGCCCGCGAGAACGGCCACCCGGAGGCCAAGGTCCGCCGCGCGGCCCGTGAGGCCGTGGCCGCGTACCGCACGGCCATCCGGAGACTGGCCCGGCTCGGCGAGCTCGACGTCTGGTACGCGCGCATCGACGCCGACGAACTCAGGCCTCTGGTCCGCTCCGCCCGTGACCAGCGCCGCGTCGCGGCCACCCTCGGCCGTGCCCGCCGCCGCACCAGCCTGCAGGCCTACGGCAAGCTCACCGAAGTGGTCGACGGGCGCCGCCGCCTCGTCCACGACCCGCCGCTGCTCGAACCCGCGGGCACCTCCGACATGGGCTCCCTGCGCAAGATCTTCAGCGACTACCGCTCGACCCTCTCCGAGGAACGCCGCCTGCTCCTCGACCGCTACCGCTTCGTCGACGCCGCCCGCAAGGTCGTCGGCGTCGGCAGCGTCGGCCTGCGCTGCTTCATCGTGCTGCTCGCCGGACGCGACGCCGACGATCCGCTGTTCCTGCAGATCAAGGAGGCGCGGCAGTCCGTCCTGGAGGAGCACCTGCCGACCGGGCCGTACGTCCACCACGGCCATCGTGTCGTCGCGGGCCAGCGGCAGTTGCAGGCCGCCAGTGATGTCTTCCTCGGCTGGATGTCCGGGCCGGAGGGCCGCGCCTTCTACTGGCGTCAGCTGCGTGACATGAAGGGCTCCGCTGACGTCGCCGGGATGAGCCCGGACGACCTCCGCTCCTACGCCCGCCTGTGCGGCACCGCCCTCGCCCGGGCCCACGCCCGCTCCGGCGACCGTATCGCCATCGCGGGCTACCTGGGCAAGGCCGACACCTTCGACCACGCGGTCACCGACTTCGCCCTGTCCTACGCCGACCAGACCACCGCCGACCACGCGTCGCTGGCCGCGGCCGTCGCGGCCGGGGTGATCAGGGCAGAGCCCGGGGTCTGATGTGCGTCAGCCGTACAACTCCAGCAGCCCCTCCACATACGCCGCCAACCGCCCGCCAAGCACCTCCGGCGTCAGCTCCGTCCGCCCCAGCTCACGCCACGGCCCGGCGAGCTTCGCCGCGTCGGGGGAGTAGGCGAGGGCGTCGAGCAGCCGCCAGTACAAGTGGTCGGCGCTGTCGGCGAGTTGTCGTCCGCCGTGCGCCTCGTAGCGCGCGCGGAAACCGAACCCGTGCTCCGGGCCGTGCAGCAGTGCCAGTGCTGTCGAACAGTGGGCGACGTCGAGGTCGGCCGGGCCCCACGACGTCTCCACCCAGTCGACGACGCCGCTGATCCGCGACTCCTCGCCCGCGCCGCTGAACAGCACGTTCCCCGGGTGGAAGTCCCGGTGCAGGAAACAGCCCTCGTAGGCCGGGGGTTCGCGGCGGATCACCTCGACGGCCCGGTCCCAGAGCGGTCCGCCCGGCGTCCGCACCCGCTCCGCCGACGTCCACGCCTGATACGTTCGCGGGCGCTCGTCCGGTACGACCGTGTGGATCGCGGCGAGTTGAGCCGCCAGCAGGTCAAGGCGACGGTCCAGATCCTCCTCGGCGACCTCGTCGACCCGCACGCGGCCGGGGAGCAGGGACATCAGCAGCGAGGGATGGTCGCAGTGCTCGGCCGTGGCGTCGACGGCGATCAACCGGGGTGCCGGGACGGTCTCCTGGGCGGCGAGCAGGGTGAGGACCGACGCCTCGCGCGTCAGCAGGCCGGGTGCGTGCCGGCGGAAGAAGGGCTTCACGAAGGTGCGCAGCGCGAGCCGCGTGCCGTCGTCGAGGGTGAGCCGGCGCAGCTGCGAACTCCAGCCGCCCTTCGCGAAGGCGGTGGCGGCCACGCTCCGCCCCTGCGGCAACTGCTTGGCCAGCCACGACCGGGTGGCCGTCCATCCCCGGTCACCGAGGCCGGTCAGCACCGCGGTCACGAACTCCCGCCGGTCCTCGGCGTGTTCCTGGAACCACAGCCCCAGCATGTGCTCCGCGTCCGGCACCTCGAACCGCGTGAACTGTGCCCGGGCGGCCAGCGCGTCCTGCACGGCCTCCGTCACGGCCGGCGGAATGATCGCGTCCGTCCCCGGCACCGCGAGCACCGCCCGCCCCTCGTACGCCCGCAGCGCATCGAGCGCGGGTGCCTCACGCCAGCCGTCCGGCCTGCGGATGATCCGGCTGAACCGCCCGTCCCCGTCCCCGAAGGGCACATCCCACGCCTCCTGGGCGTACACCGCGGGCGCGCACAGCCCGATTGCCGCCACGCGTTCCCCGTAGTGCGCGACGAGATCCGCCACCGTCTGCCCGCTCATGCTGAACCCGACCAGGATCAGCGGGCCGTCCGCCGGCACGCGCGCATCGATGACGGCGACGGCCTGCTCGAACCGCCGCCGCAGACTCAACTCCCGCAGCGCGCCCGTGCTTTCACCGTGGCCCGAGAAGTCGAGGGCGAGCCCACGGCAGCCGCGGGACACGAACTCGGCGAGCAGCGGGAGCAGCCGCTCCTTGTTGCCGATGCCTGCGCCGTGCAGCAGGACGACGGTGGCCGTGTCCGGGCCGCCGGCACCACCGCCGTACACCCCGCTGAGCAGTTCACCATCGTGGGCGTGAGTGAAGGAGGAGAACTCGGTCATGCCCCTCATTCATTCACGGCTCTCGGGTCACGGGAAAAGGAGATGCACGCCGAGTGACCGGATCCCTACCCTGGACACGCGTAACGGAGCAGCTCACGCCGCTTCCCGCAGGGCGGGGGTAACCCTGCGGACTCGGGGCTACTCTCTACGCACCGACGGACGGTCGCCCTTCCCCCAGCGCCCCGTCGGGACAGCGATCACCGATCACCGCTCGAGATCCAGTTCCAGATCCAGATACAACCCACGCTCAACGGAGGCCCGTGATGGGCACCATCGTCATGTCCGGGACCGTCGTCCTGGTGATCTTAGGATTCGGAAACCACCTCTACTGGCTGGCCGCCGTCGCCGTGCTGTTCCTGTACCTGCAGTACGGCCGGGACTCCTCCGCGCCGAGCGGCGGAGCCGGGGCAGGGTCCTCGTCGGGAGGAGCCATGCCCTCGGACTACCGCGCCTACCGCGACCGCCGTGACAGGCAGGCCAAGTGGGAGCGCCGCTACCGCCGCGAGCGCCCCCTGGAGTCCCGTCGTCAGGAGCGCGAGAAGAGCGGCTGAGGCCACCACCTTTGGTGGTAGCCCGTGCGGTGCCCCCGGTCACAGGCCGGGGGCACCCCACACCGGGAACCAGCGGTTCAGGTCCTGCTCGATCCGCAGGTCGTCCGCGAGTGCGGCCCGCACCCGCAGCTCGAGCGGGTTGTCGCGGCGTTCCGCCGTGCCGGGAACGGGCGCGAAGGGATAGAAGGTGCCGCGCTTATAGAGGTAGACGAGCGCGAGCCGTCTGCCCTGTCGCTCGTCCTCGAACCCGGCCAGCGAGCACAGCAACTGCGGACCGAAGCCGTTCACCTCCATCGCGCTGTTCACCGCGTGCAGGTCGTTGACCAGCTCCGGCAGCTGGTCCGGGCCGCGGCGGGAGACCAGCCACGAGTAGCCGTAGCCGTCCATGGTCAGCTCCACCGGCCGGCCCTCGCGCTCGGCGTCCGCGTCGAGCAGCGCCTGGACCTCGCGGTGGGTCTGCTCGAACGCCGCGCCCTCGACGGCGGCGAAGCACACCGCCCCGCTCCCGGTCGGCCGGAACCCGGCCGTCGCCTCCAGCGTCACCGCCGCCGACGGCAGTGCGAAGAGCTGGTCGAGATCGGGCGCGACCGGCGTGGTGCGGCCGAGCAGAATGTCCAGCAGCCCCATGCTCACGCCCCTCCCGGAGCCGCCGCCTCGCCCAACTCGGCGGAGATCCGCCCCAGTTGTTCGAGCCGCTGCTCCAGGCTCGGATGGGTCGAGAAGAGCTGCGCGACGCTGGGGCCCCGGCCCAGTGCCGGAGTGAAGTAGAAGGCGTTGAAGGCCTGTGCGGTACGCAGGTCCCTGGTCGGGATCCGGGCGATGTCGCCGGACACCTTGGTGAGCGCGGAGGCCAGCACCGAGGGCCGCCCGGTGAGCAGCGCCGCGGCCCGGTCGGCGGCCAGTTCCCGGTACCGGGACAGGGCCCGGATCAGCAGGAAGCTGATCGCGTACACGGCTGCCGACACGCCCATCACGGCGGCGAAGACCACGGCCGTGTTCTGGTCCCGGCGCCCGCCGCCGAAGAGCTGCGAATAGAAGGCGAACCGCACGATCAGCCCCGCGATCACACCGAGGAACGACGCGACCGTGATCACGGCGACGTCCTTGTGCGCCACGTGCGACAGCTCGTGCGCGAGGACCCCCTCCAGCTCGTCCGGCTCCAGCCGGCGCAGCAGCCCCGTGGTCACACAGACCACGGCGTGATCGGGATTCCGCCCGGTGGCGAACGCGTTCGGCATCTCCATGTCCGACACGGCGACGACCGGCTTGGGCATGTCGGCGATGGCGCACAAGCGGTCGACGACCCCGTGCAGCTCGGGATACTCCTCCCGCTCCACGACCCGCCCGCGCATCGCGTACAACGCGACCCGGTCCGAGAACCAGTACTGGGCCCCCAGCAGTCCCGCCGCCACCACGACGACCAGCACCCAGGACTTCAGCAACACGATCAACGCGGCGACGAACGCCACGTACAACAACCCGAGCAGAAACAGCGTGACGCCCATCCGGGCGGTCAACCGCCGGTCACTTTGGAAGCGGCTCCGCATCTCGCACCACCCCGCGCACTCAGGCACTCGTCCCACTGCCCAGTGTGCACCCGGCAACGCCCATGAGCGGGTCGTGATCAGCCCTAGGACCAGCAAAGGCCCAGGTCTAGTAGGTGCGGAAGTTGACGTATCCCAGCAGGACGATCACCGCCGCGACGCTGCCCAGCACGACCACCGTGGAGATCCAGCCCGAGCGGCGCTGCCGCCGGTTCACATGATCGGGCTCGGGCCGGAACGGCACCGGGCCGGGCGGGTTCTCCTTCCAGCGGGCGGCGAGCATACGGGCCCGCGCCGAGGGCTCCTTGTGCTCGGCTGCGTCCGCCCATCTCAGGTCGAACTCGCGCTCCTGGTCGTCGTGTTCGTGCCGCTCCGGCATCCGTCCACCCCCGTGTCGTCTCAACGGCAGAATAGAACATACGCCCGCGCCCCCGCTGTCGGTACAACAGCGGGGGCGCGGGCGTAGGTGCCGTGCTCAGGCGCCTGTCAGGCGTCGATCAGGCGTTGCTGAGCCGTCGATCACACGTCGAAGTAGAGCTCGAACTCGTGCGGGTGCGGACGCAGCTGCAGCGGCGCGATCTCGTTGGCGCGCTTGTAGTCGATCCACGTCTCGATCAGGTCCGGCGTGAAGACGTCGCCCTGGAGGAGGAACTCGTGGTCGGCCTCGAGCGAGTCGAGCACGGCCGGGAGGGACGTCGGGACCTGCGCGACGTTCGCGTGCTCCTCGGGAGCCAGCTCGTAGAGGTCCTTGTCGATCGGCTCGGCCGGCTCGATCTTGTTCTTGATGCCGTCCAGGCCCGCCAGGAGCAGCGCGGAGAAGGCCAGGTACGGGTTGCCGGAGGAGTCGGGCGCGCGGAACTCGACGCGCTTGGCCTTCGGGTTGGAGCCCGTGATCGGGATACGCATCGCGGCGGAGCGGTTGCGCTGCGAGTACACCAGGTTGATCGGCGCCTCGAAGCCCGGCACCAGACGGTGGTACGAGTTCACCGTCGGGTTGGTGAAGGCGAGCAGCGACGGGGCGTGCTTGAGGATGCCGCCGATGTAGTAGCGGGCGGTGTCCGACAGACCCGCGTAACCGGCCTCGTCGTAGAAGAGCGGGGAGCCGCCCTGCCACAGCGACTGGTGGACGTGCATGCCCGAGCCGTTGTCACCGAAGATCGGCTTCGGCATGAAGGTCGCCGTCTTGCCGTTGCGCCAGGCGACGTTCTTCACGATGTACTTGAACAGCTGCAGGTCGTCTGCGGCCGCGAGCAGCGTGTTGAACTTGTAGTTGATCTCGGCCTGACCGGCGGTGCCCACCTCGTGGTGCTGGCGCTCGACCTTCAGGCCGGCGGCCTCCAGCTCCAGGGAGATCTCGGCACGCAGGTCGGCGAAGTGGTCGACCGGCGGGACCGGGAAGTAACCGCCCTTGTAGCGGACCTTGTAACCACGGTTGTCCTCGAGGGCGCCGGTGTTCCAGGCACCCGCCTCGGAGTCGATGTGGTAGAACGACTCGTTCGACGACGTGGCGAAACGCACGCTGTCGAAGACGTAGAACTCGGCCTCCGGACCGAAGTACGCGGTGTCCGCGATACCGGTCGACGCGAGGTAGGCCTCGGCCTTCTTCGCCACGTTGCGCGGGTCACGGGAGTACTGCTCGCCCGTGATCGGGTCGTGGATGAAGAAGTTGATGTTGAGCGTCTTGTCACGGCGGAAGGGGTCGACCCGGGCCGTCGACAGGTCGGCACGGAGCGCCATGTCGGACTCGTGGATCGCCTGGAAACCGCGGATCGACGATCCGTCGAAGGCGAGCTCCTCGTCCGGGTCGAACGCCTCGACGGGCACCGTGAAGTGCTGCATGACGCCCGGCAGGTCGCAGAACCGGACGTCGACGAACTTGACGTCCTCGTCCGCGATGAACTTCTTGGCCTCGTCGGCGTTCTGGAACATCCAGCTCCTCCTACTCCCGACCGTCCGCGCCGGGGTGGTAGTTCGTTCGTGCGGCCAGTGCGGTGGCACACGCTGTCTTCGACCCTAGGGACGGGTGATTTCTCGGGCGTGACCCATTTGTTTCACACACGTTAACCGGACATCCCGTACCTCACCCCGCCTGTCCACATCGCAAAACGGGCACAGTACGGTGGGCACGTGGACAAGAGGCAAGCAATCGGATCCTGGCTCTCGGGGCCCCGCGCGGCCGCCGAGGATGCCGGTGTCGACTTTGGATACCGGGGCGAACAACTCGGTCTGCCGGAGGAGGGGCCGGGGTCGATCGCCCGCCCGGGACGGCGGCTCGGCGCACTCGCCGTCGACTGGGGCATCTGCCTCTTGATCGCATACGGTCTTATCACCGACGGTTACGGACAGGCGACCAGCAACTGGGCCCTGCTCCTGTTCTTCCTGATGAGCGTCCTGACCGTCGGCACCATCGGCTTCACTCCGGGTAAGCGACTGTTCGGCCTGCGCGTGGTGGTCCTGGAGACCGGCACCGTGAATCCGTTGCGCGCCCTGCTGCGCACGGCCCTGCTGTGCGTCGCGATCCCGGCCCTGATCTGGGACCGCGACGGCCGCGGCCTGCACGACCGGCTGGCCCGCACGGTCGAGGTCCGGATCTGACGCGCGACTCCTCGCACAGCTCCTCGCATACGACGAAGGGGGCGCCCGGTTCACACCGGGCGCCCCCTTTCTCGTACGAGTTTCGCGTACGAGGGAGGTCTACGCGGGAGATCAGCGAGCCTTCGGCCCGCCCTTCGGCAGCTTCATGCCCTTCGGCATGGGCCCCTTCGGCAACGGCATGTTGCTCATCAGGTCGCCCATGGCCTTCAGTCGGTCGTTGGTGGCGGTCACCTGGGGGCCGGTCAGCACGCGCGGCAGCTTCAGCATGGTGGTCCGCACCTTCTTCAGCGGGACCTGGCCGTCGCCCGTGCCCACGATCAGGTCGTGCACCGGCACGTCCGCGACGATGCGGTTCATCTTCTTCTTCTCGGCGGCCAGCAGGCTCTTCACCCGGTTCGGGTTGCCCTCGGCGACCAGCACGATGCCGGCCTTTCCGACGGCCCGGTGGACCACGTCCTGGCTGCGGTTCATCGCCACCGCCGGCGTCGTCGTCCAGCCCCGGCCGATGTTGTCCAGCACGGCCGCGGCGGCGCCCGGCTGGCCCTCCATCTGCCCGAAGGCGGCCCGCTCGGCCCGGCGCCCGAACACGATCGCCGTCGCGAGGAAGGCGAGGAGCAGGCCCAGGATGCCGAGATAGATGGGGTGACCGATCAAGAAACCGATCGCGAGGAAGACACCGAAGGTGACGATTCCGACAGCCGCGAGTACAAGACCGATCTTCTTGTCGGCCCTGCGGGTCATCTTGTAGGTCAGAGCGATCTGCTTGAGTCGCCCGGGGTTCGCAGCGTCCGCTGCCGTGTCCTTCCTCGCCATGCCACGAAGTCTACGTGGCCCCGCGAGCGCCGACGACGGGGGACGCTTCAGGGGCCGGGAACCACGGCCTGGTCCAGGACGCGCTGCGCCTCGACCCGGTCCTTGGCCCGACGGCGGTCCTCCAGGACGGACGTCCAGGCGTTGCGGCGGGCGGTGCGCTGCCCGCTGCTCATGAGCAGCGACTCGACGGCACGCAGTGCAGTGGTGAACGACGGGATGGCGGTGGCGCGAACCGGCGCGGCCTGCATGGTGGAGGTCCCCCCTCGGGATGGCGGCGATGGTGAGTGGTGCACGGGGTGTACAACCAGGGTCACTGATTGGTGTTACCAGGGCGTGACCGACCGGTCAAACACCAATGAAGCCTTAATGCGCCGCCGGAAAAGCTTGACGCGGCCCTGATGGCGTCTCTAGCTGCGAGGACGTTCAGGACCGCGTCATTCGGCTTCTACTGGTAGGTAGTTGCTTGTGCGCGGATTCACACGCGCGCAGTGGCACTCCGTGCCATCAGACGGCCTGCGAGGCGACGTACGAGCCACCCCGCTGCGGAGCAGTGAATTGACGCTGCTCGACGGCCATCTGGTACAGCCGCCCGGCCCGGTAGGAGGACCGCACCAGCGGCCCGGACATCACACCCGAGAAGCCGATCTGCTCGGCCTCCTCCTTCAGCTCCACGAACTCCTGCGGCTTGACCCAGCGCTCCACGGGGTGGTGGCGGACGCTCGGGCGCAGGTACTGCGTGATGGTGATCAGCTCGCAGCCCGCGTCGTGCAGCTGCTTGAGCGCCTCGCTGACCTCCTCGCGGGTCTCGCCCATGCCGAGGATCAGGTTGGACTTGGTCACCAGGCCGTAGTCACGGGCCTCGGTGATGACCTTGAGCGAGCGCTCGTAGCGGAAGCCGGGGCGGATGCGCTTGAAGATCCGGGGGACCGTCTCGACGTTGTGCGCGAAGACCTCGGGGCGCGAGGCGAAAACCTCCTGGAGCAGCTCCGGGACGGCGTTGAAGTCGGGGGCCAGGAGCTCGACCTTGGTGCGGCCGCCCTCGCGTTCGGCGGTCTGCTGGTGGATCTGGCGGACCGTCTCGGCGTACAGCCAGGCGCCGCCGTCCGGGAGGTCGTCGCGGGCGACGCCGGTGATGGTGGCGTAGTTCAGGTCCATGGTGACCACGGACTCGCCGACGCGGCGCGGCTCGTCACGGTCGAGCGCCTCGGGCTTGCCGGTGTCGATCTGGCAGAAGTCGCAACGCCGGGTGCACTGGTCGCCGCCGATGAGGAAGGTCGCCTCGCGGTCCTCCCAGCACTCGTAGATGTTCGGGCAGCCGGCTTCCTGGCAGACCGTGTGCAGGCCCTCGCTCTTCACGAGGTTCTGCATCTTCGTGTACTCGGGGCCCATTTTCGCCCGGGTCTTGATCCACTCGGGCTTGCGCTCGATGGGGGTCTGGCTGTTGCGGACCTCCAGGCGCAGCATCTTGCGTCCGTCGGGTGTGACTGCGGACACGTCGGCTCCCTGTGCTTCGATTCGTCGGCGTACACCAGGGTACGCCCGTGTTTACTGAGCCCTGCCGTCAGGCCAACCCCATGACTCCCGGGCTGATTCCCGGGTCAGGCGGTCGCCTTCTCGATCTCCCGCGGCTTGAGTTCCGCGTTCTCCAGTACGTCCTTCAGGTGCCCCTCGACGACCGGCAGCACCTCGTCGATCGTGACGTCACGGCCGAGCTCGGCGGCCAGCGAGGCGACCCCCGCGTCGCGGATGCCGCACGGGATGATCTTGTCGAACCACTTGTTGTCCGGGTTCACGTTCAGTGCGAAGCCGTGCATGGTCACGCCCTTGGCGACCCGGATGCCGATCGCCGCGATCTTGCGGTCCTCGCGCCGCTGGCCGGCGTTGGACGGGGCATACTCGGGGCCGTTCAGGCGCGGGTCGAACTCCTCGTCGGCGAGGCGGGGGTCGAAGTCCAGCGCGAGCCCGCCGAGCGCCGGGCGCTGCTCCACCGGATCGCCGAGGACCCATACGCCGCTGCGTCCCTCGACGCGCGTGGTCTGCAGCCCGAACTCCGCGCAGGTGCGGATCAGGGCCTCCTCCAGGCGCCGTACGTGCGCCACGACGTCCACCGGGCGCGGGAGCTTCTGGATCGGGTAGCCGACCAGCTGGCCCGGGCCGTGCCAGGTGATCTTGCCGCCGCGGTCCACGTCGACGACCGGGGTGCCGTCCAGGGGCCGCTCGTTGTCCGCCGTGCGCCGGCCCGCCGTGTACACCGGAGGGTGTTCGAGCAGCAGGACCGTGTCGGGGATCCGGTCCTCGAACCGCGCCGCGTGCACCCGGCGCTGTTCGTCCCACGCCTCCTGGTACTCGACCGCGTCCGCGCCGAATCCCATGCGGACGAACCGCAACTCACTCACGGCAAGCGCCTCCCTCGAAGCACCGGAAAGTCGTAAGGCACAAAGCGTGCCTACGCCACTGTACGACCGGCTCGTTCGAGTGAGGCCGGTCGGCCCGCGTCAGCTCAGTAGGGCAATCCTCACACGATCGGATGAATAGGCGGCGAAATGTGCGATCGACTGTTTACTCTCCGCTACATTCGCGCCGTTCGGGCAGGCCAAAAGGGCTGCTCACCGGCAATCCGGGCGCTCGGCGGCCGTATGGCCATGCGAGGCCCGAAAGGCAGGAGACCGCACCGCAGATGACGGAACGACCCGCGCAGCGCACTCCCAACCGACAGCTCGCCGCGCTCATCGCAGAAGCGGGATTCTCCAACGCGGGTCTCGCCCGCCGTGTGGACCAGCTCGGACTGGAACACGGGCTTGATCTGAGATACGACAAGACATCGGTCACCCGCTGGCTGCGCGGGCAGCAGCCGCGCGGCACCACCCCGGCCCTCATCGCCGAGGTCTTCACCCGCCGCCTCGGCCGCCGGCTCTCCGCCCAGGACCTGGGCCTCGACGCCTGCGCCCCGGTGTACGCGGGACTGGAGTTCGCCGCGACCCCCGAGGAGGCCGTCGACATCGTCAGCGGCCTGTGGCGCAAGGACTCCGGCAGCCATGCCGAGCTGCGCAAGATCGCCTTCACTCCGGCGGGGCTCGTCGTGCCCAGCCGGGACTGGCTGATCGGCCGGGCCGACGAGAAGGTCGCCCGCGGCGAACCGCTCACGCGCATCCCGGCGCAGGGCCGCCCGGGCGCCGTACCCCGCCAGCGGGGCCAGGCCGAGCGCGGCCCCGGCCAGAAGGTCACCGGCGGCGACATCGCCGCACTGCGCTCGGTCGGTGAACTGTTCCGCTCCCTCGACGACATGTACGGCGGCGGCCACGCCCGGCAGGCCCTCGTGCGCTATCTGGAGCACGAGTGCGAGCCGATGCTGCGCGGCACCTACGGCGAGCAGACCGGCCGCAAGCTGTTCGCGGCCGCCGCGGACCTGACCAGGCTCGCGGGCTGGACGTCGTTCGACATCGCGGCGCACGGGCTCGCCCAGCGCTACTTCGTGCAGTCGCTGCGCCTCGCACAGGCGGCCGGGGACCGGTCGTACGGCTCCTACGTCCTCGTCACCATGAGCCGCCAGGCCGTCTACCTCGGGCACGGCCGCGAGGCCGTCCAGCTCGCGCGGGTGGCCCAGCAGGGCGTGGGGACCAGCGCGCCCCCGGTTGTGCAAGCCCTGCTGCACGCGTGCGAGGCGCGCGGACACGGCGTACTGGGTGAGGTGCGCGCCTGTACGGCCTCCCTCGTGCGGGCCGAGCGCGCGCTCGAGGCGGCCCGGCCCGGTGACGACGTTCCGTACTGGGCGCGGTTCTTCGACGAGGCGCAGCTCGCGGACGAGTTCGGGCACTGCCACCGGGATCTGCAGCAGTTCCGCGCGGCGGCCCAGCATGCCGAGCGCGCTCTGCAGCTCCGGGCCCCCGCGTATGCCCGTAGCCGCCTCTTCTGCCGCGTTGTGCTCGCCTCCGCGCGGCTGGGTCTCGGCGAACTCGACCAGGCGTGTGCGTTGGGTGCGGAGGCCGCCGGGCAGGCCGCGGAGATGCGGTCGGTGCGGGCGGTCGAGTACGTCAAGGACTTCGAGCGGAGGTTGGAGCCGTATCGGGATGCGGCGCCGGTGCGGGGGTATCGGGACAAGGTCGCGGCGTTTGGGTAGGCCGGAGGAAGCATCGCCGTAACTCCGGCAGGTTGTGTGCCGTGTGCGGGTTCGTTGTGGCTGGTCGCTCCCCCAAGTTCGTCGACTTCGCTCGAACAGGGGGGACCCCCATCGCGGGGGAGCCGCATATCGAAACAGCTCCGCGCCCCTGGGGGCGTTTCAGGCAGCCGCGCGTAATGGTTCCGCCCGGTGCAGCGAGCCCGCCGCCCCCAGATCCGTCAGGATCGCCGAGGCGGCCCGGTGGGCCGAGTGCAGGGCTCCCTGGACCGTGCTGGTGTCGCGGTGGTCGCCGCACACGTACAGGCCCGCCAGCAGGCGCACCGGGCGGCGCAGGTCGTGGGGTGGGCGCATGGCCGGGACGGCCTCCGGGGTGTGCTGCACCGCGAGTGTTTCCCAGCGTGCCGTGGAGGTGCCGTAGAGGCGGGACAGGTGCATGCGTACGGCCGTGTCGATGTCGGGTGGCGGGGTGCCCAGGACCGTCGAGGAGACCAGGGCCCGGCCGGCCGGGGCGCGGCTCGGGTCGACCTGGCTGATCACCGCCGTATGGGCGACCGGACCGCTCCGGTCGGCGTCGAGCAGGAGCGAGGCGCCGGTCGCGGGCGGTTCGTCGGTGGTGTGGTGGACGACCGTCACCGGGTGGAAGTCCGGTACGCGCAGGCCCGGCAGGAGTTCGGCGGCGGTTCGCGCGTCCGTCGCCAGGAGGACGGCCCGGCACCGTATCTCGCCGTGCTCCGCAGTGGTCACCGACGTCGTGGCGACCGATGTGACCCGCACGCCGGTGTGCACGGTCCCGGGCGGCAGCGCCCGGGCCAGCAGCTCCGGCAGTGCCTCGGCGCCGCCCTCGGGCAGGCACAGGCGCCCGCTCGCGAAGGCGCGCAGGGCGAGATCCGCGCACCGGCTGGACGTCGTCAGCTCCGGGTCGCACAACAGCGCGGCCAGCAGCGGTCGCAGGAAGCCGTCGATCGTCCGCGCGGGCACGCCCCGCTCGGCGAGGGCCTGCGCGGCCGGTGACTCCGGGCGGGCCAGCAGCCGCTCGACGGGCGCGGAGGCGAGGCGGGCCAGCGCGGCGCCGAGCCGGGCCTGGTCCACGGCGGTACCGAGCGGGGCGCTCGCGCGTCCCCTCGGCAGGGATGCCTGCCCCGGGACGCCCCGACCGGACCCCGGCCGAGGGGCGCTCGCGAGGGCGCGCACCGCGTGAAGTGCGCCCCTCGCGCGCCGTGCGCTCATGGTGCTCGGCACCACGCCCGCGCGGTGCCGGCGTCCGTCGCTGTGCAGCAGGACACCCGGTGCGAAGGGGCGCAGCGCGAGTGCGTCGAGTCCGGGCGTCAGGCGTAGTTCGGGATACGCCGTCGACAGCAGCTGGCCGATCCGGTCGAGCCGGAACCCGTCGATCTTCTCGGTCGACATTCGGCCGCCCGCGCAAGGGGCGGCCTCCAGGACCGCGGTCGTTACTCCTGCGCTGGTCAGCCGATGTGCCGCGGAGAGTCCGGCGACCCCGGCTCCCACGATGACGACGTCCGCCTGGTACGCGGGCTCAAGCACGTGCCCCTCCTCGAGGTTGCGCGGCCGGTGGAGACGTCATGCCCCCAACAGGCTCCGGGGATACCCGAGTTCGGCACGAGGTTAGGGCCGTGATCGGTCAGGAACAGTCGCGCACGAGCAGAGCACGGTCGCACGGTGGTCGCATGCGGGCAGGAGTGGGCTCTTCCGTTACGCCGCCCGGATCGCCCCCTCGATCTCCGGGAACGCGAAGGTGAACCCCGACTCCAACAGCCTGGTGGGCACCACCCGTTGGCTGCCGAGCACGTCCCCGGCCATTTCGCCGAGCACGGTCCGCAGCACCGGCGCGGGAACCGTGAAGAGTGTCGGCCGGTGCAGCACCCGGCCCATCGCCTCGGTGATCTCACGGTTCGTCAGCGGATGCGGGGCGGTCACATTGAACGGTCCCGACAGGTCGTCCCGGTCGATCAGATGCCGGATGGCGGCCACCTCGTCGTGCAGCGAGACGAAGGACCAGTACTGCCGCCCGTTCCCCATCCGCCCGCCGAGGCCCGCCTTGAACAGCGGGAACAGCCGTCCCCAGGCCCCGCCCTGCCGCGCCACCACGAGTCCCGTGCGCGGGAACACCGTCCGCACGCCTGCCTCCCGCGCGGGCGCCGCCGCGCCCTCCCAGTCGACGACCAGCGAGGGCAGGAAGCCCTCCCCGGGCGGCGCGCTCTCGTCGACGGTCCGCTCGCCGGTCTCGCCGTAGTAGCCGATCGCGCTGCCGTTGACGAAGACCCGCGGCCGCTCCTCCGGCTTCAGTGAGGCCATGGCCTGCGCCAGCGCCGCCGTGCCCAGCACCCGGCCGGACCGCAGCTTCGCCTTGTACGACTCGGTCCAGCGGCGCGAACCCACGTTCGCCCCCGCCAGATTGACCACCGCGTCACATCCGGCGAGCCCCGCCGCGTCCACGGACCCGCCCTCCGGGTCCCACCGCACTTCATCCCTGGACCTGGGGGCGCGGCGTACGAGCCGTACGACCTGGTGACCGTCGGCGAGCAGGGAGCGCACCAGGGCGCTGCCGATGAGTCCCGAGGAGCCGGCCACGGCAATCCTTGAAAGTTCCATGACTGCATCCTGCCTCTCACCGCGTAAAACCCCGGTCGGGTTCCCGGTCCCGGGTCATAGGGTGGCGCTCATGCCCGAGCCCCACCAGTCGCCGCTGCCGTCGCCGTCGCCGTACATACGCATCGCCCTGCCGGACGACGAGGAGGAGCTCTCCGTCCTCGACCGCAGCACGTGGTCGCAGCTGCACGCGGTCATGCCGAAGCCCCAGCCGCCCTACCGGCCGTTCTTCGACGAACGCCACGTCCCCGACGACTATCTGGTCGCCGAGCTCGACCGCCGCATCGTCGGCTACATCCGCCTCGCCTTGCCCACCCCGCTCGCGTCCAACGCGCATGTGCGGCAGATCCAGGGTCTCGCCGTCGCCGACGAGGCGCGGGGCCGTGGCGTCGGGCGGGCTCTGATCCGCGCGGCCGTCGAGGAGGCCCGGCGCAGGGGCGCCCGGCGCATGACCCTGCGCGTCCTCGGCCACAACGCACCGGCGCGCAAGCTGTACGAGTCCGAGGGGTTTGTCGTGGAGGGGGTGCTGCCGGAGGAGTTCTTCCTGGGCGGGGAGTACGTGGACGACGTGATCATGGGGCGCAGGATCTGAGCCGTACACCCCGGCAGGTGGGTCAGGACGTGACGAGATCCCCCGTGTCCACCGCCGCTGTCGCGTTCGCCGCGCGCCTCGCGTCGCCCGCGACCTCCGCCGCCGTCAGGACGTAGCCGGTCTCGGCGTCGGAGGTGGAGCGGGCGAAGACGACGCCGAACACCTTGCCGTCGGTGGTGAGCAGCGGGCCGCCGGAGTTGCCGGGGCGGACGGTGGAGCGGATCGAGTAGATCTCGCGGGTGACGGTGTCGTCGTTGTAGATGTTCTGGCCGGTCGCCCGTACGCGGTTCGCGACCGTCGCCGCCTGCAGGTTCAGGTCGCCGTCCTCCGGGTAGCCCGCGACGACGGCCGAGTCGCCGCGGTCGGCGTCGTCGTCGAACGGCAGGACGGGGGCGCGCAGGTCGGGCACGTACAGCACGGCCACGTCCCGGTCCGGGTCGAAGAGCACCACCCGGGACTCGTACGACCGCCCGACGCCGCCTATCCGCACGCTGGGCTCGTCGATGCCGGCCACCACGTGGGCGTTGGTCATCACGTGCCGCGGCGCGTAGACGAAGCCGCTGCCCTCGCGGCCCTGGTTGCCCGAGACGCCCTCGATCTTGACGGTGCTGAGCTTGGCGGCGTTCGTCGCGGCCGCCGTGACGCTGTCGCCGGTGGGCTTCGCGACCTCGGCCGTCGACTCGTTCTCGAAGGGGTTGAAGACCTGCGGGAAGCCGGCCTCGGTGAGCGCGGAGGTGGCTCGCGAGAACCAGGCCGGGGTGGTGTCGGGCATCGCGTCCTGCACGGTGCCGAGCAGCCGGGAGTCCCGGATGGCGGAGGTGAGCAGCGGTGAGGAGGACGCGGCGAGCACACTGGCCGCCACCCAGGCCACGATCAGCACGGCCACCGAGTTGGCCACGGCCCCGCCGACCCCGTCGGCCACTCTGAGCGGTCCCCGGTCCAGCTCCCGGCGCAGCCGCAGCGCCAGCCGCCCCGCGAACTCGTGCACGAGCACCGCCGGGACCAGCACCGTGAGCACCGCGGTCACGGTCGCCTGGGTCGTGCCCGCTTCGACCAGGTCCATCATCCACGGCAGGATCCACACGCCGATCACCGCGCCGCCGACGAAGCCGGCCAGCGAGACGCAGCCGGCGACCAGTCCGCGCCGGTAGCCGGACGCCGCGTAGGCCAGGATCACCAGCAACAGCAGGATGTCGAGCAGGTCCACGGAGCCGCCTTTCTCTCGGACCCCCTAGTACGCGCGGAAAGCGCCCGTTGATCACCGCACACACGCGTGCCGCAGGGAACCGGCCACGCAGCGTGCACCTGGAGAAACGCCCTGGACCGGGACGATGGTTCCACCGGGTGGCACAGCACACATCGCGGGCGGACCGGATCCGTCGGACAGTAGGACCATGCGTGCCTTCCGACGGGTCACCCGACGGGTCTTCCGGAGAACGCGGGGGAGACGAAGACCACGTGCCGTACGAATACCTTGGGCTGCGCGGGCATCGGGGCCTGAGGGGCTGGGGACTGCGCGGCCGTCGGGGGCCGAGGGGGTCGGGACTGAGCGGCCTTCAGGGGCCCACCGGGCCGGGACGGCGCGGCCGTCGGCGGCTGAGGGCGCGGCGGAGGTTGCGATCGGGCCGGGCGACGGCGGGGTGGGCGAGGCCTGGCCCGGGCCGGGATCGGGTGACGGGCGGATGGGCGAGGCCGGACCCGGGCCGGGTGGTGCGCGAGGCGGGGGGCGCGTGGGCGGGGAGCCCTCCACCGGCCGACGACTGCGAAGCCGCCCCCGGCTCTCCACCGCCCGGCACCGCCGAAACCGGCGGCAACCTCCTGCCGGTCGGCACTTGCGGACCGGGCCACAGCACCCCACAGGCCGACGCCTCCGCCCCCGGCCGTCCACCGGCGGGCGTCTCCGAAGCCGTCCCCAGCCGGCCACTGTCCGGCGCCTGCGGACCCGCCTCCAGTCATCCACCGTCCGGCGCCTGCGGACCCGTCTCCAACGTCCCAGCGTCCGGCGCCTGCGAACCCGCCTCCAGCCTCCCAGCGTCCGGCGCCTGCGGACCCGCCTCCAGCCTCCCAGCGTCCGGCGCCTGCGGACCCGTCTCCAGCCTCCCAGCGTCCGACGCCTGCGAACCCGTCCCCAACCACCCACCGGCCGCCCCGTCCCCGCGGCCCTTCTCATGCTCCTCGCCTGTCTCCCCGGTCTCGCCGCCGCCCTCGCGCTGGTGCTCTGCGCGAGCGGGGTCGAGCGGACGGTCGCGGCGGCCGGGCGGGCGGTGGAGGCACGGCCGGCCGCCTCTCACCAGGCGCCCCGGCCGGACATCGTGCCGAGGTCGGCATGGCTGGATCAGGGCAGCCGACGCGCCCAGCCGCCCCCGCGCTACGACGACAGCGTCGTCGCCGTCTTCGTCCACCACACCGACTCGCCCAACAGCTACGACTGCGCCGACGTGCCCCGCATCATCCGCTACCTGTACGCCGGCCAGACCGGCTCCCGCGACTGGGACGACATCGGCTACAACTTCCTCGTCGACCGCTGCGGCACCATCTACGAGGGCCGTGCGGGAGGCGTCGACCGGGCCGTCACCGGCGCCCACACCCAGGGCTTCAACCACCGCACCACCGGCATCGCCGCCCTCGGCACCTTCATGGCCGGCGTCGACGTACCGAAGCCCATGGCCGAGTCGATCGCCGCGCTGGCCGCGTGGAAGCTGGGGCTGTCCGACACCGACCCGCGTGCGAAGGTCCGCCTGACCTCCAGCAACAGCCACAGCCGCTACGCCTCCGGCACGACCGCCACGCTCCCCGCCCTCGCCGGCCACGACGACGGCTACATGACCAGCTGCCCGGGCGCCGCCCTCTCCGCCCGCCTCCCCGAGATCAGACAGCTGGCGGCACACCTCCAGGGCAGAACCACCTGACCGGCGGCGGCACCACGGCGGAGCCCTTCGCGGCTGGGGTGCACACATCTCCCTGCTGCCGCGGATACCCCCGGCTGTCGCGGCCTGACCGCTGCGCCGGCCGTGCGTGACCACTGCCGCCGGCCGCGCGTGACCACTGCCCGAGCCGCCCGCCAACCCCCTGTCCCTGCCGCGCGTCAACCCGGCCCAGGCCCTGGCCGCGCATGACCGCTGCCCCGGCCCCCCCACCGGCCGGCTGCCCAGCCCCACGATGCCTGAGCAAAGCACCACACCCGGCTCGGCCCTCACCTCCGCCCGAGATAAACCCCCAACGCCCGCTGCAACACCTTCCCCTGGCTCCCCACCGGCAGCTCCCACTCCCCGAGGTACTCCACCGCCCGGCCGCCCGTCCCCGTCTTGAAGCGGAGGCGTCCGAGCAGGCGGTCCTCGGTGAGGGTGGGGGTGATGGAGCGCAGGTCGTAGGTCTCGGCGCCCGCCGCCCGCGCGTCGCCCAGCATGCGCCACAACAGCGCGCTGCTGGGGCGCAGTTGCCGGCCCCGGCGGCCGGACGCGGCGTAGGAGTGCCAGCCGCGGGAGCCGACGTTGATCATGAGGGCCGCGGAAAGCACCTCACCGTCGTACTCGGCGAGATACAGCCGCAACCGGTCGTCGTCCTCCGCGTTCAGGGCCTTCCACATGCGCCCGAAGTACTCCAGTGGGCGCGCCTTGAAACCGTCGTGGGCGGCGGTAGCGGTGTACAGGCGGTAGAACTCGGGCAGGTCGGCGGCCGAGCCCCAGGAGACCCGGACGCCCGCCTCCTCGGCAGTGCGCAGGGACTGTTCCCAGTGCGGGGCGAGGGCACCGCGCAGGTCGTCCACCGAGCGCCCCGCCAACGGGATCTCACAGCCGTAGCGCGGCTGACCGAGGCCGAAACCGCTGCCCTCGTCCTCCTCGCACCGCCGCCAGCCGAGGCGTCTCAGGCGCTCCGCGACGTCGAGCGCGTACCCGTCGATGCCGGCCGCGGGCAGATCGCGCAGATGCCGTACGGCGGGGTCGGCGATGCCCGCCGCCACGGTGGCCGCGTCCCAGTGGCGTACGACGAGGGGCGGGCCGATCCGGACCGAGAACGCGCCGATCCGCTTCAGGTGGGCGACGAGCGGGTCCAGCCACCGCTCCAGGCGCGGGGCACGCCAGTCGATCGCGGGTCCGTCGGGGATGTAGGCGAGATAGCGCCTGGTACCGGGCAGCGGCCGGTACAGCACCAGCGCCGTCGCGATCATCGTCTCGCCGTCGAACCAGCCGACGCTCTCCGGCAGCCAGTCGGGCTTCACGTCGCCCCACTCGGGGATCTGGAGATGGCTCGCGTCGGGATACCGCCGCAGATGGGCGAGGTGTTCCGCGCGCGGTATCTCCCGCACGAAGAGGCTGGTCATGGGCAGGGTGCTCCTGGTCGGGGCGGCCACGGTAAGCCGGAGATCACGGAACGGGTCAAGAGACGGGGCGTGAACCTTCCGGACGGGTCCGGTGACGTCGGTCACCAGGGGAAAACGCCTCACAGGTTTCTCGTAGCCGACTCAAGGATCACCCCGAGACAGCCTCCCTATCGTCATGCACACGCACTGACCGGAGGTGGGGATCATGAGCGGCAACAGCAACAGCAACGGCAGTAACAAGCGGGTCTGGACGGTGGTCTGCGCGGTCGCGACCGTCGTCCTGGGCCCGGCCGCCGTCACGGCGTCCGCGCTCGACCAGGCCAACAAGGCCCCGATGTACCACGCGGTGAAGGCCGACCAGATACAGGCGTACATCCCGTCGGAGCCGAGCCGTAGGCGGGCCCTGGCCTGAAACCCGCCCGGTCGGGGCCCGTGGCTCAGTCCTTGAAACGCTCCCAGAGCCTGGGCAGCCGTTCCGCCAGCGCACGTTCGTTCTCGAGGTCGACCGGCGTGCCCGCCGGTTCCGGGGGCGCGGGCGGGATGCCGAGGTCGGGGGCGACCGTGCCGGTGAGCTGTTCGTAGGCCTCGTCGGCCGCGTAGCCGAGTTCCTCGCCGTCGCCGTCGAACTCCTCGTCGAAGTCGTCCAGCAGGTCGGCGAGCGAGTCGGGGTCGTGCACACCGCCCTCGTACACCTCGCGGCCCTGGCCGATCAGCCAGCACCGGAAGAAGTCGAACGCGTCGTCGCTGGCCCCGTCCAGCAGGATCCACGCGGCGGCCCAGAGGTCCCAGGTGTACGCGCGGCTGTAGCGGGCCTCGAAGTGACGGGCGAAGTCCAGGACCATCTCCGGGTCGTCCAGCGCCAGGAGCCGGTCCACCAGCAGGTCCGCCTGCTCCTCGGGGTCGCCCTCGGCGGCCTCCCTGGTTCCGTCGATCAGCTCCCAGAACTCCGTCTCGTCCATCACGGGTCAAGCATCGGCCCTGGGCGGGTGGGGCGCACGTGGAGTGTGGCGGATTGTTATCTGCTTACGCCGCCGTCGTCACTCACGCGCGATACAGCGCCGCCAGTCGTCTCGCGTCGCTCGCGAAACGGGCCCTCAGCGCCTCCGGCGCCAGTACCTCCGCTTCCGGCCCGAGCATCGAGAGCTGGGTGTGGGCGACCTCCTCGGACTCCACGGGGAGGGTCAGCGTGACCCAGCCGTCCCCGTCCGGCGCGTCCGACGCCTCCAGCGCATCCCGCGCGGACTGCGGATCGACGGCGTACGGCAGTCTGCGCGCCCCGTCCGGGGACACCCGCACCACCACCTCGGCCCGCAGGATGGACCGCGCGAACTGCTCCGCCCGCTCGTCCCAGAAGCCGGGCAGATCGAACTCCTCGTCCCGCTCGAACCGCTCGTCACCGGCGGTCACGGCGGTGAACCGGTCGATCCGGTACACCCGGTACGAGTCGTGCCCCGCCACACGGGCGCAGAGGTACCAGACCCCCGCCTTCAGCACGAGCCCGTACGGCTCCAGCTCCCGCTCGACCTCGCCCTCCCCGCGCCGGTACCGGGCCACGATCCGCCGGTCGTCCCACACCGCGTCCGCGACGGCCGGCAGCAGCTCGGGGGTCTTCGGTTCCTTGAACCAGTTCGGGGCGTCGAGATGGAACCGCTGGGCCGCCGTACGGGAGGCGTCGCGCAGGGAGGGCGTCAGGGCCGCCGACACCTTCAGCCGGGCGGCGGAGGCGGCGTCCTCCAGGCCCATCTCCCGCAGCGCCCCCGGAACACCGCTGAGGAACAAGGCCTCGGCCTCACTGCGCCCGAGCCCCGTCAGCCGGGTCCGGTACCCCCCGATGAGCCGGTACCCGCCGGCCCGCCCCCGGTCGGCGTACACCGGAACCCCGGCCTCCGACAGCGCCTGCGCGTCCCGCGTGACAGTCCGCTCGGACACCTCCAGCTCCCGAGCCAACTCGGCGGCGGTCATGGAGGGCCGGGACTGAAGCAACAGCACCATCTTGATCAGCCGGGCAGCACGCATACGGCCATCATGCCGGGGCCCACTGACAACGAAGGGGTACGGCGGTCGCCGTACCCCTTCACCGAGCGTCAGCCCTTACAGCCCGTACTTCTCCCGGGCCTCCTTCACCGCCGTCGCCTTGACCTCGCCCCGCTTCGCGAGCTGGGCCAGGGCCGCGACGACGATCGACTGCGCGTCGACGCCGAAGTGGCGACGGGCCGCCTCGCGGGTGTCGGAGAGGCCGAAGCCGTCGGCGCCGAGGGAGGAGTAGTCCTGCTCGACCCACTGGGCGATCTGGTCCGGGACCTGGCGCATGTAGTCGGAGACCGCCAGCACCGGGCCCTCGGCACCCTGCAGCGCCTGACGGACGTACGGCACCCGCTCCTCGCCCCGCAGCAGCGCCGCGTCCGCCTCCAGGGCGTCCCGGCGCAGCTCCGTCCAGGACGTCGCCGACCAGACGTCGGCAGCGACACCCCACTCCTCGGCGAGCAGCTTCTGCGCCTCCAGCGTCCAGTGGATCGCGGTGCCGGAGCCGAGCAGCTGGATGCGCGGGGCGTTCGCCGCGGCCACGGTCACGCCCGCCGACTCCGCCGTGTTGAAGCGGTACAGGCCCTTGACGATGCCCTCGTCGATGCCGTCCACGGCCGGCTTCGCGGGCTGCGGGAGCGGCTCGTTGTAGACGGTGAGGTAGTAGAAGACGTTCGGGTCCTCACCCGGCGCCGCCTCGCCGTACATGCGACGGAGGCCGTCCTTGACGATCGCCGCGACCTCGTACGCGAACGCCGGGTCGTACGTCAGCGCCGCCGGGTTCGTCGCCGCGATCACCGGCGAGTGACCGTCCGCGTGCTGCAGGCCCTCGCCCGTCAGCGTCGTACGGCCGGCCGTGGCGCCGATGAGGAAGCCGCGGCCGAGCTGGTCGCCGAGCTGCCACATCTGGTCGGCCGTGCGCTGCCAGCCGAACATCGAGTAGAAGATGTAGAACGGGATCATCGCTTCGCCGTGCGTGGAGTACGCGGTGGACGCGGCGATGAAGTCGGCCATCGAACCGGCCTCGGTGATCCCCTCGTTGAGGATCTGGCCGTTCTTGGCCTCCTTGTAGTACATGAGCTGGTCGCGGTCGACCGGCTCGTACGTCTGGCCCTTGGGGGAGTAGATCCCGAGGGACGGGAACAGCGACTCCATGCCGAACGTGCGTGCCTCGTCGGGCACGATCGGCACCCAGCGCTTGCCCGTCTCCTTGTCGCGGACCAGGTCCTTGATGAGGCGGACGAAGGCCATGGTGGTGGCCACGTTCTGGCTGCCCGAGCCCTTGTCGAAGGAGGCGAACGCCTTCTCGGCGGGGGCGGGAAGCGGGGCGACCGGGTGCACGCGGCGGGCCGGGGCCGGACCGCCGAGGGCCGCGCGGCGCTCCTGGAGGTAGCGGACCTCGGGGGAGTCGGCGCCGGGGTGGCCGTAGGGGACCACGCCGTCGGCGAAGTCGCTGTCCTTGATCGGCAGGTCGAGCAGGTCGCGCATCGCCTTGAACTCGTCCACCGACAGCTTCTTCATCTGGTGGTTGGCGTTCTTCGACGCGAAGCCCTCGCCGAGGGTGAAGCCCTTGACCGTCTGCGCCAGGATGACCGTGGGCGCGCCCTTGAACTCGACGGCGGCCTTGTAGGCGGCGTACACCTTGCGGGACTCGTGGCCACCGCGGGAGAGGTGGAAGCACTCCAGGATCTTGTCGTCGCTCAGCAGCTTCGCCATCTCGACGAGCGCCGGGTCCTTGCCGAAGAAGTCCTGGCGGATGTAGGCGGCGTCGCGGGTCTGGTACGTCTGCACCTGCGCGTCGGGTACCTCGCGCAGGCGGCGTACCAGCGCGCCCGTGGTGTCGAGCCGGAACAGCTCGTCCCACGCCGTGCCCCACAGGGTCTTGACGACGTTCCAGCCGGCGCCGCGGAACTGGGCCTCCAGCTCCTGCACGATCTTGAAGTTGGCGCGCACCGGGCCGTCGAGGCGCTGCAGGTTGCAGTTGATGACGAAGGTCAGGTTGTCCAGGCCCTCGCGGGAGGCCAGGGCGAGCGCCGCCGTGGACTCCGGCTCGTCCATCTCGCCGTCGCCGAGGAACGCCCAGACGTGGGAGTTCGAGACGTCCTTGATGCCGCGGTTGGTGAGGTAGCGGTTGAAGCGGGCCTGGTAGATGGCCGACAGCGGGCCGAGGCCCATGGACACCGTCGGGAACTCCCACAGCCAGGGCAGGCGGCGAGGGTGCGGATACGACGGGAGGCCGTTGCCGCCGGACTCCTGGCGGAAGTTGTCGAGGTGCGTCTCGTTGAGACGGCCGTCGAGGAAGGCACGGGCGTAGATGCCGGGGGAGGCGTGGCCCTGGATGTAGAGCTGGTCGCCGGAGCCGTCCCGCTCCTTGCCCTGGAAGAAGTGGTTGAAGCCGGTCTCGTAGAGCCAGGCCGCGGAGGCGAAGGTGGCGATGTGGCCGCCGACGCCGTATTTGCTGCCCCGGGTCACCATGGCGGCCGCGTTCCAGCGGTTCCACGCGGTGATACGGGCTTCCATCGCCTCGTCACCGGGCACGGACGGCTCGGCGGCGGTCGGGATGGTGTTGACGTAGTCGGTCTCGAGGAGCTTGGGCAGCGCGATGCCGGTGCCCTCGGCCCGTTCCAGCGTGCGGCGCATCAGGTATGCGGCGCGGTGCGGGCCCGCCGCCTTGGCGACCGCGTCCAGCGAGGCCTGCCATTCGGCGGTCTCCTCGGGGTCGCGGTCCGGGAGCTGGTCGAGCTCGCTCGGCTGGATGGCGTTGGGGTCGGTCATGTCGCCGCCTTCCTCAGTCGAAGGGGGTTCCCTCATCGGTAAGGGTTCGGGTGTGCCCTTGGTCTTTGGCAGGACAGGGCGGGCGGACTTCGGTGACGGCGTCGTTATGCGACCCCGTCGCGGGTCCGTCGGCGACTGTAACTCCCTGATCGATGATCGATCAAAGGGTAGAAGGCGAAAAGCTGTCGCAGCCGCAAAATTGGCATCCGGTGCCGGGGAATCAGGCACGCGGTGCCGCGTTTTCCCTGCTCAGATGAGTTGTGGGCGGCTAGCCTGGGCGGCTGCCGGGTGACTGGTGAGTAGGGAACGCCTGGAGCGTCGTGGGGTCCGGATGCCGCCGGACGCAGGGAAGGCGGGCGATTTGGATGCCGCCGGACCCGGGGAAGGCGGGGAATCCGGACGCCTGCCGGATCCGTGAACGCCGCCAGATCCGGACACGCGCTGAACGCCGGTGGGATCCGGCCGCTGTCCGCGGATTCGGACCTCGTCGGCGTTCAGGATGCGGTCTGCTCAGGTCGTCGTGCCTGTCCCAGGTGATCGCGCTCGGTTCAGCTCATCGCGGTCTGGCCGGGCTTCGCGGCGGGCGTCCAGTCGGCGCTGGACGGCCGGTCCTGCTCGGACCTCGCCTGCTCCCGCCCGGCGGGTGCCCGTTCCTCGCGGCGCTGTGCGGCCTGCTCGCGGGTGATCACCTCGGTGGCGGCGCCGACGGCGACCGCGACCGGCCAGGCCATCGCGCCGGCGGCGGTCATGCCGCCGAGGATGCCGTAGAAGGCCAGCTTGCGGGGCGAGGGGAGCAGGGACGCGGCGGTCGACATGGCCGTGGACGTGGCCTGCCGGGCGCCCGAGAACATGTCGCCCGGTGTCACGTAGGGGATGGGGACCTGCGGGTGCGCGGTGTGCAGATGCATCACCTTGCCGCCGCGGTGGTGCTCCTCGGAGGCCTGCTGTGCGTCCGGAGCGCGGGTCTGCTCGGCCTGGGTCTCCGCCTGCGGTGGGATCGGTTGCTGTGCTTGCTGGCGCTGTGGCTCTGGGGAAGTCATGGCCGTCCTCCCCTGCTGGAAAGCGTGGGTAGGTGGGTAGTGGGTCCTTCGAGCCGACTTCCATCCGCGCCCGCGAATAAACGCGACCCGAACGGGCAATTCGCCCAGGTCGGTTCAGTGCACGGTTCAGGCGTGGGCCGCCACGGGACGCATGCTCGTGCCGAACGCCTTCCAGAGCTGGATGGCCAGGCGGACCAGGAGGGCCTCGAGCAGAGCGATCGCCACGTTCGTCAGGATCGTGGTGAGGATGTGCGGCATGATCAGCCGCCTTTCGTGAGCGTCGTGCTGTGTACGCCTCCTTTGTCCGGGCCGATGTCATCCGGCAGGCGGCACCCGGGTGTACTGCGGGTGAACTTTCCCCAGCGCGTCGACGGCGCCCCCGGCCGCCGCGGGCACCAGGACCGACCCCGCCGCCGTGGCCAGCGCGATCGTCCAGCCCACCGGTCCGAGCGGCCGGCTGCCGAAGAAGTGGCTGAGTCCCGGCACGGTCACGACCACGCCCAGCACCCCCAGGGAGCCCACCACGGCGGCGGCCACCACCGGATCACGGCCGGCGTCCTGGAGCGTCTGGAACAACTGGGACGTCACCAGGGCGACCAGCGAGACGGTGTCGGCGTGCGCCCGGGTGCCGGTCGCCCGGGCGGCGATCCAGGCGAGGGCCGCCGCCACCGCCGTAACGGTGGCACGCAACCGGATGTGCCGGGTCAGGGCCTTGCCCAGGGAGGCCTCCGGGCCCTCCGCGAGCAGCTGGTCGCGGTGCGCGGCGGGCGGCCGGGCGGCGATGGCCATGGCGGGCAGCATGTCGGTGAGCAGGTTGACCAGGAGCAGTTGGCGGGCGTTCAGCGCGCTGCGCCCGGTGAGCAGCGTGGTCGCCAGGGTGAACGCGATCTCCCCGAGGTTGCCGCCGAGCAGGATGCCCAGCGCCTTGCGCACCGACGCCCACATGGCCCGGCCCTCGACGAACGCGTCGACGATGGTCTCGATCCGGTCGTCGGTGACGACCACGTCGGCGGCGGCGCGGGCGGCCGGCGTGGCCCGTGAACCCAGGGCGATACCGACGTCGGCGATCCGGATGGCGGGCGCGTCGTTGGCACCGTCGCCGGTGACGGCGACGATCCGGCCGGCGGCGCGCAGCGCGGTGACGATACGGACCTTGTGCGCCGGGGTGGTCCGGGCGAACACCGTGATGTCCGGCAGCGTCCTGGCCAGCTCCGCGTCATCGAGGGCGTCCAGCTCCGCCCCCGTCATCAGACGCGGCTCCTCCTCGGGGCGCAGCTCCCGGGCGATCGCGGCGGCCGTGCTCGGGTGGTCCCCGGTGACCATGACGATGCGCACCCCGGCCCGCGACAACCGGTCCACGCTCTCGGCGGCGGTGGCCCGCACCGGGTCCGCGAGGCCCAGCAGGCCGAGCAGGCACAGCCCGTCGACGCCGTCGTCGAGACCGGTGTCGTCCTGCGGCGCGCCCTCGGGCAGGACGCGCTCGGCGACCGCGAGCACCCTGAGGCCACGCCGGGCCAGCCGGTCGACCTCGGCCTCCGCCTCCGCACGCAGCCGCTCGTCGAACGGCTCGGCGGCGTCCGCCCGGCGGACCCGGTCACAGCGGGCCAGTACGACCTCCGGCGCCCCCTTGACGACGATCCGCGTCTCGCTGTCGGACCGCCCCAGCACGGCGTGGTAGCCGCGCCCCGGCTCGAACGGCAGCTCGGCCAGCCGCTCCCAGGTGTCCGTGCCGAGCCCGGCGGCCCGGGCCGGGGCGGCGCCGAGCAGTTCGGCGCCGGTCGCGATGGCCCGGTCGGTGGGATGGGTGAGGTCCGCCGCCGTACCGGGGGGACCCGCGAGCGCGGCCGTGGCGACGACCCGGCGCAGCGCCGGAGTGAGCCGGTCGGGCGCGCCGCGCTCCAGGCCGTCGGAGACCTGCTGGAGGCTGATCCGGCCCTCGGTGAGCGTGCCGGTCTTGTCGAAGCACAGCACGTCGGTGCGGCCCAGCGCCTCGATGGTGGAGGCGCTGCGCACCAGCGTGTCGCGCGTGGACAGCCGACGGGCCGCCGCCAGCTCCGCCACCGTGGCCACGAACGGCAGCCCCTCCGGTACGGCCGCCACACACAGGCTGACCGCGGACCCCAGGGCGCCGCCCACCGGCCGTCTGCGCAGCACGTCGACGGCGAACAGGACGACGCCCGCGGCGACGGACAGCGGCAGGAACCAGTGGCCCAGCGCCTTCAGCCGCCGCTCCACCCCGCTCTCCGGCGGCGCCCCGTCCGGGCCCGCCTCGCCCGCGCCGCCCGCCTCGGTGGCGGTTCCGGTCGCGACGACCACGCCGAGCGCATGACCGGCCGCCACCGTCGTGCCCCCGTACAGCATCGAGGTACGGTCCGCGACCGCCCGGGCCGCGGTCGGCGCCGCGCTCTTCACGACGGGCAGCGACTCTCCGGTGAGGCTGGACTCGTCCATCTCCAGGCCCTGCGCCCGCACCACCCGGCAGTCCGCCGGGACCGAGTCCCCGGCTCGCAGCTCGATCACGTCGCCGCGCACCAGATGCTCGCCGGCCGCCTCCACCGGCTCCGCCCGCCCCGGCCTGAGCACCCGCACCCGTACCGAGGTGGCCTCCACGAGCCGTTCGGCCGCGTTGTCGGCCTGCTGTTGCTGCACCCCGCCCACGAGCGCGTCGACGCCGAGCACCCCGCCGATCAGCACGGCGTCCAGCACCGAGCCGAGGGCCGCCGAGATACCGCCGCCGACCGCCAGGATCGGTGTGAGCGGATTGGCCAGCTCCTCCGCGACCCGGCCGATCAGGGTGACGGCGCCGTCGTGCCGGTCACGGCCCTCGAACTGCCGGCGCCGCGCGGCCTCGGCCGCGTCCAGCCCACGGGAGGAGGTGGCGAGCCGCGACATCACCTGACGTACCGCCATCGCGTGCCAGGGCGTGCGCTCGGTGGCCGCCGGGGCCGGTCGGCCGTGCAGCCGCCACCCCGCCCAGAAGCCCGCCGCGACCCCGGCGACGGTCACCCCGTCGGCCACCAGCCTGGCCCGCGCCCAGGCCCGGGGACGGGGCACGAGCAGCGCGAGAGCGGAGCCCGCCACCGCGCCGACCGCCTCCAGCCGGGCGCACAGCCGGCCGATCCGCCGCGCCTCCGGAAGGGCCGTCAGCAGCAGGTGGACGACATCGGGCGGGGCGGCGACATCCGCGTCCCACGGCACGTGCCGGGGGTCCGAGATGGACCCGATGCCCAGGTCCGCGCGGACCAGCGCGCGCCGGGTCCGTGCCGAGACCACGGCGACCCCGTGCCCCTGCGCCTGCAGCGAGCGGACCAGAGCGGCGGTGCGCCGGTGCCCGGTGGGCACGGCCTCCTCCAGCCCGAACCGCAGGTGCAGTCCGGGCGGGCCGCCCACCAGCCGTACCCGGCCGCACTCCTGCGCGGCGCGCACCAAGTGGTGGGCCAGCGGGTGCAGTTGGGGAACCATAGCGGCCACGGCGACCGGCGTGCCCTCCCGCAGCACGAGCACGACCCGCGCCCCCTGCTCGGCCCACCGCCGCGCCTGCGCGTCCGTGTCCTCGGGCACGACGCCGTGGTTCGGGGAGCCGTCCGGGGCGGTGTCGCCGTACGGCCGCAGCTCCCAGCCGTCCCGCCGCCCGGGTGCGGGGGCGACCCCGGGCCGGCGCCGACCGCCGGGCGGGCCGTCCGCCTCGATCAGCTCATGGATCCGTACGTGGATCTCGTCGTCGTCCGGCCCGCCGTCCCCCGAAACCCCGCTACGGGGGCCCGACTCGCGCCCCTCGGCCCCCGGCTCGCCCCCTTCCCGCCGGCCCGCAACGGCACCGCCCTCGGGACCTCTGCTCGCAGGGACGCCGGCCGCAAGCCCGGCCCCGTCCTGGACGCTGCCCGTTCCCCTGGCCTCCGGGATGCCGTGGGGCCCACCGCCCTCCGGCCGGTCCCCGGGCCCTCGCTCCCCCAAGGCCCCCTCAGGCCCTCCGTTCGCCGAGGTGCCCTGACCTCGCGCGTCCTCGGGGAAGCCGTCCAGCCCGCCCTGCCCCGGCGGAGGCAGCCGCAGGACACCCTCGACCGTCCAGTCGCCGCCGGCCAGGACGCGGGCGTCCAGGACAACGGTGTCGATCCGGTCCAGCCGGCGCAGCACCTCGGGACGCAGCACCAGCGCGCCACGGTCGGACAGGGCCCGGCCCACCGAGGACGCGAACGACTCCCGGGCGTTGTGGGGACCGCGCGGCGTTCCCGCGATCAGCAGCGCCAGCCCCCGGTCATGGCTGAGCGTGCCGACCGACGTCAGCCCGTACGCCGCGAGCGACACCGGTGCCGCGACGTTCGCGTACCGGTCACCCGGGCCCGGCCGCAGCGGCGCGGGCCGCTCGTAGGCCGGCACCGCGTCATGGCGGTACGTCCCCTCGTGCACCGCCAGCCGGCGCGCCCAGCCCGCCCACGCCTCGCGCCGTGCCCGTACCTCGGTGTACCGGGCGGCGGCCAGCGCGGCGTTCACCATGGTGCCCAGCGGCCGGAAGGTCAGCGTCGTCAGCACCAGGTTCGCCACGGCGAAGCAGCGCTCCGTCGCCGGTTCGCCGATTCGGCGGGCGACGCCCTCGCGCAGCGGCGGCGTGGACTCCGCGAACTGGACCACCGACATCACCAGCGGATGCAGGCCCCGCAGCCTGAGCAGGTCACCCACCGACGCCACGCCCACCGCCAGCAGGCCCGCGCCGAGCCGGACGGCCGCGCCGGCCTGCGCCCGCGAGTCCCCTGGATAGCCGACCGAGGACCGCGCTCGATCCGCCCCCGCCTCGCGCTGCCCGCTCTCACCTTGCGGCCCTGTGCGCGGGGTGCCGTCATCCGGCGTCGGGTCCGGGTCCGGTGTGGGCGCCGGCGCGGGGGACGTGCCGTCGTCCTCGGCCGGTGTGCGGTCGGCGTCCTCTTCCCGCGCCGCCCGGCGTCCTGTGTCCCCGCCCTGCGCCCCCTCACGCCGGACGTCCGCACGCCCCGCCCTCTGCCCGGCAGCGTCGTCGGCGGCCGCGACGAGGCCGGTGACGGTGTCGAGGTCGGCCTTCGGCCCGCAGCCGACGTACACGCAGCCCAGCGTGCCGTTCACCTCGGCCCGGCCCACACCCGGCACCTGGCGCAGGGCCGCCTCCAGTTCGCGGGCCGCGGCGACCGTACCGGGCCGTCCCAACCGCCGGAGCCCGACCTGCACACCACCGGGCGTCCGCCAGACGCCGCGGGTACGGGGCCCCAGCAACGCCCCGATCACCGACAGCGCCCCTGGCACGGCGCCGCCCAGCCCGTGCGCCACGGACCGCACCGCCGACACCGTCGCGGACACGGCGGTCAGCGTCGAGGGCACGACGGACGCGGGCAGCAGGGATGCGGGCAGCAGGGATGCGGGCAGCAGGGATGCGGGCAAAACGGATCTGGGAAGCACGGAAGAGAGCTGTGGCCGGATCACGCGGCCTCCACCATCGGCGAGGGTGTCGTGGGCGCCGCCTCACGGGAGACACGGCTCCCACCAGTATCGATACGTCACCACGGCCGCGCTCGTTACGACGGCGCGGGCTGGGCCGGGCGGACGAGCGCCCTCAGCCCCGCCTATTCGCCTTTACTCGCCTTCGTGCCGGGGCGCGCACCCGAGCACATGGGCCTTCACGATCTCGGCGATCCTCGGATCCCGGCGCCGGAACGCGGCCACCAGCTCCTCGTGCTCCTCCGCGTAGGACTGCTGCACGGTCCCCAGCCAGCGGATCGACAGCGCCGTGAACACCTCGATGCCGAGGCCCTCCCAGGTGTGCAGCAGCACGGAGTTGCCCGCCGCGCGCACCAACTCGCGGTGGAAGGCGACCGTGTGCCGTACCTGGGCGGTGCCGTCGGAGTTGCGGTCGGCCTCGTAGAGGGCGGTCACGTGGGGCTCCAGGGCGGAGCAGTCCTCCGCGAGGCGGTCGGCCGCGAGTTCGGCGGCGATGGCCTCCAGGCCGGCCCGGACCGGGTAGCTCTCCTCCAGGTCGGCGGCGGACAGATTCCGCACGCGTACACCCTTGTTGGGCGCGGACTCGATGAGGCGCAGGGACTCCAGCTCGCGCAGGGCCTCGCGTACGGGGGTCTGGCTGACCTCCAGCTCGGTGGCGATCCGCCGCTCCACGATTCGCTCGCCCGGCTGCCAGCGACCGCTGATGATCCCCTCCAGGATGTGCTCGCGGATCTGTTCGCGCAGCGAGTGGATGACGGGGGCGGTCATGAGGGCTCCTTAGGGCGCGTTGACGTTTAGACAATACGGCCGGGGCGCTCCGCTGGGTGAGCCGACGAGCGTGCTTTGGTGCAGGTGAGACGAGACTTACACGGCGTTTGGCTGGGGCCGTGCGCCTATGAGCTCGGTTCGGACTGTTGTCGGGCGACTGCGTGTGGGTTGTGGCTGGTCGCGCAGTTCCCCGCGCCCCTGAGAGGGCATTGCAGTTATCCCCGGCTACATAGCCGACGCCCCGTCCGGATCAGCTCCGGACGGGGCGTCGTACAGGCAAGAAACCCAGCTGCTTACAGGCCGAGCTCGACCTCGAACTCGCCCGCCTCCAGGATCGCCTTGACCGCCGTCAGGTAACGGGCCGCGTCGGCGCCGTCCACCAGGCGGTGGTCGTAGGAGAGGGTCAGGTAGGTCATGTCGCGGACGCCGATGACCGTGCCCTCCGCCGTCTCGATGACGGCCGGGCGCTTGACCGTGGCGCCGATGCCGAGGATCGCGACCTGGCCCGGCGGCACGATGATCGTGTCGAACAGCGCGCCACGCGAACCGGTGTTGGAGATGGTGAAGGTCGCGCCGGACAGCTCGTCCGGGGTGATCTTGTTGGCACGGACCTTGCCGGCCAGGTCGGCCGTGGCCTTGGCGATGCCGGCGATGTTCAGGTCGCCCGCACCCTTGATGACCGGGGTCATCAGGCCCTTCTCCGAGTCCACCGCGATACCGATGTTCTCGGAGTCGAAGTAGGTGATCGTGCCCTCGGCCTCGTTGATCTTGGCGTTGATGACCGGGTGGGCCTTCAGCGCCTGGGCCGCCGCCTTCACGAAGAACGGCATCGGGGAGAGCTTGACGCCCTCGCGCGCGGCGAAGGAGTCCTTGGCCTGGGCGCGCAGGCGCATCAGGCGGGTGACGTCGACCTCGACGACCGAGGACAGCTGCGCCTGCTCGTGCAGCGCCTTGACCATGTTGTCGCCGATGACCTTGCGGATGCGCGGCATCTTGACGGTCTGGCCGCGCAGGGGAGAGACCTCCAGCGCCGGGGCCTTCTTGGCGGCGGCATGGCCTGCGGCAGTCACAGCTGAGGCGGCGGGGGCCGGAGCAGCGGCGGCGGCCTTCGCGGCCTCGGCGGCGGCGATGACGTCCTGCTTGCGGATACGGCCGCCGACGCCGGTGCCCTTGACGGTGGCCAGGTCGACGCCGTTCTCGGCGGCGAGCTTGCGCACCAGCGGGGTGACGTAGGCGCCCTCGTCGGTCGGCTGGGCGGCGGCCGGAGCCGGAGCGGCCGGAGCCGGGGTGACCGGGGCCGGAGCGGCCGGCGCGGGAGCCGGGGCCGCCGGGGCGACCGGAGCCGGGGCGACCGGAGCCGGGGCGGCAGCGGCGGGCGCGGCCGGAGCGGCGGGGGCGGGCGCCGGAGCGGCCGGAGCCGCAGGGGCGGCCGGAGCCGCGGGGGCGGCCGGGGCCGCGGGGGCCGGAGCCGCCGGGGCCGGGGCGGCCGCCGGAGCGGCACCCGCGACGCCGATGACGGCCAGCTTGGCGCCGACCTCGGCCGTCTCGTCCTCGCCGACCACGATCTCCAGCAGGGTGCCGGACGCGGGGGCCGGGATCTCGGTGTCGACCTTGTCGGTGGAGACCTCGAGCAGCGGCTCGTCGGCCTCGACGCTGTCACCGACCGACTTCAGCCAGCGGGTGACGGTGCCCTCGGTGACGGACTCGCCGAGCGCGGGCAGGACCACGTCCGTGCCCTCGGCCGTACCGGCGCCGGCAGCGGCCTCGGCGGTCGGGGCCGGAGCGGGAGCGGCCTGCTCGGTGGACGGGGTGGCCTGCGGAGCCGGCTCGGGAGCCGCGGCGGGCGCGGGCTCGGCGGCCGGGGCCGGAGCGGCAGCCGGCGCACCGGTGCCGTCGTCGATCAGGGCCAGCTCGGCGCCGACCTCGACCGTCTCGTCCTCGGCGACCTTGATGGAGGCCAGGACGCCGGCGGCGGGGGAGGGGATCTCGGTGTCGACCTTGTCGGTGGAGACCTCGAGCAGCGGCTCGTCGGCCTCGACGCGCTCACCCTCGGCCTTCAGCCAGCGGGTGACAGTGCCCTCGGTGACGCTCTCGCCGAGCGCCGGAAGGGTTACGGAAACCGCCATGGTTTCGGTTGCTCCTTACGAATTGCGGAAGTCTGAGTCGTCGCTTCGTCGACCGAGGGTCAGTCGTGCGAGTGCAGCGGCTTGCCCGCCAGGGCCAGGTGGGCCTCGCCGAGCGCCTCGTTCTGCGTCGGGTGGGCGTGGATGAGCTGGGCGACCTCGGCCGGCAGGGCCTCCCAGTTGTAGATCAGCTGGGCCTCGCCGACCTGCTCGCCCATGCGGTCGCCGACCATGTGGACGCCGACCACGGCGCCGTCCTTGACCTGGACGAGCTTGATCTCGCCCGCGGTGTTCAGGATCTTGCTCTTGCCGTTGCCCGCCAGGTTGTACTTCAGAGCGACGACCTTGTCCGCGCCGTAGATCTCCTTGGCCTTGGCCTCGGTGATACCGACGGAGGCGACCTCCGGGTGGCAGTACGTCACCCGCGGGACACCGTCGTAGTCGATCGGAACGGTCTTCAGACCGGCCAGACGCTCCGCCACCAGGATGCCCTCGGCGAAGCCGACGTGCGCGAGCTGGAGGGTCGGGACGAGGTCACCGACGGCGGAGACGGTCGGGATGTTGGTGCGCATGTACTCGTCGACCAGGACGTAGCCGCGGTCCATCGCGACGCCCTGCTCCTCGTAGCCGAGGCCGGCGGAGACGGGGCCGCGGCCGACGGCGACGAGCAGGATCTCGGCCTCGAACTCCTTGCCGTCGGCGAGGGTGACCTTGACGCCGTCGGCGGTGTACTCGGCCTTCTGGAAGAAGGTGCCCAGGTTGAACTTGATCCCGCGCTTGCGGAAGGCGCGCTCGAGGAGCTTCGAGCTGTTCTCGTCCTCGACCGGGACGAGGTGCTTCAGGCCCTCGATGACCGTGACGTCCGCACCGAAGGACTTCCAGGCGGAGGCGAACTCGACGCCGATGACGCCGCCGCCCAGGATGATCGCGGACTTCGGCACGCGGTCCAGGACGAGGGCGTGGTCCGAGGAGATGATGCGGTTGCCGTCGATCTCCAGGCCCGGCAGCGACTTCGGCACGGAGCCGGTCGCCAGCAGGACGTGGCGGCCCTGGACGCGCTGACCGTTCACGTCGACGGAGGTGGGGGAGGACAGCCGGCCCTCACCCTCGATGTACGTCACCTTGCGGGAGGCGACGAGACCCTGCAGGCCCTTGTACAGGCCGGCGATCACGCCGTCCTTGTACTTGTGGACCCCGGCGATGTCGATGCCCTCGAAAGTGGCCTTCACACCGAACTGCTCGCTCTCGCGGGCCTGGTCGGCGACCTCGCCCGCGTGCAGCAGGGCCTTGGTGGGGATGCAACCCCGGTGCAGGCAGGTGCCGCCGACCTTGTCCTTCTCGATCAGGGCGACGTCCAGGCCCAGCTGCGCCCCGCGCAGGGCCGCGGCGTAACCGCCACTACCACCGCCGAGGATCACTAGGTCGAAAACGGTGCTGGCGTCGTTCGCCACGTCACGTCCTCCATGCATGTGCGCCGTACGCCGGTCTCCAGTGACCGGTCGGCGGCTGGTGTCCGGCCGCTCTTTCTTCGGCCCTGTGGTGGGGGCCCTGTCCTGCCGAGCCCCATCTTCGCACTTGTCCACACCGAACGAGACGCCGGGCCGGTGTGTGAGACGTCCCACGTTCAGCTGAGCGCGCACGGAAGAAGGGGCTCCGCTCTACCCGCGCGCGGAGCCCTTTCACTCAGAACGACATCAGCCCAGGTCGCCGGAGGCCGTCAGCTCGGCGAGCCGGACCAGGGTCCGCACACCCGACCCCGTACCGCCCTTCGGCGTGTACCCGAAGGGACCACCCTCGTTGAACGCGGGCCCCGCGATGTCCAGGTGCGCCCAGGTGATCCCCTCACCCACGAACTCCTTCAGGAAGAGCCCGGCGACCAGCCCGCCGCCCATCCGCTCGCCCATGTTGGCGATGTCGGCGGTAGGAGAATCCATTCCCTTGCGCAGGTGCTCCGGCAGCGGCATCGGCCAGGACGCCTCCCCGACCTCCTCGGCCGCCTCCACGATCGCCGAGCGGAACGCGTCGTCGTTGGCCATCACACCGAACGTGCGGTTGCCGAGCGCCAGCACCATGGCGCCGGTCAGCGTCGCCACGTCGATGATCGCGTCCGGCGTCTCCTGCGACGCCGCCCACAGCGCGTCCGCCAGCACGAGCCGGCCCTCCGCGTCGGTGTTCAGCACCTCCACGGTCTTGCCGCTGTACATGCGCAGCACGTCACCGGGACGCACCGCGGACCCCGACGGCATGTTCTCGGCGAGCGCCAGCCAGCCGGTGACGTTCACCTCGAGGCCGAGCCGCGCGGCGGCGACCACGGCGGCGAACACGGCGGCCGCGCCGCTCATGTCGCACTTCATCGTCTCGTTGTGCCCGGCCGGCTTCAGCGAGATGCCGCCCGAGTCGTAGGTGATGCCCTTGCCGACGAAGGCGAGGTGCTTGTCCGCCTTGGAGTTCGTGTACGTCAGCTTCACCAGGCGCGGGCCCGCGGCCGACCCGGAGCCGACGCCGAGGATGCCGCCGTAGCCGCCCTTGGTCAGCGCCTTCTCGTCGAGCACCTGCACCTTGATGCCGTGCTCCTTGGCCACCGCCGAGGCGATCGCGGCGAAGGACTCCGGGTTGAGGTCGTTCGGCGGGGTGTTGATCAGGTCGCGGGCGCGGTTGAGCTCCTCGGAGACGGCGGTGGCGCGCTCGATCGCCGCCTTGTGCTCCTTGTCGCGCGGCTTGCCGCCGAGCAGCGCGGCCTCGGCGAGGGGGGCCTTGCCGTTCTTCTTGTCCTTCGCGTTCTTGCCGTTCGCCTTGTAGGCGTCGAAGGCGTACGCACCGAGCAGCACGCCCTCGGCGACGGCGCCCACGTCACCGGCGTCGCCCAGCGGCAGCGCGAACGCGGCCTTCCTGGAGCCGGCGAGGGCGCGGGCCGCGACACCGGCGGCCTTGCGCAGTACCTCCCCCTCGTACGCCCCGTCCTTGTCGTCCTCGGGCTGCGCCCCCAGGCCCACCGCCACCACGAGCGGGGCCTTGAAGCCGGCGGGGGCGGGGAGCTTCGTCACCTCGCCCTCGGCACCGGAGGCACCGAGGGTCTCCAGGACGCCGGCGAGCTTGCCGTCGTACGCCTTGTCCACGGCCTCGGCGCCCGGTGCGACGACGGGGCCCCCTGCGCCCTTGGCGACACCGATCACGATTGCGTCGGCCCGCAGGCCGGGCGCCGCGGCGGTGCTGAGAGTGAGAGCAGTCACGGTGGTGAAATCTCGCTTCCGATGTGAAGTTGCGATGGCCGAATGGTGTGGGTCGACCGGGCCCGACGGCCGACCCTAGTTCCGACCTGCGGCTGCGGTGTCAGTGGGTGCGGTGTCAGCGGGGCCTTCCCCGGTGCGGCGAACACTCGGACTGAGCCTACGCTCGTGTGAGCGTTCGCTCATTCCTACGGGCGTTCACCTGGCAGTGGCGTCGTGGCCATTTCTTGATCCCTGACCTCGGTGAGCTGAGTCACACTCGTCTGGTTCCGGTGAGCCGTCGGCTTGCCGCTTTGCATGATTTCCACGGATCCTCCGCTGATTTGTCACGCGGGGCCGCGAGGGGATCTTCTGGGGGGAAGGGGCGATCAATGGCGCAGAGTGCGCGCAGATGGAGAAACCGCAGAATCGGCGTCGCCGGCTTGACGGCCGCGAGCCTGCTGACCGTGGGCCTGACGGCGGCCCCGGGCGCCGCGGCCGCCGAGGAGCCGCGCATCGATCTCAAGGTGCTCGTCGTGGACAACGGCGACAGCCCCGTCCGGGCCATCACCGCCCAGCTGAAGAGCACCGGAATCCCGTACACCACCGTCGACCTGAACGACGCGAACCGCCCGGCCATCACGCAGGCGTTCCTCAGCGACACGGTGAACGGCACGCCCCGGGCCAAGTACCAGGGCGTCGTCCTGCCCGGCGAGGCCCCCTTCGGCGCGGGTTCCGCCGAGCAGACCGCGCTGGAGACCTACGAGCGCACCTACGGCATCCCCCAGGTCGACGCCTACACCTGGGCCCACCCGGGCGTCGGCCTCGACTACACCAGCGAGGGCGGCTGGGCCGGCGCCCTCGACGGGCGGTCGGCCGCCGTCACCGACGCCGGCAAGGCGGGGTATTTCGGCTATCTCGACGGCGCCTTCACCTTCGAGGACAACGACACGTCCGTACAGGAGAGCTACGGCTACGTCGCCCGCCCCCGCACCGGCTTCACCAGCTACGTCGACATCCCCGTGCCCGCCGGCTCCGGCCGCGGCAGCCTGATCGGCGAGTACCGGCACGACGGGCGCCGCGAACTGGTGGTGACCTTCGCCTACAACCAGTACCAGCAGCAGTTCCGGGTCCTTGCCCGCGGCATCGTCGAGTGGCTGACCCAGGGCGTGCACCTGGGCCAGGCGCGCAACTATTTTGCCGTGCATGTCGACGACGTCTTCGCGCCCGACAGCCGCTGGGACACCGAGCGCAACTGCACGCCCGGCGACTTCGACTGCGCGGGCGGTGACGGCGAGGGGACCACGCCGATCCGTATGACGGCGCAGGACGCGGTGTACGCCGCCCAGTGGCAGCGCGAGCACGGGTTCACGCTCGACATGGTCTACAACGCCGGTTCCGGCGAGGAGTGGAAGAGCGAGAACGGCGGCACCGACGCCCTCACCGACCGACTGCTCGCGGACAAGGCGCAGTACCGCTGGATCAACCACACCTACACGCACCCGTTCCTCGGCTGTGTGCAGGACACCTCGACCGTCCCGTGGAGCTGCGCGAAGAACTCCGACGGCTCGACGCGGTACATGAGCCGCTCGGACATCTCGGCCCAGATCCGCGACAACCACGACTGGGGCGTCGCCAAGGGCCTCCCGCTCGACCGCGCGGAACTCGTGACCGGGGAGCACTCGGGCCTGAAGACCCTGCCGCAGCAGCCCGACGACAACCCGGGCCTCGCCGGCGCCCTCGCCGACAACGGCGTCAAGTGGGTCGCCTCGGACAACTCCCGTGAGCCCGCCCAGCGTTCGGTCGGCGCCGCGCTGACCGTGCCCCGGCATCCGATGAACGTGTACTACAACGTCGGCACCGAGGCCGAGATGGTCGACGAGTACAACTGGATCTACACGTCCACCGACGACGGCGGCAGCGGCGTCTGCGAGACCAACCCGGCCTCCACCTGCCTCGACGACCCGCTGGACCCGGCCACCGGCTACGACTCCCACATCGTCCCGCAAGAGGCCCGCACCGCCCTCGGCCACGTCGTCTCCGGCGACCCGCGCCCGCACTACGCCCACCAGTCCAACCTGGCCGAGGACCGGACGCTGTACCCCGTCCTGGAGAAGGTCCTCGCCGACTACCGGTCGCTCTTCGCCGACAACACCCCGGTGCAGAACCTCGCACAGAGCGCCATCGGCACCGAACTGCAGCGCCGCGCCGCCTGGCAGACCGCCCTCGCGAACGGCTCCGTCACGGCGTACCGCATCGGCGACGCCGTCACCGTCACCGCCCCGTCCGGGACCCAGATCCCGGTGACCGCACCCGAAGGGACCACCAAGCAACTCCTCATCGGCACCACCGCGTTCGGCACGCCGTACGCGGGAGAGCGCTCGGCCTGGACCACGCCGGGGCTGCTGCAGACGGCTCTCAAGCTGAATCTGCCGTCATAGCGCAGCCGGACGGCAGGTGCACCCCGGCACACCACACGACCGACCCGCCGGGGTGCGCCTCCGAGCCGCAGCACCATCTTTGCTCCACAGGGGGGAACTCGCATGATGCGCACTGGCCGTCATGTCAGCATGCTTACCGAAGGCACCTACCCGCACGTCCACGGCGGGGTCAGCACCTGGTGCGACCAGCTCGTCAAGGGCATGCCGGAGGTCGACTTCCACATCGTCTCGCTCACCGGAACCGGCCGCGAACCCGTCACCTGGGAGCTGCCGCCGAACGTCTACCGGCACACCTCGGTACCGACCTGGGGCCCGCGTCCGGGGCGGGGCCGCGCGCCGTACGGCCGGGCCCGGCGCCGTTTCACCGACTCCTACGAGCGTTTCCTGCTCTCCTTCCTCGACCCGGAGGCGCACTGCGACTTCGGTGACGCCCTGGACGAGCTGGCCGAACTCGCCCGCGACGGCCGCCTGTCGGCGGCGCTGCGCACGGAATCCGCGCTGCGGTCGCTGATGTGGATCTGGACGATGCCGCATCTGCCCACCGCGGCCGCCCGCCCGACCGTGCACGACGCCCTGACCGCCACCGACCTGCTGGAACACGCCCTGCGCCCGCTCGGGGTCCGCATCCCCGAGGACTCGGTCGCCCACGCCGTGAGCAGCGGCCTCGCCACGCTCCCGGCGCTGGCCGCACGCAGGCTGGACGGCGTGCCGTTCCTCCTCACCGAGCACGGCATCTATCTGCGCGAGCGCTATCTCGGCTACCGCAGCGACGCCCAGCGCTGGCCCGTGAAGGCGTTCATGCTCGGCTTCTACCGCGAACTGAACTCCCACGGCTACCGGACAGCCGACCTGATCACACCCTGCAACCAGTACAACCGCCGCTGGGAGGAGCGCGGCGGCGCCGACGCCGACAAGATCCGCACCGTCTACAACGGCGTCGACCCGCACGCCTTCCCGCACGCCGGCCCCGAGCCCGAGATCCCCACCCTCACCTGGTGCGGCCGCGTCGACCCCATCAAGGACCTGGAGACCCTGCTGCGCGCGTACGCCATGGTCCGCGCCGAACTCCCGGAGACCCGCCTGCGCCTGTTCGGCCCGGTCCCGCCGGGCGGTGAGGCCTACCGCACCAAGCTGGAGAAGCTGGCCGCCGAGCTCGGCGTGACGGACGGCCTGACCTTCGAGGGCCGGATCAGCGAGGTCTGGCGCGCCTACGCCGCCGGCCACCTCGTCATGCTGTCGTCCATCTCCGAGGGCTTCCCGTTCTCCATCATCGAGGCCATGTCCTGCGGCCGTACGACGGTGTCGACGGACGTCGGGGGAGTGCGCGAGGCAGTCGGCGACACGGGACTCGTGGTCCCTCCGCGCGAGCCGGAGAAGATGGCGGCCGCCGCCCTGACCCTGCTCCGCGACGACGAACGGCGCCGGAACCTGGGCGAGTTGTCCCGTCAGCGGGTGATCGACCGCTTCACACTCCGCCGCTCCGTGGACAATTTCCGGACGATCTACCAGGAGCTCGCGGGCAGCCCCGAGGTCTACGAGCCCACGCTCGAAACGGTCGCCGACTGGACCCTCGAACTGCGCGACCCCTGGTACGAGAAGGTCGCGACGGACGGAACCGGCTGGTGAGCGGAAGCATCTGGATGCCGCCCGGCTCCCGCCCCGACACCCTGCCCGCGATCCCGCGCCAGCGCACCAAGCCCAGCTGGGCGCGGCCCGAGCCCATCGACGAACTCGCCGAACGTCTCGACGACTTCATAGCCGCCGCCGTCCACCCGGACGAGATCGCCGCTCTGCTGGAGTCCGACGGCCTGTCGGACGACCAGATACGCGAGCGCTACGGCGTCAAGAACTCCTTCGCCCTCGCCGAGGAGCTCTACGAGCGGGTAGAGCGCCGCTACCCCGAGCCCGACGGCCCGGTCCACGACCCCTGGCAGGTGGGCCTGCTGGGTTGCCTCCTGCGCGGCGTGGTCTTCGCCCTCCCCGGCCTCGGCTATGTCCTCGGCGCCCCGCTGCTGGTGGGCCCGAGCGACGATTTCGGCCTCCCGGCGGGCACGGTCCCGCTGCTGGCGGGCGCCCTGGTCGGCTGGACGTGGAACCAGGGGCTGGCCCATCGGGCGTACTCGTGGCTGGGGTTGGGCGATCGATCGGCCGCCCGCCGATCCCTGCTCCTGGGAGCACCAATAGGTGCACTGCTCGGCGCCCTGGTGGCCTTGGCCGTCGCAGGTGCTGCCCACCCGGTTGGCGTAGCATTCGCGGCCGGTCAGTCGATCTATCTGGGTGCGGCCACCGCCCTACTGGTGATGGGCCGCGAACGGGCCCTGCTCGCCGCGTTGCTGCCGATGACGGCGGGCGCGGTGCTGGCGCTGGTCCATCCGGTGCCGGACGCCGCACGGCTCGTTCTTCTGCTGGGTTCACTGGCGGTGGTCGCCATCCTGGGCCTGCGTGAGGTCGCGCCTCTTCAGGGGCGCGGGGCTGTATTGGATATGCGGCTACCGCCGCGTGGGCGCGACCAGCCACAACGTACCCGCAGCCGTCAAACGGCAATGGGCCCCCGTCTCTCCGCGTCCTTTCCCTACGCCCTCTTCGGCTTGGCCACCGGCGTCCTCGTCCTCTACGCGGCCCTAGGAGACGTCCTCACCGGCGACCAGCACAGCGCCGTCGCCGCCCCGGCCGCAGTGGCCCTGACGCTCAGCATGGGCCCCGCCGAATGGCTGCTGTACCGCTTCCGCAGCGGCAGCCTGGCCGGCCTGCGCTCCAGCAGCACAGCGCGAGCGTTCTGGCGGACGACGGTACTCACCGTCGGGAAGTGCCTCGCCGCCTACCTCGTCGCCCTGCTCGCCCTCAGCCTCGCCACCTCCGCACTGTGGCCGCACGCCCCGGGCATCGCGGGCGTCCGTCTCGCCGGACTGCTCCTGCTGGGCGTGGTCCTGTGGACCGGCCTGCTGCTCCAGTCCTTCGGCGCGGTGCTCGGCGCGGCGGCGATCTGCTGCGCGGCGGCACTCGCCCAGACGGTCGCCCTGGTGACCCACTCGGGCAGCCCGCACTGGATCGGCCTGACCGTCCACGCGACGGCCGCGGCGGCTCAAGCCGCCCTGGTCTGCGCCCTGCTGGGGAGAGCGACCGCCCACCGATGACCGACCTGCTGATCCCCTACTACGAGCACCCGTCCGTCCGCCCCGCCGAATGGGCCGCGATCATCGCGGCGGCGCCCCGCCTCTACGGCGTCGTACTGAACCCGGCCAGCGGCCCCGGCGAGGCGCCCGACCCGGCGTTCACGGAGGTCGCGGCCAGGCTTCGCGGAGCTGGGGGTCCCCCCTCTGGGGGAGTGCGGGTGCTCGGCTACGCCGACACCGACTACGGCCGCAGGCCGACCGCCGACGTCGTACGCGACGTCGCACGGCACCGCGACTGGTACGGCGCGGACGGCGTCTTCCTCGACCAGGTCGCCTCGGGGCCTGAGGAGTTCGCCTACTACCAGCGGCTCGCGACGGCGGCCTGGGGCGCCGGCTGCGGCACGCTCGTCCTGAACCACGGCACGACACCGCACCCGTCGTACGCCAGGATCGCGGACGTCCTGGTCACCTTCGAGGGCACCTGGGCGACGTACACCCGCCTCGCCCCCCAGCAGTGGCGCGGCGGCGGTGGGGTGCGCCTGTGCCATCTGGTGTACGGCGTCCCGCCCGACGCCGGCCTCGCGGAGCTGGCGCGCGCACGCGGGGCCTCGCTGCACTGTGCGGTGCCGGGCGTGGGCGATCATCCGTGGGGCACGTTGCCGCACGCGCTGCGGCTCGGGTCGGCCCCGTGACGGCTCAGCCCAGTGACAGCACCACGAGCGCGGTCGTCGCCGCTGTCTCCGCGAGACCGCCGAATACGTCGCCGGTGACGCCGCCGAAGCGGCGGATGCAGTGCCTCAGAAGGAGCTCGGCGGCGGCCAGTGCGGCGAGGACCGCGAGGGCGGTGCGGGCGATGTCGTGCGTCCCGAACAGCGCGCCTGCCGCTGCGGCGACGCAGGTCACGGCCAGGGCGACGGCCGCCGCGCCCCGTACCGTCACGACCCCGGCCACGGCGGCACCGAGCCCGTCCGGCCGCGCGGCGGGCACGCCGGTGCGTGCGGCGAGGGTGAGGGCGAGCCGGGCGGCGGCGGCCGAGACGACGGCGGCGAGGGCGCCCCGGGCCCACGAGCCGTCGTAGATCCGGGCGAGGGCGGCCACCTGCGCGAGCAGCACGAACACCAGCGTGATGACGCCGAACGGCCCGATGTCCGACTGCTTCATGATCCGCAACGCGTCCTCGGCGGGCTTGCCGCTGCCGAGCCCGTCGGCGGTGTCGGCGAGCCCGTCGAGATGCAGTCCCCGGGTCAGTACGGCGGGAACCGCGGCCGCGGCGACGGCGGCGAGGAGCGGACCGGCGCCGAGGAGGAGGAGTACGAGCCCGAGAAGTCCGGCGCACCCGCCGAGCACCACCCCGACGAGCGGCGCGCAGAGCATCCCGCCCCGCGCGGCCTCCCGGTCCCACCGGCTCACCTTCACGGGCAGCACACTCAGGGTGCCGAAGGCGAAGCGGAGACCGTGCAGGGGCGGTGACGTCATGGACACGCCCGCAGACTAGCCCGGACGCCTCACCCGCGAGGCGACCCACCCCCGCCCCGCAGACACTGACCCCATGGGCCACTGGCTGGAACGAAATGTCATCGAACCGGGCAAACTTCCCCTTCTGTTGGCCTTGACCGCCTTCGTCGTCACCTTCCTCGTGACCCGCCTCATCACCCGCCTCATCCGCGCGGGCAAGGGCCCCTTCCGCAACATCGAGACCGGCGCCGTCCACGTCCACCACGTGGTCCCCGGTGTCGTCCTCACCGTCTTCGGCGGCTTCGGCGCGGTGTCCAGCAGCCGGTACGGCTTCGGTGCCGCCGTCTTCGCGGTGATCTTCGGCATGGGCGCGGGGCTGGTCCTCGACGAGTTCGCGCTGATCCTGCACCTCGACGACGTGTACTGGAGCGAGGAGGGCCGCAAGAGCGTGGAGGTGGTCGTCCTCACGGCGGCCATGGGGGGCCTGCTGCTCGTGGGCTTCTCGCCGCTGGGCGTCAACGACCTCGACCCGGACGAGACCCAGGGCCGCGGCACCGTCCTGTTCAACGTCGCCGTGAGCTTCCTGTTCTCCCTCGTCGCGCTCAGCAAGGGAAAGGCCCGGATCGCGATCTTCGGCGTGATCGTGCCGGTGATCGCCCTGGTCGGCGCCATCCGCCTGGCCCGCCCCAACTCCCCGTGGGCGCGGCGCTTCTACGGCCGCCGCCCGCGCGCCCGCGCCAAGGCCGCCCTGCGGGCCTACCGTCACGACCGGCGCTGGGTGCGCCCGCGCCGGGCCCTGGAGGAATGGCTGGGCGGCAAGCCCGACGCGGGCGCCGGCAACGGCGTCGACCGCCGCTGACGTCGGCGTCGGCGCGGCTCGCCCACGGCGCACAGCACCAGCACCGCCGCGATCGCGGCCAGGTGCTCCTTCCCGGCGAGGTTCTCCTTCAGCGCCACCTCGACCACCATCGCCACGATCACCGCACCGGCCGTGACGTACGCGCCGTAGCGCCACCCGAGGAACACGGCCAGCCCCACCACGGCCGCCGACGGTCCCGTGTCCACGACCCGCGCGTCCGAGGCGGGCAGCCCGATCGGGTTGTCCGGGCCGAGCGCGATGCCCACGCGCGCGTACAGGGTGCCGGCGAGGGTGGCGACGTACGCGACGACGAGGGTCCGCCACCAGCCCAGACACAGCTCGGCGATCCCGAAGACGACCAGGATCTGGGCCAGCGCGCCCCAGACCGGCAGGTCGAGGGCGGGCACGAACAGCGACAGCGGGGTGCGCAGGAGGGCCGGCCAGAGGGGGTCCTCGGCGCGGACGGCCCCGAGGTTCTGTACCGGCCGATACCCCCAGGACTGGTTCTGCACGACCTGCGTGATCCCGGTCAGACACACGGCCGCGAGGGTCATCGGGGCGGCCCGCCATCGGCGGTCCAGCAACGGCCCCCGCACGGCGACGTACAACGCCCCCCACTCCGCACGGGCCCAGCGGCCGAGGGTGTCAGCTCTCACGAGTGCGGATCATATGCCCATATTTGCCATGAACCGCCCGATTCAACCCCGTGCTCGCTACTCGCTACTCGGCCTCCGGCAGTTCCTCCGGCTTCTCCGACTCCTCCGGCTTCTCCGACTCCTCCGGCTTCTCCGACTCCTTCGGCCGCTCCGGCAGCTCCGCCGCCAGCGCCGCCGCGGCCTGCACCATGGGCAGGGCCAGCAGGCCCCCGGCCCCCTCGCCGACCTTCACCCCGTGGTCGAGCAGGGGCTCCAGTGCCATCCGGTCCAGTGCCTTCGCCTGCCCCGGCTCCCCGCTGCTGTGCGCGGCCAGCCACCAGTCCGGCGCCCGGAACGCGATCCGCTGCCCCACCAGCGCACACGCGGCGACCACGACGCCGTCCAGCACGACCGGCATCTTCCGCACCGCGCTCTGCAGCAGGAACCCCGTGATCGCGGCGAGGTCGGCCCCGCCCACCGTCGCGAGCAACTGCAACTGGTCCCCGAGCACGGGCCGCGCCCGGCGCAGCGCGTCCCGGATCGCCGCGCACTTGCGCATCCACGCGAGGTCGTCGATGGCCAGCCCGCCCCGCCCGGTGACCACCGAGGCGTCGGTCCCGCACAGCGCCGCGACCAGCACCCCGGCCGCGGTCGTCCCGCCGACGCTCACATCGCCGAGCACCACCAGATCCGTACCGGAGTCGGCCTCCTCGTCGGCCACCGCGACGCCGGCCCGGAAGGCGGCCTCCGCCTCGGCCGGCGTCACCGCGTCCTCGATGTCGATACGGCCGCTGCCGCGCCGCACCCGGTGCCGTACGACCGCCTCCGGCAGGGACTCCGGATCGCAGTCCAGCGCCATGTCGACGACCCGCACCGGAACCCCGAGCCGCCGCGCGAGCACGGACACGGGCCGGCCGCCCTCGAGGATCTCCCGCACCAACTCCCCGGCGCCGCCCGCCGGCCGCGCCGACACGCCCAGTTCGGCGACGCCGTGGTCGCCGGCGAACAGTACGACCCGCGGCTGCTCGATCGGCCGTACCGGTACGGCCGACTGCGCCGCCGCCAGCCACTCACCCAGGTCGTCGAGGCGGCCCAGTGCCCCGGGCGGCACGATCTGACGTTCACGGCGCGCCTCGGCGTCACGGCGCACCCCACCGTCGGGGCGCTCGATCAGATCACTGAAGTCGTCGAGATTAAGCGAGCTCATTCGCCGAACAGTACCGGCACCGGTCGAACAGAACGGCGCCACATGGCCACCACGGGCTCCGCCGCGTCCCCGCCACATCCGCACGGCGTCGTTGCACCCAAGATCGCCATCCCATACGTTCCGTTTTGCAGTGGATTGTCGGGGCATGCTCGCGGCACTTCCGCCGTACGCCGCCGTACGCCCCCGCCATACGCCCTTCGCGCCCGGGAGCCGCCATGACCGCGACCGCACCCACCGAACGACGCCGCGCCGACTGCCCGTTCACCCTCGCCGCCTGCCGGGACCACAGCTACGCCCCCCGTTTCCTGAAGGTCGTACGGCGGGCGTCGCCCGGCCGGCTCAGAGCGGCGGCCCGCGCGGCGCTGCCCTTCCCCGAGCCGGAGAGCTGGCTGGACGTCGGCACGGGCGACGCCCGCTTCCCGGAGGTGGCGAAGGAGCTCTTCCCGTACACGGCGTTCGACGGCCTGGACCCCACCTCCAGCGTGCTGCACGCGCGTGTGGCCGAACGGATCGAGGAGGCCCACGTCGGCCGTCTGACCGACCCCCGTGTCACGGCCCGCCTGCGCACCCGCTACGACATCGTCAGCATGCTCCGCCACCTGGAACACGCCCCCGACCCCCGCGCGGAGATCCGCGCCGCCCTCGCGGTCCTGCGCCCGGGCGGCCACCTCATCCTCGAACTCCCCAACCCGCGCAGCGCGTTCGCCCTGCTGTTCGGCAGCTGCTGGATCCCGCAGAGCCGCCACGGCCATCTGCACCTGATGCCCCTGCGCACCCTCCACGAGGAACTGCGCTCCCAGGGCTGCACGATCATCACGACGGACCGCCGCACCCCACACGTCCCGTACGACCTCGCGGCCACGACAGCCCTGTTCCTGAACCTCCTCCTGGGCCCGGTACTGGCCCTGCTGGGCACGCCGTTGGTGGCCGCGGCCTGGACGATCGACCTGCTCCTGGCCCCGGTGCTGCGCCGCACCCCCCTGTCGAACGGGTACCGGGTCATCGCCCGCAAGGAGCCGACCGCGGGGGCCTGAGTCCTGAACGGCCGGTGGATTCCGGGTGCCCTCGGCCGCCACTCATCCGCGCAGTACGACCGCTTGCCCCGCCACCACCAACACCACCTGCTCGCACTCCGAGGCGAACGCCGCGTTCAGCCGCCCCAACTCGTCCCGGTACCGCCGCCCCGAAGCCGTAGCCGGCACAATCCCCGACCCCACCTCATTGGATACCGCGACGACGGTCCGCCGGGTCCCCCGCACCGCCGCCGTCAGCTCGCGCACGCGATCCCGCAGTGCCCGCTCCCCACCATCCGCCCACACCGCGTCATCCCACGCCCCGACCGAGTCCATGGCGTCCGTCAGCCACAAGGACAGACAGTCGATCAGCACGGGTGCCCCGCCCTCGGAGAGAACCGGCACCAGATCGCACGTCTCGGCCGTACGCCATGACCCCGGCCGCCGCTCCCGGTGCGCGGCGACCCGCTCCGCCCACTCGGTGTCCCCGCCCCGGGCGCCCCCGGTCGCCACGTACAGCACGTCCGGAAAGGCCTCGAGCCGCCGCTCCGCCTCCACCGACTTCCCGGACCGGGCCCCGCCCAGCACCAGGGTCCGCCGCGGCACGTCCGGCACGTCCTCGTACGCCCCCACCACCAGCGTCGCCCCGTCCGGCACCGCCCGCGCCCCCGCCGCGGCCAGCCGCCGCCGCAACTCGGCGCCCGGCGGAACGTCATGGTCCAGGTGTACGGCGATGACATCGGTCGTCGGCCCGACCGCGCCCACCGCCCGCAACTTGGCCAGGGCGTCCGGCCGCCCCACGACATCGGCGACGACCATGTCGTACATCCCGACGGCCCCCTCCTCCAGCCCGGCCGGCGCACCCCCCGGCGGCAGATACAGCAGCCGCTGCCCGTCCGGCCCGGTCACCGAGTACCCCGTGCCCGGTGTGTCCATCGCCACCGCCCGCACCCGATGCCCCGTCAGCAGCGCCAACTCCCGCCCGTCCGGCACCCGCCCGGGCTGCGGCACCCCCGCGGGCACCTCGACGGCGGGCCCGTCGTGCGGATGCGACAGCAACACCTGCCGCACACCCGCCAGCGAACGCCCCGCCCGAGCCGCCGCGAACGCCGCCCCGGGCGTCAGATCGAGCAGCAGGGCCCCGTCCAGGAGCACGGCGGTGGCAGCCCGCGCGTCATCACCGAGCGCGCCCGCACAGGCGGCACACGGACAGTCGGGGCGGGGGAGTCCCGCGGGGGCACCGGTGCCAAGGAGAGTCAGTTCCACGGTGCTGATTTTCGCCTGTCTGCGCAGGTGCCGCCCATCCGACTAGGCTCAGAGCAGCAGCCGGACCAAGATCCGGCTCCTGCTCTGCACGTGCTGACACCTTGGAGGCGTACATGGCGGCATGGACGTGGCGGTTCGAGAAGACCGACGGGGCGGAGGTCCAGCCCGCGGTGCAGCCCGAGGAGTTCACCACCCAGGGGGACGCCGAGTCCTGGATCGGCGAGCACTGGAAGGCCCTGCTGGAGGGCGGCGCGGACCAGGTGCGGCTCTTCGAGGACACCACGGAGATCTACGGGCCGATGAGCCTGCACGCCGAGGCGTAGCAACGGTACGGGCGAGGGTCGTTCGGCCCTCGCCCGCCCGCTGCCGTCAGTGCTCACCCAGCGTCACATCCACCGTCTTCTCACTGCCGTCGCGCCGGAAGGTCACCGTCGTCCGGTCACCCGGCTTCTCCGCGGCCAGCGCCTCGGCGAGTGACGTGATCGTCGTGATGTCCGTGTCACCGAGCTTGGTGATGACGTCCCCCGGCTCCAGCCCGGCCTGGTCAGCCGCCCCGCCCGACTGCACCTCCACGACGGCCACGCCCGCGGCCTGGTAGTCGTCGTTCACGACCGTACGGCCCGTGATGCCGAGCGCCGCCCGGCCCGACTCGGTGACCCTGCCGTCCTCGATGATCTGGTCGGCGATCGTCGTCACCGTCGACGCCGGGATCGCGAACCCGATGCCGGGCGCCGCGCCTTCGCCGACGGAGGGGTCGGTGGCGGCGAGGGTCGGGATGCCGATGACCCGGCTGTCGAGGTTCACCAGGGCGCCGCCGCTGTTGCCGGGATTGATGGCGGCCGACGTCTGCACCATGTTGGCGATCGTCGCGCCCGTACCGCCCTGAGTACTGCCCTCGGTGACGGTCCGTCCGGTCGCCGAGACGATGCCCTGGGTCACGCTCGACGACAGCCCGAGCGGTGAGCCCATGGCCAGCACGATCTGACCGACCTCGACCTTCGACGAGTCCCCGAACTGCGCCGCCCTGAGCCCCTTCGGCATCCGGTCCAGCTTGATGACGGCGAGGTCCTGCTGCGGATACGAGGACACCAGCCTGGCGGTGAGCGCGTCCTCGCTGTTGGCGGTCGTCACCCGGAAGGTCCGCTCGTCGCCGACGACATGCGCGTTGGTGACGACATGGCCCTGGTCGTCGTAGACCACGCCGGATCCCAGATCGTTCCTGGCCTGGATCTGCACGACCGACGGCAGTACGTCCTTGATCACCTCCAGGTAGCCGTTCTGGAGGTCGTCGACCGCCGTGACCGCCTTCGGTACGGCGGCCTGCGCGGCCTGCCTGGTCGAGGCTTCCTTCTCGCGCTGCCCGGCTGCGGACGGGGAGTCGGAACACCCCGCGAGGACACCGGGACAGCAGACGAGGACGGCGACCGCGACGGCCGGCCGCTGGGCACGGAAACGGCGAGCAACCATGCCCCGAGTCTCGCCGCGCGGCCCCTGGTCCGGCCTGTGCTGCTCACCCGAACGAGCTCAGCACGGGCTCAGCCGCGCACCCCGCACAGATGCAGCAGCGCCGCGACGCTCCGATACGGATCCGTCTTCCCGGCCCGCTCCTCGACCGCCAGCAACGCCTCGACGTCCGCCGGGATCTCCGCCCCGTCGGCCGCCGTGTCCGTGAACACCCGCACGCCGTACCAGGCGTGCAGCGGTGCCCCGATGCCCGCGAGCGTCGAGGTGAGGTCGGTCAGCCGGTCCGCGCGTACGTCGAGCCCCAGCCGGTTGCGGTAGTGGGTGGTGTCGAAGGCGGCCAGCGCCCCGGTCCAGTCCCCGGCAAGACCCGGCCGCATGGCCAGCGCGTCGCCGTTGCGCACGAGCAGCGACAGCAGGCCGCCCGGGGCGAGCATCCTGGCCAGCCCGGCCAGCAGCGGGTCGGGCTCCTCGATGTACATCAGCACGCCGTGGCACAGCACGACGTCGAAGCTGCCCGGCAGAAAGTGGACGCCCGTGTCGCGTCCGTCCCCCTGGACGATGCGGACCCGCTCCCGGATCCCCTCGGGCTCGCCGGCGAGCTCCTCGCGGGCCGCCGCGATCATCTTCGGGTCCTGCTCCACACCGGTCACCTGGTGCCCGGCGCGGGCCAGCCGCAGCGCCTGCGTGCCCTGGCCCATCCCCACGTCGAGCACCCGCAGCCGCTGCCCGACCGGGAACCGCCCGGCTATCTGCTCGTCGAGCTGCCGGGCCACCAGCTCCTGTCGTACGACATCACGCAGCCCGCCCAGCCTGCTCAGCCAAGCGTCGGCCGCACCCCCGGAGAAAGCAGCAGTGCTCAGGGCCGCTCTCCGCGCTTGACCTGCGGCTTCGGCAGCCGGAGCCGGCGCATCTGGAGGGAGCGCATCAGCGCGTAGGCGACGGCGCCGCGCCTGTTCTCGTCGGGGTGGCGCTCGGCCAGCCGCTTCTTCAGGCGGAAGCCGGTGACGAACGAGTCGAGCACGATCAGCACGATCACGACGAGCCACAGCAGCAGCGCGATGTTCTGCAGCGCCGGCACCTGGACCATGCTCAGCACGAGGATGACCACGGCCATCGGCAGGAAGAACTCCGCGATGTTGAACCGCGAGTCGACGAAGTCGCGCGCGAACTTGCGGACCGGGCCCTTGTCACGGGCGGGCAGATACCGCTCGTCACCCCCGGCCAGCGCCTGGCGCTGCCGCTCCAGGGCGGCCCGGCGCTCCTCGCGCTGCCGCTTGGCGGCGTCCTTGCGCGTCATCGACGTGTTGGCCACGCTCCGACGCTGCGACTGGGCCTCACTGCGCTTGGGCGTGGGGCGGCCCTTCGGGGCCTCGGGGTGACGGGTCTCATTGGAGTCGGTCACCGGCGCCTTGTCGGCGGCCTGGGCCTTCTCATCCTTGGCACGGCTACGGAACACAAAACCCAAGGGTACGGGGTGCCGGGGGTTGGACCCCAGCCCGGCCGGGAACGATCCGGCAACACCAGTCGTCGTACGGGGACAGAGGGGACGATGCAGACGGTTCGTTCGGCGGCCACGGGGGAGGCACTCGGGCGGCACCGGATGGTCACCCATGGGACCACCCGGGAGTCACCTACTCCTTACGCCGGAGCGGGAGCGTGAGCAGTCGTCCTTGGGGATGAGCGCATCCGTCCCCGAACAGTGCGTCAATGGATGCAGGGCCCGTACTGTGGGTTCTGTCGCAGAGCTGGAGCTGGACGTCAGAAGGGGGCGCGCGAAGCCCATGAGCGGTGTCATGAAGCGTATGGGGATGATCTTCCGCGCGAAGGCGAACAAGGCCCTTGACCGGGCCGAGGACCCGCGCGAGACCCTCGATTACTCGTACCAGAAGCAGCTGGAGCTGCTCCAGAAGGTCCGCCGTGGCGTCGCCGACGTCGCCACGTCGCGCAAGCGCCTGGAGCTCCAGCTCAACCAACTCCAGCAGCAGTCGTCCAAGCTGGAGGACCAGGGCCGCAAGGCGCTCGCGCTCGGCCGGGAGGACCTGGCCCGCGAGGCGCTGTCGCGCCGCGCCGCCCTCCAGCAGCAGGTGACGGACCTGGAGACCCAGCACGCGACCCTGCAGGGCGAGGAGGAGAAGCTCACCCTCGCGGCCCAGCGCCTGCAGGCGAAGGTCGACGCCTTCCGCACCAAGAAGGAGACGATCAAGGCCACGTACACCGCGGCCCAGGCCCAGACCCGGATCGGCGAGGCGTTCTCCGGCATCTCCGAGGAGATGGGCGACGTCGGCCTGGCGATCCAGCGGGCCGAGGACAAGACGGCCCAGCTCCAGGCCCGCGCGGGCGCGATCGACGAACTGCTCGCCTCCGGCGCCCTCGACGACCAGTCCGGCATGCACAAGGACGACATCCAGGCCGAGCTGGACCGGCTCTCCGGTGGTACGGATGTAGAGCTGGAACTGCAGCGCATGAAGGCGGAGCTGGCGGGAGGTTCGTCCGGCGGACAGCAGGCCATCGAGGGCGGCAGCGGCCAGTCGCAGTCCCAGCAGCAGCCGCAGGACACCCCGCGCTTCGACAAGCAGTAGAGCAGCAGCCGACGGCCGGGGCTCACGCCGAGGAGGCCGAGATGGGCGACATGATCGTCCGGATCATGGGTGAAGGGCAGGTGAAGCTGTCCGACAGCCACCTGCCCGAGCTGAACAAGCTCGACGACGAGCTCCTGGCGGAGATGGAGAACGGCGACGGCCCCGGCTTCCGCCGCACCCTCGACGCACTCCTGTCCAAGGTCCGCGAACTGGGCGAGCCCCTGCCCGACGACTCCCTGGAACCGTCGGAGCTGATCCTGCCGTCGCCGGACGCGACGTTGGAGGAGGTACGGGAGCTGCTGAGCGACGACGGCTTGATCCCGGGCTGAGCTGGGGTAGCCTCTGGGCGCCGGCCCGCGAAAACCAGCCTGTCTGGGGGTGCCCCTCTGGGGAGTTTGAGGACAAGGCCCCTTCAGGGCCGAAGCAGGGGTCTGGGGGCGGCAGCCCCCAGGGCACGCGCACTGCAACGCCGGGCACACAACGCAAGGAACCTCCAGTTGGCCCCCGTTCCAAGCCCCGCAGGGAACCGCGTCCGGCGGCATCTGCAAGCGCACCCCATGGCGCTGGACGCGGCGCTCGCCCTGGGCGTACTCGCCTGCATGGTGGCCGGCTCGTTCGTGGACCCGCACGGAAAGAACGGCGTGACCTGGGCCCTGCGCACCCCGGACGCGCTCAGCCTCGTACTCATCACCGTCGGCGCCGCGGCCCTGGTCTTCCGTCGCCGCGCCCCCGTGACGGTCCTCGCCCTCACCGGCACCGCCTCCGTCATCGAGTCCGTCACCAGCGACCCCCGGGCCCCCGTCGCCATGTCCGCGGTCATCGCCCTCTACACCGTCGCCTCGACCACCGACCGTCCCACCACCTGGCGCGTCGGCCTGCTCACCATGACCGTCCTGACCGGCTCCGCCATGCTCGCCGGCCCCCTGCCCTGGTACGCCCAGGAGAACCTGGCCATCTTCGCCTGGACCGGCATCGGCGCCACCGCCGGCGACGCCGTCCGCAGCCGCCGCGCCATGGTCGCCGCCATCCGCGAGCGCGCCGAACGAGCCGAGCGCACCCGTGAGGAGGAGGCCCGCCGCCGCGTCGCCGAAGAGCGCCTGCGTATCGCCCGCGACCTGCACGACGTCGTCGCCCACCACATCGCGCTGGTCAACGTCCAGGCCGGAGTCGCCGCGCACGTCATGGACAAGCGCCCCGACCAGGCCAAGGAAGCCCTCGCCCACGTACGCGAAGCCAGCCGCTCGGCGCTCAACGAACTCCGCGCCACCGTCGGCCTGCTCCGCCAGTCCGGCGACCCCGAGGCCCCCACCGAACCCGCCCCCGGCCTGGAGCGCCTCGACGAACTCGCGGGCACCTTCCGCAGTGCCGGCCTCCACGTCGAGGTCGCCCGCGCCGACCAGGGCACCACCCTCCCCGCCGCCGTCGACCTGGCCGCCTACCGCGTCATCCAGGAGGCCCTCACCAATGTGCAGAAGCACGCGGGCCCGGACGCCAAGGCCGAGGTCAGCGTGGTCCGCGTCGGCCCGAACATCGAGATCACCGTCCTCGACGACGGCGCCGGCGAGGACGACACGACCGACGGCGGCGGCCACGGCCTGCTCGGCATGCGCGAGCGCGTCACCGCCCTGCGCGGCACCCTCACCACCGGCCCCCGCTACGGAGGCGGCTTCCGCGTCCATGCGATCCTGCCGGTCAAGAGCCGCACGCGCGCCGCGGAAGACGCCGTATGACGAAGCCGCGGAACTCACCGGCACTGCGCGCGGGTTTCGGTAGGGCGCGGCTGGGGGTGTCGTCGGCACTCCGCGCGGGTTCCGGTTGGGGGTCTCGCGGACACTCCGCGCGGGTTCCCGTAGGACGAAGCCGCGGAACTCGCGCGCACCCCCGGGCGGGGGATCGAATGACCGGCCCCCGCAGCTCGCGCGTACCCCCGGGCGGGGGTTCAGATGACCGGCCCGCGGAACTCGCGCGCACCCCGGGCGGGGGTTCAGATGACCGGCCCGCGGAACTCGCGCGCACCCCGGGCGGGGGATCGAATGACCGGCCCCCGGAACTCGCGCGCACCCCGGGCGGGGGTTCAGATGACCGGCCCCCCGGAACTCGCGCGCACCCCGGGCGGGGGATCGAATGACCGGCCCCCGCAACTCGCGCGCACCCCCGGGCAGGGGCTCAGATGACCGGCCCCCGCAGCTCGCGCGCACCCCCGGCAGGAGCTCCAATGACCGGCCCCCGGAACTCATCCGCACCCCGCGGCAGTTCCCGTATCACGAAGCCATCCGCCTCCTGCCCCGTAGAGGACCCCGCATGACCATCCGTGTCCTGCTCGCCGACGACCAGGCCCTCCTCCGCAGCGCCTTCCGGGTGCTCGTCGACTCCGAGGCCGACATGGAGGTCGTCGCCGAGGCGTCCGACGGGGCGGAGGCGGTTCGGCTGGCCAAGGAGGCGCGGGCGGACGTCGTGCTGATGGACATCCGGATGCCCGGCACCGACGGCCTCGCCGCCACCCGCATGATCAGCGCCGACCCGGCCCTCGCGCACGTCCGCGTGGTCATCCTGACCACCTTCGAGGTCGACGACTACGTCGTGCAGTCGCTGCGCGCCGGCGCCTCCGGCTTCCTCGGCAAGGGCTCCGAACCCGACGAACTCCTCGCCGCGATCCGCGTCGCGGCCGGTGGCGAGGCCCTGCTCTCCCCGGCCGCCACCAAGGGCCTGATCGCCCGTTTCCTCGCCCAGGGCGACGGAGCGGACGACGACCGCGACCCCGCCCGCGCCGAGCGGCTCGACGCGCTGACCGTCCGCGAACGCGAGGTCCTGGTCCAGGTCGCCGGCGGGCACTCCAACGACGAGATCGCCGAACGCCTCGAGGTCAGCCCGCTGACCGTGAAGACGCACGTCAACCGGGCCATGTCCAAGCTCGGCGCCCGCGACCGGGCGCAGCTCGTGGTGATCGCGTACGAATCCGGGCTGGTACGTCCAAGGGTGGAGTGAGCTCCACACCGCGTACTGCGGCCGGAGTATGCGCCGTATAAGGAAATGGACCTGGGGCCTACGAAACCGGCCTCCCCGATGGCTCAGGGTGTAGGGGCGGGCGCTCATCTGTTGCACACACGCGTGCCGGAGGCGCTCCGCCACGTCCGCTGCCCACTTCTGCCGCTCACAGAAGAGAGACCCTGACCCATGTCCTGGCTGTCCAGATTCAGCCTCGCCCAGCGTGCCCTGATAGGCCTGATGTCGATCATCGCGCTCGCCTTCGGCGCGATCGCGATACCTCAGCTCAAGCAGCAGCTGCTGCCCTCCATCGAACTGCCCATGGTCTCCGTGCTCGCCCCGTACCAGGGCGCGTCGCCGGACGTGGTCGAGAAGCAGGTCGTCGAGCCGATCGAGGACAGCCTCGAAGCCGTCGACGGCATCACCGGCGTCACCTCCACGGCCAGCGAGGGCAACGCCCTGATCATGGCGTCCTTCGAGTACGGCCCCGACAACAAGCAGCTCGTCGCCGACGTCCAGCAGGCCGTCAACCGGGCCCGCGTGCAACTGCCGAACGACGTGGATCCGCAGGTCATCGCCGGTTCCACGGACGACATCCCGACCGTCGTCCTCGCCGTCACCTCCGGTCAGGACCAGCAGGCCCTGGCCGACCGGCTCGACCGGACCGTCGTGCCGGACCTGAAGGACATCGACGGCGTCGGCCAGGTCACCGTCGACGGCGTACGGGACCTCCAGGTCACCGTGACCCCCGACGACGCGAAGCTGGCGAAGGCGGGCCTGACCTCGGCTGGCATCTCCCAGGCGCTGCAGGCGGGCGGCGCCACCGTCCCGGCGGGCTCCTTCGACGAGGGCGGCGACAACCGCACGGTCCAGGTGGGCGGCGGCTTCACCTCGATCCAGCAGATCGAGGACCTCATGGTCACCGGCGAGGCCACGTCCGGCAAGAAGCCGGTCCGCCTCGGTGACGTGGCCGACGTCAAGCAGGAGCAGGCCCCGGCCGACTCCATCACCCGCACCGACGGCAAGCCGTCCCTCGCCGTCGCGGTCACCATGGACCGCGACGGCAGCGCGGTCGCCATCTCCGACGCCGTCGAGGACAAGCTCCCGGAGATGCGCAAGGACCTCGGCTCGGACGCCACCATCACCGTGGTCAGCGACCAGGGACCGGCGGTGAAGAAGTCCATCGACGGCCTGACGACCGAGGGCGCCCTCGGCCTCCTCTTCGCGGTGCTCGTCATCCTGGTCTTCCTGGCGTCGATCCGCTCGACGCTGGTGACGGCGGTGAGCATCCCGCTCTCCGTCGTGCTGGCCCTGATCGTCCTGTGGACGAGGGACCTGTCCCTCAACATGCTGACGCTCGGCGCGCTCACCATCGCCATCGGCCGGGTCGTCGACGACTCGATCGTGGTCCTGGAGAACATCAAGCGGCACCTCGGCTATGGCGAGGAGCGCCAGGAGGCCATCCTCAAGGCGGTCCGCGAGGTCGCCGGCGCGGTGACCTCCTCGACGCTCACCACGGTGGCCGTGTTCCTGCCGATCGGCCTGGTCGGCGGCATGGTGGGCGAGCTGTTCGGCTCGTTCAGCCTGACCGTGACGGCCGCGCTCCTGGCGTCGCTGCTGGTCTCGCTGACGGTCGTCCCGGTCCTGTCGTACTGGTTCCTGCGCGCCCCGAAGGGCACCCCGGCAGACGCCGAGGAAGCGCGCCGGGTGGCGGAGGAGAAGGAGGCCAGGAGCCGGCTCCAGCGCCTCTACGTCCCCGTCCTGCGGTTCGCGACGCGCCGCCGTCTGACCAGCGTGCTGCTCGCGATCGTCGTCCTCGTCGGCACGTTCGGCATGGCCCCGCTGCTGAAGACGAACTTCTTCGACCAGGGCGAGCAGGAAGTCCTCACCGTCAAGCAGGAGTTGAAGCCCGGCACCAGCCTGGCGGCGACCGACGAGCAGGCGAAGAAGGTCGAGAAGCTGCTCGCCGGCATCAAGGGCGTCAAGGACTACCAGGTCACCGTCGGCTCGTCCGGCTTCATGGCGGCCTTCGGCGGCGGCACCGACACCAACCAGGCGTCGTACCAGGTGATGCTGGAGGACTCGGCGTCGTTCGAGGACGTACAGGACCGCATCGAGGCGGGCCTGAAGACCCTCGACGGCATCGGTACGACGACCATCGCGGCCGGTGACGGCTTCGGCGCCCAGGACCTGAGCGTGGTCGTGAAGGCGGCCGACGCCGAGGTCCTGCGCAAGGCGGCGGAGCAGGTACGGGAGGCCGTGGCGGGCCTGGACGACGTCACGGACGTCACCAGCGACCTGTCCCAGAGCGTGCCGCGTATCTCGGTCAAGGCCAACGACAAGGCGGCCGCGGCCGGCTTCGACGACCAGACCCTCGGCATGGCGGTGGCCCAGGCGGTGCGCGGCAACACGGCCGCCCAGGCGATCCTCGACGACACCGAGCGGGACGTCGTCATCAAGTCGGCCAAGCCGGCGAAGACCCTGAAGCAGCTTCAGGACCTGCGCCTCGGCCCGGTGAAGCTGGGTGACATCGCGGACGTGAAGCTGGTGGACGGCCCCGTCGCGATGACCCGGATCGACGGCCAGCGCGCCGCCACGATCACCGCCAAGCCGACCGGCGACAACACCGGTGCGGTGAGCGCGGACCTCCAGTCCAAGATCAACGGGCTGACGCTTCCGGCGGGCGCGACCGCCTCGATCGGCGGCGTCTCCCAGGACCAGGACGAGGCGTTCGCCAACCTGGGCCTGGCGATGCTGGCGGCGATCGCGATCGTCTTCATGCTGCTGGTGGCGACCTTCCGTTCGCTGGTCCAGCCGCTGATCCTGCTCGTCTCGATCCCGTTCGCGGCGACCGGCGCGATCGGCCTCCTGGTGGCGACCGGCACCCCGATGGGTGTCCCCGCGATGATCGGCATGCTGATGCTGATCGGCATCGTGGTGACGAACGCGATCGTGCTGATCGACCTGATCAACCAGTACCGGAAGCAGGGTTACGGCGTCGTGGAGGCGGTCGTCGAGGGCGGCCGCCACCGCCTCCGCCCCATCCTGATGACGGCACTGGCGACGATCTTCGCCCTCCTCCCCATGGCCCTGGGCGTCACCGGCGAGGGCGGCTTCATCGCCCAGCCGCTGGCGGTGGTGGTGATCGGCGGATTGATCACGTCCACGCTGCTGACGCTGCTGCTCGTGCCGACGCTGTACGCGATGGTGGAGCTTCGTAAGGAGCGGCGGGCGAAGAAGCGGGCGGCGAAGCGGGCGAAGAAGGCGGGCACCCCCGCCCGGCCGACGTCGGCTTCGGACGAGCCGGAGCCGGCCGGGGTCTGACCTTTGCCGGATGACCGAGACCCGTAGAGCCGAAGGGCCCGTCCCAGGAGAAGACCTGGGACGGGCCCTTTGGCCGTTACCTGGATCAGCCCTTGAGAACCGTGACGAACGCGGTCCAGGACGCGGCCGGGACGATGAGTGCCGGGCCGTGAGGGTTCTTGCTGTCTCGGACGGGGACGACGCCGGGGAAATCCTCGGTGATTTCGACGCAGGCCCCCCCGTTGGCGTTGCTGTAGCTGCTCCGGCGCCACCGGGCGGAGCTCAGCTCGGGGGTGTGTCGCATGGCTTGTAGTCCTCCATCGCCTGTCGAATCAGCTCCGCCGAGGCGGCCGGCGGGAGGGCCTTGGCGCGGAGGATCGTCTCGAAGTAGGCCGACCAGTCCTCACGGGACTTGGCTTGGAGTAAGGCCTGCTCGACTTCGGTGGGAGGCGTCTAGGCAGACGGTACGGAGGGCCCGAAACATGCGGGTGGCGGCCCGAACGACACTACTTACCTATCAGGTTTTAGGAAACTGAAGAGCATCTCTGGACTTTTCTACGACCTTCACCATGCCGTAGCCCTGACTGCATGTCTAGTTCTTTCCATGATTGGCGATGCGCGGACCGTTTCGCGGGTCAGGGGTCAGATGCTGTTTGGCGGTGCGGCGGCTCCGTTAAAGCCTCATCAAAGCCCGGGCGGGTGAGCGGGAGTACCTTCCGTCAAGCATGAGCCGGATTTCAACGCGTACCGCAACAAGGGCACAGCGAGAGGTGAGTCGGAGCACGGAATTACTGAAACTCCCGCCGCTTTTTATTCGTATTGACTTTGGAAGGATCCCGGTACGTTTCTGGAACTGGCAAAATGGGTTCATGTTGAATTTGTGATGACTTGGCTCATGTTTGAAAACTGTTCCCTGCTGCTTGCGAGGATAGTTTGGAATCTTGCCCTTTCTGTGCCATCGGGAAACCTCTTGGCGGGCCATTTCGCTCCAGTTCTTGAGAGGATGCTGATGAGTTCGCGGACTCCGTCAGGATCTTCCGGTAGAATCTTGTCGACTCCTTCAATGAAAAGCAGATACTGATTAGCTGGCAGCCAGTTCAGGTCGCGAAGGCAGTCGTTCAGTGCTGGGAAGTTCCATCCGAAATAGTCGGGCAGCTTGAAGCCGTCATAAAATTGTTGAAATAGTCCGTCGAGATCCCTCATCTCGCTGCCGTCCAGCCAGGCTGTAAATGTCAATCCCGGCATAGGGAGCAGGATTCCGGCTTGGAGTCTAGTGTCTGACTCCACGAGGTGAAGCCAGGGCTTTACAGGATGCCAGGCCCCTTCTCTGATCACCACTTCGGACCCTCCACGACAATATAGGTCTGATAATGTGTCGGACTGTAGTAGATGGACCCGTCGCTTCCCCAAACGGTTCTCTCCCCGCCCGGCTTTGGGTTGTCCTTTGCTGCGGGAGTCCCATACTCCTTATATGTTATTGGATTTCCTGACGGGTCATGCGTCGGGAGAACGTGAGCGCCGTTCCTTCCACTGTTATTGAAAGGTTCCAGGCTCCAGTTCGGGCCATGCCATTGTGTGCCCCAACCTGTCGCATCAAGCCCATATTTCTTGACATCAGCGACGGCCTGCAAGGTCTCATCCGGGACTTTTGTCGGAATCCAGCCACTCAGCTTACTCGTATCGCCAAGCGTAGTTCCCGCCTTGGGGGCCGCAGAGTATGGGGAAAGACCGAGGGGTCGGTCCAGGTGTGAGGATTCTGGACGTACGTGGTGGGGTTGTCCGCTGGGGTCAGGCCAAGTGGGTCAGGGCTGATATAGCGGGCGTTTTCGGGGTCGTAGTGGCGGTGGAAGTTGTGGTGGAGTCCGGTTTCGGGGTCGTGGTACTGGCCGGGGAAGCGCAGGGGTGTGTAGGCGGTGGCGGTGCGGTTCCAGGTGGTGCTACCCCAGAGGGTGGTGTGGGTGCGCCAGGCGATGTGGCCGTGTTCGTCGACGAGTTCGGTGGGGGTACCGACGAGGTCAGTGACGATGACGTAGAAGCGCTGGTCGATCTCGTCCTGGGGCACGTCGGCCAGTGTCTTGCGTTCGGTCTGGGTCAGGGGATGCAGGCCTTGGTGGTCCCAGGTGAGGGTGACGGCGGGCTGGGGGGTGCCGGGAGTGTGCGTGGTCTGTTCGGTGAGGGTGGTGCCGTCCCAGGCGAAGTCCACTTGCTCCGCGACCGTTTCGCCGTCGGTGGCGATGCGTTGTTTGGTGATGCGGCGGCCCAGAGGGTCATAGCGGTAGCGCCATGTCGTGCCGTCGGGGGTGATCACGGACGTCAGGCGGTCTTCGGCGTCCCAGGTGTAGCGCCAGGTGTCCGGTTTGCGGGACAGGCGAGTTTTCTGCCGCAGGATGATACGGCCCGCTGCGTCGTGTTCGTAGCGGACGTTGCCCGCGCGGGTGATGCGGGTGCCGACGTAGGTGCGGTCGCCGGTGGCTTCCTGGCCTGGCATGGAGCTCGGCCAGGTGGCGTGGACCTGGTTGCCTGCTGTGTCGTAGGCGTAGGACTCCGTCCAGTTCGCGGCGTGGACCGCTGTGACCCGGCCTGCGGTATCGAGGTCGAAGCGGCGCGCGCCGTTGAGGTGGTCGTCGATGGCCGTCAGGTTGCCGTCGGCGCGGTAGGTGTAGGCGCGGTGCTGGAGGAGTTGGTTTGCGGGGCCGGTGAGTTCCTGTTTCGTCAGGCGGCCCAGGGGGTCGAAGGCGTTGGTGAGGGTGAGGGTGTCGCCGATGCGGCGGGCGGTTTCGCGGCCGACGGCGTCGTGGGTGAAGGCGAGGGTGCGGCCGCAGGTGGTCAGTTCGGTGCGGTTGCCGGCCGCGTCGTACGCCCATGTGCTGGTCGCGCCGGTCGGTGTGGTTCGGCTGGTGCGGCGGCCCAACGTGTCGTACGCGTAGGTGAGCGTGCGGCCGTTGACCGTCTCGGATACCAGGCGGCCCATCCCATCCCGCTGCGACGTCAGGACCGCGTCCGGGCTGGTTGCCTGAGCCAGGCCGCCCATCGCGTCGTACGAGTACGTGGTGACCGCTCCGGCCGCGTCCTTCCTCACCACGCGGCCCAGGAGGTCCCTTTCGAAGCGGATCGTCTGGCCGGAGGCCGTGGTGCTGGCGGTCAGTTGACCTGCTGTGTCGTGTTCGTACTTCAGTTGACGGTCGTCGAAGTCCGTCTCCGCTATCAGGCGGCCGGCCGCGTCGTACTCGTAGCTCCAGGTCAGGCCCTGCGGGTTCGTGACCTTCGTCAGGTTTAGTTCGGTGTCGTGGTCGAACTCGTAGCGGACGCCGTCCGGGCCCGTGCGGGCCGACATCAGGTCGAAGTGGGTGTATTCGTAGTGGGAGACGGCGCCCATGGCGTCGGTGTGGCTGGTGCAGTTGCCTTCGCCGTCGTAGGTCCAGGATTCCGTGGTGCCGTCGGGGGCCGTGCGGCGGGAGGGGCGGCCCTCGACCGTCCATTCCAGGCGGGTCACCGCGCCTGTCGGGTCCGTGATTGTTACAGGGCGGCCGAAAGTGTCTCGTTCGTAGCGGGTCACCGCGCCCAGCGGGTCCGTGATCTCCAGGGGGAGGCCTGCCGGGTTGCAGTGGACCGTGGTTGTTGCGCCTGTCGCGTCCGTGACCGTCGCCAGGTGGCCGCGGTCGTCGTACGTGAAGTGGGTCGTGGTCCCGGATGCGTCCGTTACGGCCGTGCGGTTGCCGAACTCGTCGAACTGCTGGGTGACGTGCGTGCCGTCGGGGTCGGCTATCGAGACGGGCAGGCCCTGGTCGTTGTAGCCGATGCTGGTGTAGCGGCCGTCGGGGCGGACGGCCAGCACTGTGCGGCCTGCCTCGTCGTATGCGTAGCTGAGCGTGCGGCCCAGGGGGTCCGTGATCGTCAGCGGCCGGTCGTAGTGGTCGTACGTGGTGTGGGTCGTGGCGCCGTCGGGGCCGGTCTCGGCGATCACCTGGAGGTCGCTGTTGACCTGGTAGTGGGTGCTGTGGCCCAGGGAGTTGGTCGCGGTGATCGTGCGGTGGCCGGTGGCCGGGTCGATCTCGCCGTAGGTGAAGGTGTTGCGCAGGTGGCCTGCGTCGCCCGTCTGGGAGGTGCAGCGGCCCTCGTCGTCGTAGACGTAGTGGTAGGACGAGTTGTTGGTGTCGGTCCAGGCGGTTATGCGGCCCAGACCGTCGTTGGTGAAGCGGGTCGGGAGGCCGGAGGAGTTGGTCACTGACGCCAGGTGGCCCTGGTCGTCGTAGCCGAAGCGGACCAGTTCGATGTCGCCGCCGGCGGCAGCCCCGTCGCCAGCCGTGTCGGCCAGGCGCAGGGCGGTTATTCGGTCCCCGGTCGTCTCGATCCTGAGGTGGTAGCCCGCCGAGTGCACGATCGCCGTCGGGGCGCCGCCCTCGTGGTCGTACTCGAAGGTGAGCCACTGGCCGGAGCGGTCGGTGATCTGTTCCAGCAGGGCGATGCCGTTGCCGTCGCCGCCCGGGGCCGCGAAGTACCAGGTGCGGCCGGAGGCGGGGTCGGTGACGGTGTAGTCGCCGTAGGCGTCGATGGTCAGGGGGTAGGGGGCGCCGGCCAGGGGCAGGGTGGGGACGCCGGGTGCGGGGTGCGGGTAGGCCAGGAGCGAGCCGTCCTCGCGGATGCAGATGACGCCCAGGCAGAGTCACGTCGGTCTGCGGCAGTGACATCCGGCCGGTGGCCATGTCGATGGGATCGCCGCCGAACAGCTTGCACCACAGTTGCCTGGCGGTGTTGCGGATCGATGAGGTCACACCATCGCGGGCCGCTCCCGTCGCCGCGCCCTTGGCAGCCCCCCGCGCCGCACCACGCGCCGCACCCGTGGCGCCCTTGCCGCCGATCAGGTTCGAGGCGAGGTAGCCCATCGCGTCGGCCGGGTCGTCGCCCCAGCCGGTGCCGATGATGGCCTTGGGCAGGCGTTCGGGATGGGCGGCGGTGCTCACCAGGCCGGCCAGCACCATGTTGGCGTTCTTCTCGTACTCGCCGGGGTGGGTGAGGTTGTACGGGTCATACGGGTTGACCATGCGGACCAGCTGCACCGCGTCCGCGGCGCCCTTGAGGAAACCACCCACGACGTGGGCTTGGTTCAGCGTGGTGCTCACGACGGCGTCCACGACGTCGGCCTTCAGCCGTTCGGTGAACTCCGGCTTCGGCGGGGCCGTCTCCAGGGCGTCGGCCACCTTGCGCTGCGCGTCGCGGGCGGCATCGGTGCGCTGGCGGCGCGCCTCGGCCAGGATCTCCTCGGCGTCCCGCCGGCCCGCCTCACCCGGGTCGACGAACGCGCCCGGCTCAGTCGGTTTCGGTCCCGGGTCGCGTCCCGCCGTAGCGGCGGCGTTGTACTGGTCAGCGGCCTGGTTGTACGCCTTCACCCGGGCGTTGTGCGCGTCCGTCGCCTTCTGAGAGGTCTCCTGGGCGCGGCGATAGGTGTCGATCGCCAACTGCGCCTGCT
>NZ_JBITES010000015.1:0-268286 GCF_044455405.1 Streptomyces sp. NPDC051243 | reverse complement strand
AAACGCCCGGTTACATTCCGAACCCGGAAGCTAAGCCTTACAGCGCCGATGGTACTGCAGGGGGGACCCTGTGGGAGAGTAGGACGCCGCCGAACTCCTTTTAACGGGTTGGACCCGGAACTTCGGTTCCGGGTCCAACCCTTTTTTGTTGTGTGTCACCTGAAGTTCACGTTGCGCAACGAACATCCCCCATATGGGTACTGCTGCAATGCTCAGGGCCGCCGGCGTCGGAGTCGGTGACGAGGTTGTCGTACCGGCCTTCGGGAACGTCGAGGTCGCCGAGGCTGTGGTCCTGGCCGGGGCGCTGCCGGTGTTCGCCGACATAGATCCCGTGACCTATTGCCTTGATGCCCTCGCTGTCGAGGCAGCCGTCACTTCGCGGACAGCGGCCATCGTCGCCGTACACCGCTTCGGTCGGTCGGCCGACATCAAGCGGTTGCATGAGATCGGGCACCGGCATGGGCTGTTGGTGCTCGAGCAGGGCGAGTCCGAGGTTCCGTACGACGAGATTGCTCAGCGCCGGCAGCGGGCCTCGTATCTGGACGCGAAGTTGAAGGGCGTGCTCACGCCTGACGGTGGCGACGGGCACACCTACCAGCAGTACGTCGTTCGTGTGCCGGGGAACGGGCGGCCGGATCGCGACGCGTTCGCCCGGGCCGTGCGGGCCAGGGGAGTTGAGTGCCGGGTGCCGGTGAAGACGCCCGTGCACCGGCTGCCTGAATTCCGGCGGTGTGTGTCGCTGCCCGAGACCGAACGGGCTGCCGATGAAACGTTGTCCCTGCCTGTGGACGCCTCTCTGACCAAGCGGGACATGCAGCGGATCGTGTCCGCCTGCAACGCGCTGGGCGGACTCCTCCAACCCGCCTTCTGAGCGGGTTTTGGAGCACGGGTGTGTTCGGGGTATGATCTATTCCGTTGCCGCGAGGGAAAACCTTCCAAAAGGCAGCAGGCCCCTATAGCTCAGTCGGCAGAGCGTCTCCATGGTAAGGAGAAGGTCAACGGTTCGATTCCGTTTGGGGGCTCCGATCAGAAAGGCCCCGCCCATTCGGGCGGGGCCTTTCTCGTGTCGTTCTGCCGGTTTCTGTCTCAGTCCTTGTGGATGCCGGGGACGCGCATCGCCAGGATGGCCATGTCGTCGGACGGGGCGTCCGAGGCGAAGCGTTCGACCGCGCGCATGATGCGTGCCGCCACAGCGCCGGCAGTCAGGCCCGTGCAGGTGGTCAGGACATCGGTCAGGCCGTCGTCGCCCAGCATGCGGCTGCCTTCGCGGCGTTCGGTGACGCCGTCCGTCACGCACAGCAGGACGTCGCCCGGATCGAGGGTGACCGTCTGCTCGTAGAGCTCCAGGTCGTCCATGACGCCGAGCAGCGGCTGGGGTTCAGCGGCCGGTTCGACCGAGCCGTCCTGGCGCAGGCGGAGGGGGAGCGGATGGCCGGCGCATACCACCTTCAGTTCGGCGCTGCCGTCGTCCTGGGGCCGCAACTCGCCGTAGAGGAGCGTCAGGAAGCGGCTGCGGGCGCCCTCGTCGAGGATCGCGGAGTTCAGGCGCTCCAGCACCGCCGGGCCGCTGAGGCCCTCGCGGGCCAGGAGCCGGAGCGCGTGCCGGGCCAGGCCCGTGACCGCGGCAGCGTTCGGGCCCGTGCCGCAGACGTCGCCGATGGCGAAGCCGTACGCGCCGTCGCTGATCGGGAAGAGGTCGTAGAAGTCGCCGCCGACCTCGTTGCCCTCGCCGGCGGCGCGGTAGATGACCTCGACCTCTACGCCGTCGATCTCGGGGAGCTCGGGCGGCAGGAGGCTGCGCTGGAGGGACTGGCTGATGGCCGTGCGCTCGGAGTAGAGGCGGGCGTTGTCCAGGGCCAGGGCAGCCCTTCGCGAGAGGTCCTCCGCCAACTCCAGGATCTCCTGGCGGAAGTGTTCGTCCGTCGGTTTGCCGAGGGTCAGCATGCCGATGACTCGGTTGCGGGCGACCAGCGGGAGGACGACCGTCTCGCCGCCGACCGCGGAGGCCGTGGCCAGGGTGGGACCGATGCCCGCGCTGATGCGGCCGACGGGCTCGCCCAGGCCCAGGCTGCGCATCGAGGTGCGCAGGGCGGCCTGGTGTGCGGACTGGGCGGGGGCCGACCAGACGCGGGCGCCGGGGGTGGCGATGGGTTCCGGTGGGGGGATCTTGGAGAGCAACGACTTGATGCCGTCGATGAGTTCCTCGTCCTCGTGCAGGACGTACGACAGGTAGGGCTCCGATGCCTGGTCGGCGATCGTGTAGACGGCGCACCAGGTGGCCAGGGTCGGGACCGTCATCTGGGCCATGAGGGCCAGCGTCTGGTCACGGTCCAAGGTGCCGGCGAGGAGGTCCGAGGCCTCGACGAGGAAGCTGAGGGAGCCTCGGCGCAGGCGTTCGAGTTCGCCGAGGCGGGCCGACTCGACCGCCAGCGCGATGCGGTCGGCGGCGAACTGGAGGCGCAGCGCCTCCTCGTTGGAGTATCTGCTGGGCGCCTCGGCGGCGACACCGAGGGAGCCGGTGAGGCGGCCCTCGACCTTCAGGGGGACCGTGACGACCGAGCGCATGCCGGTGCCCCGCAGCAGGGGTACGGCACCGGGGACCATGGTGAGGTCCTCGTGGACCGCCGGCATGCGGGCTGAGCCGTAGCGGCCGGGGCCCGCCTCGACGGGCACGCGCGCGAAGCGCTGACGGGCGGAGGGCAGGCCGGTGGAGGCGCGGACCTCCAACTCCGTTTCGTCGTCGGTCGCGAGGAGCAGGAAGGCGGAGTCGCCGTCGAGCATGTCGCGGGCGCGCTCCACCGTGCGCTGGAGGAGGCCGTCCAGGTCGTCCGGGGCGGGGGAGCCGATGAACACCTCGAAGGGGTCGGTGCTCTGGGCCTCGGAGGTGGTGGAGGTGTCGGAGGCCGGGATGCGCAACGGGGTCTGCAGGACGGCGCGTTCGTGGTCGCGGACCAGGAGGCAGACCGTGGATGGTCCGCCGTCGGTGTCGCGGACGCGGAGGTGGGAGGCGTACACCGGTGTGACGCGGCCGTTGGCGCCCCTTATGCCGTAGCTGCCCTCCCAGCGGGAGAGCTGGAGTGCCTCCGCGATTCCGGTGCTGGTGCCCGGGGTGTGCGGCCAGGCCGCGAGGTCGGTCAGGGGCTTGCCGGTGACCTGCTCGGCCGCATAGCCGAAGAGGTCCTCGGCGTCCTCGTTCCAGGACGAGATGGCGCCCGTACGGTCGATCTGGACCACGGCGACGCGGACGCGGCCGTCGGCGAGCGGGAGGAGGTCGGAGGGCAGGGACGGGCCTGCCGCGCGAGTGCCCACCGGTCGTTCGGGAAGATCGAGTTGGAACCAGACCTGCTTGTGCGTGGGCGTGTACTCGACACCCCAGCGGCCGGCCAGGGCCGCGCACAGCTGGAGGCCGCGGCCGCCCTCGCGGTCGGGGCTGCCCATGTTGACGGGCGAGCCCTGGAGGGGGATCTCGCGTTCCGGATACCGGTCGGCCACCTCGATCCGTACGCCGTCTTCACTGCGCAGGCACAGGACGTCCGCGGAGGTGCCCGCGTGTACGACGGCGTTGGTCACCAGTTCGCTGGTGAGGACTACGGCGTCGTCGACGATGTCGGCGAAGCCCCAGCCCTGAAGGGTGTCGCGGACGAAGGAGCGGGCGCTCGCGACCGATCGCCCGACGGGATCGAAGCTGGCTGCCGCGCGCGCGGTGATCACAGAACTCCTCGTCCGGTTGTCGACGTGCAGGGCCCCGCGGCCGACCTGGTCGCGCGGCTGGTGCGGCATGTGCGCGCCTGTCGGCCGGTCCGGGGATGGTCCCCCCGGGATCAGTCCGGTGGTCATGTCCGGCTGCCCCTCCGATGCCCGCTCGTGCTCCTCCTGTCACCGCCCAGACCGGACGGGACCGGCGCGGCTGGACAGCCGCATGCAAGGTTACTTACCTTCGCCGTCCATGCGGATGCCGGTCGGCAGTGTTTCCGTCCGGAGGGTGTGCGGAGGGTGTGCGAAGCTGCCGAACTGTTATGGCCGGGTTCAGCAGGGGTGAAACACTGGGCAAGCTTCTTGTGAAGGTCCGGGCAGGCTGAGTGTCGTTCGCGTATCGCGGGCAGCAGCACGTGGTGTGGCCTGGTATATCCGGCAGGAATACCCAGCAGTAGCGGGTACGCCGAGCAGTAGAACCCGAGCACAGCAGTAACGGTCGACCCCTGCGGGAGGGACACAGTGGAGTCTGGCGCAGCGACGCGGGGCACTAAGACGCGCGCGAAAGGCGGACCGTCCCTGAGGAACGAGCGCAAGACGCGTGGTGGGACCACTGCCGTGGACACGGCTGCCCTGAACCGGCTGCTGGCGGCCCTGGTGTCGATGCGCGACGGGAACTTCCGGAAACGTCTCACCGTGTCCGGGGACGGCGTGATGTCGGAGATCGCCGCGGTTTTCAACGAGGTGGCCGACCGCAATCTCCATCTGACGGGTGAGCTGGCGCGCGTGCGGCGCATGGTCGGGCGCGAGGGCAAGCTCACGGAACGGCTCGAGACGGGCGCCTGTGAGGGCTCCTGGGCGGCCGCCGTCGACAACTCCAACGCCCTGGTCGACGACCTCGTACGGCCCGTGTCCGAGGTCGGCCGGGTGCTGTCCGCGGTGGCCGAGGGTGATCTGTCGCCGCGCATGGAGCTGCGCACGCAGGCGCCGGACGGGTCCGGGCATCCGCTGCGGGGTGAGTTCCTCAAGGTCGGGCGGACTGTAAACAACCTTGTCGATCAGCTGTCGACGTTCACCGACGAAGTCACACGGGTGGCCAGCGAGGTGGGCACCGAGGGCAAGCTCGGTGGGCAGGCACGCGTGCGTGGCATGTCGGGTTCGTGGAAGGACCTCACGGACTCCGTCAACACGATGGCCTACCGGCTGACGGCCCAGGTGCGGGACATTGCGCTGGTGACCACGGCGGTCGCCAAGGGTGACCTGTCCCGGAAGGTCACGGTTCATGTGGCCGGCGAGATGCTGGAGCTCAAGAACACCGTCAACACGATGGTGGACCAGCTGTCGTCCTTCTCCTCCGAGGTGACGCGAGTCGCGCGCGAGGTGGGTACCGAGGGTGAGCTCGGCGGGCAGGCGCAGGTGCCTGGTGTGGCCGGTGTGTGGAAGGACCTCACCGATTCGGTGAACCTGATGGCCGGCAACCTGACCGCGCAGGTGCGCGGTATCGCCCAGGTGACGACGGCGGTGGCCAACGGTGATCTGTCGCAGAAGGTGACCGTGTCGGCCCGGGGCGAGGTCGCCCAGCTCGCGGACACGATCAACCAGATGACCGAGACGCTGCGGATCTTCGCGGACGAGGTCACGCGCGTGGCCAACGAAGTCGGTGCGGAGGGGCGGCTGGGCGGTCAGGCGAACGTGCCGGGCGCGGCGGGGACGTGGAAGGACCTGACGGACTCCGTCAACACCGTGTTCCGGAACCTGACCATTCAGGTGCGGGACATCGCCACGGTGACGACGGCGGTGGCCAGTGGTGACCTGTCGCAGAAGGTCACGGTCGACGTGGCCGGCGAGATGCTGGAGCTGAAGAACACCGTCAACGGCATGGTCGACCAACTGTCCGCGTTCGGTTCAGAGGTCACGCGTGTCGCCCGTGAGGTCGGTGTCGAGGGTGAGCTCGGCGGTCAGGCGCAGGTGCCGGGGGCGGCGGGGACGTGGAAGGACCTGACGGACTCCGTCAACACCGCGTTCCGGAACCTCACCGGACAGGTGAGGAACATCGCGCAGGTGACCACGGCCGTGGCCAACGGTGACCTGTCGCAGAAGGTCACCGTGGACGTCTCCGGCGAGATGCTCCAGCTGAAGAACACCGTGAACACGATGGTGGACCAGCTGTCGTCCTTCGCCGACCAGGTCACGCGGATGGCGCGGGACGTGGGCACCGAGGGCCGGCTGGGCGGTCAGGCGGTCGTACCGGGCGTGGCCGGTACGTGGAAGGAGCTCACCGACTCCGTCAACGGAATGGCAGGAAACCTTACTGCCCAGGTGCGCAACATCGCGCAGGTCACCACTGCGGTGGCGCGCGGTGACCTGTCGCAGAAGATCGACGTGGATGCGCGCGGCGAGATCCTGGAGCTGAAGAACACCATCAACACGATGGTCGACCAGCTCTCCGGCTTCGCCGACCAGGTGACCCGGGTCGCCCGCGAGGTGGGTACCGAGGGTCGACTGGGTGGCCAGGCGCAGGTGCCGGGTGTGGCCGGTGTGTGGCGGGACCTGACCGACTCCGTGAACGGAATGGCAGGAAACCTGACCGCCCAGGTGCGCAACATCGCGCAGGTCGCCACCGCGGTGGCCCGTGGTGACCTGTCGCAGAAGATCACTGTTGACGCGCGCGGCGAGATCCTGGAGCTGAAGAACACGCTGAACACGATGGTCGACCAGCTGTCGTCGTTCGCGGAGGAGGTCACCAGGGTCGCCCGTGAGGTGGGTACGGAGGGTCAGCTCGGCGGTCAGGCCGAGGTGCAGGGCGTCTCCGGCACCTGGAAGGACCTCACCCAGTCCGTGAACTTCATGGCGAACAACCTGACCATCCAGGTGCGCCAGATCGCCGAGGTCACGACCGCGGTCGCCAAGGGCGACCTGTCGAAGAAGATCACCGTTGACGCCAAGGGCGAGATCCTCGAGCTCGTCACGACCGTCAACACGATGGTCGACCAGCTGTCCAGCTTCGCCGAGCAGGTGACCCGGGTGGCCCGTGAGGTGGGTACCGAGGGCATTCTGGGCGGCCAGGCGCATGTTCCGGGTGTCACGGGCATCTGGAAGGACCTGAGCGGCAACGTGAACCTGATGGCCAAGAACCTGACCATGCAGGTGCGGAACATCTCGCAGGTCGCGGCGGCCGTCGCCAACGGCGACCTGACGCGGACGGTGACGATCGAGGCCCGCGGTGAGGTCGCGCAGCTCGCCGACACCTTCAACACGATGGTGAAGACGCTGAGTTCGTTCGCCGACCAGGTCACCAAGGTGGCCCGTGAGGTGGGCACCGACGGCATCCTCGGCGGGCAGGCGCATGTGCCGGGTGTGGCCGGTACGTGGAAGGACCTCACCGAGTCCGTGAACCAGATGGCGTCCAACCTGACCGGCCAGGTGCGCAACATCGCCATGGTCACCACCGCCATCGCCAAGGGCGACCTGACCAAGAAGATCGACATCGACGCCCGAGGCGAGATCCTCGAGCTCAAGACGACGATCAACACGATGGTCGACCAGCTGTCGTCCTTCGCCGAGGAGGTCACCCGAGTCGCCCGCGAGGTGGGCACGGAAGGACAGCTCGGCGGCCAGGCACGCGTGCGTGACGTCGACGGCACCTGGCGCGACCTCACCGAGTCCGTGAACGAAATGGCAGGAAACCTCACCCGGCAGGTGCGTGCCATCGCGCGCGTGGCGACCGCGGTGACCCGTGGCGACCTGAACCTGAAGATCGACGTCGACGCGTCCGGCGAGATCCAGGAACTGCAGGACTACATCAACAAGATGATCGCCAACCTGCGTGACACCACGATCGCCAACAAGGAGCAGGACTGGCTCAAGGGCAATCTCGCCCGGATCTCCGCGCTGATGCAGGGCCGCCGCGACCTGGAGGACGTGGCCTCGTTGATCATGAGCGAGCTGACGCCGGTCGTGTCCGCGCAGCACGGCGCGTTCTTCCTGGCGATGCCGCTCGTCGACGGCAAGGACATGAGCGCGGAGGGCGAGGACCAGTACGAGCTGCGGATGCTGGGGTCGTACGCCTACTCGATGGGTTCCATGCCGACGTCGTTCAGGCCCGGGGAGGGGCTGATCGGGACGGCCGCCATGGAGAAGCGCACGATCCTGGTGGAGAACGCGCCCAGTGGCTATCTGAAGATCTCCTCCGGGCTCGGCGAAGCCCCGCCGGCGCAGGTGATCGTCCTTCCGGTGCTCTTCGAGGGCAAGGTGCTCGGCGTGATCGAGCTGGCCTCCTTCACGCCGTTCACGCAGATCCAGAAGGACTTCCTCAACCAGATCGCCGAGATGATCGCGACCAGCGTCAACACCATCTCGGTCAACACCAAGACCGAGGTGCTGCTGAAGCAGTCGCAGGAGCTGACCGAGCAACTGCGTGAGCGCTCCGCCGAGTTGGAGAACCGGCAGAAGGCCCTCCAGGCATCCAACGCCGAACTGGAGGAGAAGGCCGAGCTCCTGGCCCAGCAGAACCGGGACATCGAGGTCAAGAACACCGAGATCGAGGAGGCGCGGCAGGTCCTGGAGGAGCGCGCCGAGCAGCTCGCCGTCTCCATGCGCTACAAGAGCGAGTTCCTCGCCAACATGTCGCACGAGCTGCGTACGCCGCTCAACTCGCTGCTGATCCTCGCCAAGCTGCTCGCCGACAACGCCGAGGGCAACCTCTCGCCGAAGCAGGTCGAGTTCGCCGAGACCATCCACGGCGCCGGCTCCGACCTGCTCCAGCTGATCAACGACATCCTCGACCTGTCGAAGGTCGAGGCGGGCAAGATGGACGTCTCGCCGACGCGTATCGCACTCGTCCAGCTCGTCGACTACGTGGAGGCCACCTTCCGGCCGCTGACCGCGGAGAAGGGCCTGGACCTGTCGGTGCGGGTCTCACCGGAGCTGCCCGCCACGCTGCACACCGACGAGCAGCGGCTGCTGCAGGTGCTGCGGAACCTGCTGTCCAACGCGGTGAAGTTCACCGACTCCGGCTCGGTCGAGCTGGTCATCCGGCCCGCCGGGGCGGATGTCCCGATGCAGATCCGGGAGCAGCTCCTGGAGGCCGGTTCGCTGACCGAGGCGGACGCGCCGCTGATCGCGTTCTCCGTGACCGACACCGGCATCGGGATCGCGGCCAGCAAGATGCGGGTGATCTTCGAGGCCTTCAAGCAGGCGGACGGCACGACCAGTCGCAAGTACGGCGGCACGGGGCTGGGGCTGTCCATCTCGCGGGAGATCGCGCAGCTGCTCGGCGGCGAGATCCACGCGCAGAGCGAGCCGGGACGCGGCTCGACGTTCACGCTGTATTTGCCGCTGCACCCCAGCGAACTGCCACCGCACGGCTACCAGCAGCAGCTGCCGCCTCTCGACGCGGGCGACCTGGTGGCCTCCGCGGCCGACCTGTCGGAGCTGTCCGACGTGGAGATCGAGACGCCGGCCGAGGTGCGGTCGTACCGGGAGACGCAGAACGGCGCCGCCGCGCTCTTCAGGCGCCGTCGCAGGGCGGCGCACGAGCTGGAGCAGCGGCCCGCGCAGCAGGAGCAGTGGTCGGCGGCCGAGCAGCAGCAGGCGGCGCCGCAGCCGCTGCGGGGCGTCCGGTTCGGCGGCGAGAAGGTGCTCATCGTCGACGACGACATCCGCAACGTCTTCGCGCTGACCAGCGTCCTGGAGCAGCACGGCCTGTCCGTGCTGTACGCCGAGAACGGCCGTGAGGGCATCGAGGTGCTGGAGCAGCACGACGACGTGGCGGTCGTCCTGATGGACATCATGATGCCCGAGATGGACGGGTACGCGACGACCACGGCGATCCGCAGGATGCCGCAGTTCGCCGGGCTGCCGATCATCGCGCTGACCGCCAAGGCGATGAAGGGCGACCGGGAGAAGGCGATCGAGTCGGGTGCTTCCGACTACGTGACGAAGCCGGTCGATCCCGATCATCTGCTGGCGGTGATGAATCAGTGGATGAGGGAGCAGTGACAGGAACCAACAGTGTTCACACGGAGTTGCTGACTCAGTGTGCTCGAAGCCGTGTAGAAGTGCGGTATTCGGGGAACCTTCTGGTCTCCTGCTGCGTTTCTGCTACGTGCACAGTGACATCGCGGTGACAGGGTGTGGCGACAGGCGGGGTGCGGCTACCATGACCGGCACGAGGGCGGGCGGCGTAAGGGAGTCGTCCCCTGGGGCGGAGCCCGGTGCACTGCCGGGGCGAGGAGGGCGGGCCATGGTGCAGAAGGCCAAGATCCTCCTGGTCGATGACCGGCCGGAGAATCTGCTGGCGCTGGAGGCGATCCTCTCTGCGCTCGATCAGACCCTGGTGCGGGCATCGTCCGGGGAGGAAGCGCTCAAAGCACTGCTGACGGACGACTTCGCGGTCATTCTGCTGGACGTCCAGATGCCGGGGATGGACGGTTTCGAAACCGCGGCGCACATCAAGCGGCGGGAGCGGACCCGGGACATCCCGATCATCTTCCTCACCGCGATCAACCACGGCCCGCACCACACGTTCCGCGGCTATGCGGCCGGCGCGGTGGACTACATCTCCAAGCCGTTCGACCCGTGGGTGCTGCGGGCGAAGGTCTCCGTGTTCGTCGAGCTGTACATGAAGAACTGCCAGCTGCGCGAGCAGGCGGCGCTGCTGCGGCTTCAGTTGGAGGGCGGCGGCAAGGCCGCGGGCGGCGACGCCAAGGAGCCGGCGGGGCTGCTCGCCGAACTGTCGGCGCGGCTCGCGGCCGTCGAGGAGCAGGCCGAGGCGCTGTCCAAGCAGCTGGACGACGAGTCGGCGGACGCGGCCGCGGTGGCCACTGCGGCCCATCTCGAACGCAAACTCACGGGGTTGCGGCGGGCGCTGGACGCTCTGGAGCCGGGCACCGGGAGCACGTCCTCGGTCCCCTCGCAGAACTGACGTCGCGATGGCGTCGGTTGGCGGGCGAGCGGCGCCGAATTGTCCTGTGTGTGACCGATCCGTGAACCGGCGTCAGTTCGCCGCCCCAGCAAGGGCGACACGAACGGGTGAAGCAGTGGGCACACGTGTCCACTGTCTTCTCCACCGGTAACCTCACACCCATGGCCTCACGTTCCTCCGCAGCCAAGAAGCCGCCCGCGAAGAAGGCGGCCGCTTCCGCGAAGGCTCCGGCGAAGAAGGCCGCCGCCAAGAAAGCCCCCGCCAAGAAGGCGCCGGCCAAGAAGGCCGCGGCGAAGAAAGCCGCGCCCGCGCCCAAGCCGGCTCCCAATCCCACCGGGGGCATCTACCGGCTCGTGCGCGCCGTCTGGCTCGGGATCGCGCATGCCGTCGGCGCGGTCTTCCGCGGCATAGGGCAGGGCGCCAAGAACCTCGACCCCGCCCACCGCAAGGACGGCATCGCGCTGTTGCTGCTCGGTCTCGCGCTGATCGTCGCGGCCGGCACCTGGTCCAACCTGCGCGGTCCCGTCGGCGACCTCGTCGAGATCATCGTGACCGGGGCCTTCGGCCGGCTCGACCTGCTCGTACCGATCCTGCTCGCGGTCATCGCCGTACGGTTCATCCGGCACCCCGAGAAGCCCGAGGCCAACGGCCGCATCGTCATCGGCCTGTCCGCGCTCGTCATCGGCGTGCTCGGACAGGTCCACATCGCCGTCGGCTCGCCCGCCCGCAGCGACGGCATGCAGGCCATAAGGGACGCCGGCGGACTGATCGGCTGGGGCGCGGCGACCCCGCTGACGTACACCATGGGCGAGGTCCTCGCCGTCCCGCTGCTCGTGCTGCTCACGATCTTCGGGCTGCTCGTCGTCACGGCCACCCCGGTCAACGCCATCCCGCAGCGACTGCGGCAGCTGGGCGTGAAGCTCGGCATCCTGCCCGACCCGGCGGAGGACGACGAGTACACCGAGGACGACCAGCGCTACGACGACCAATGGCGCGAGACGCTGCCCGCGTCGCGCGGTCGCAGGCGCACCCCGGCCCCCGACGCGTACGACCCCGACAGCGCCGAGCAGGAGGCCCTCTCGCGGCGTCGTGGGCGCCCGAGGCGGTCCGCTGTGCCGCAGCCCGAGATGAACCGGCCCATGGACGCTGTGGACGTCGCGGCGGCAGCCGCCGCGGCGCTCGACGGTGCCGTCCTGCACGGGATGCCGCCCTCGCCGATCGTCGCCGACCTCACCCAGGGCGTCAGCGTGGGCGACCGCGCGGAGACCACACCGGTGCCCACGCCGGTGCCGGCCGCGCGGCCCAAGCAGGAGAAACTCCCCAAGACCGACGTACCGGATCTCACCAAGTCCGAGGTACCGGACCTCACCAAGGCCGCGCCTGAGCAGATGCGCGACCTGCCCCCGCGCGCCGAACAGCTCCAGCTGTCCGGTGACATCACGTACTCGCTTCCGTCGCTCGACCTCCTCGAGCGCGGTGGTCCGGGCAAGTCGCGCAGCGCCGCCAACGACGCCATCGTCGAGTCGCTCACCACCGTGTTCTCCGAGTTCAAGGTCGACGCCCGGGTCACCGGCTTCACGCGCGGGCCGACGGTCACGCGCTACGAGGTCGAGCTCGGGCCCGCCGTGAAGGTCGAGCGGATCACCGCGCTGACGAAGAACATCGCGTACGCCGTCGCCAGCCCGGACGTGCGGATCATCAGCCCGATCCCCGGCAAGTCCGCGGTCGGCATCGAGATCCCGAACACCGACCGTGAGATGGTCAACCTCGGCGACGTGCTGCGCCTCGCGGCCGCCGCCGAGGACGACCACCCGATGCTGGTGGCGCTCGGCAAGGACGTCGAGGGCGGTTACGTGATGGCCAACATCGCGAAGATGCCGCATGTGCTGGTTGCCGGTGCGACCGGTTCCGGTAAGTCGTCCTGCATCAACTGCTTGATCACTTCGATCATGATGCGGGCGACCCCGGAGGACGTCCGCATGGTCCTGGTCGACCCCAAGCGCGTCGAGCTGACCGCGTACGAGGGCATCCCGCACCTGATCACGCCGATCATCACCAATCCGAAGCGGGCCGCCGAGGCGCTGCAGTGGGTCGTACGGGAGATGGACCTTCGCTACGACGACCTGGCGGCGTACGGCTACCGGCACATCGACGACTTCAACGAGGCCGTGCGGGGCGGCAAGGTGAAGGCGCCGGAGGGCAGTGAGCGCGAGCTCCAGCCGTACCCCTACCTGCTGGTCATCGTCGACGAGCTGGCCGACCTGATGATGGTCGCGCCGCGCGACGTCGAGGACGCGATCGTGCGCATCACGCAGCTCGCGCGCGCGGCCGGCATCCACCTGGTGCTCGCCACCCAGCGGCCGTCGGTCGACGTCGTCACCGGTCTCATCAAGGCGAACGTGCCCTCACGGCTCGCCTTCGCCACCTCCTCGCTCGCGGACTCGCGCGTCATCCTCGACCAGCCCGGTGCCGAGAAGCTGATCGGCAAGGGTGACGGGCTGTTCCTGCCGATGGGCGCGAACAAGCCGACGCGTATGCAGGGCGCGTTCGTGACCGAGGACGAGGTGGCGGCGGTCGTCCAGCACTGCAAGGACCAGATGGCGCCGGTCTTCCGGGACGACGTCACCGTGGGCACCAAGCAGAAGAAGGAGATCGACGAGGAGATCGGCGACGACCTCGACCTGCTCTGTCAGGCGGCCGAGCTGGTGGTCTCCACGCAGTTCGGGTCGACGTCCATGCTCCAGCGCAAGCTGCGCGTCGGGTTCGCCAAGGCCGGGCGGCTGATGGACCTCATGGAGTCGCGCGGCATCGTCGGGCCCAGCGAGGGCTCCAAGGCTCGTGACGTTCTTGTGAAACCTGATGAGCTGGACGGCGTGCTCGCGGTGATCCGCGGGGAGGCTTAAAGGAAGTCCGGGGCGGAATCGGGCCGTGGTGGTCGCCTTGCGGGCGGGTGGGTGATGCGTCGATGTCGGATCGTGACTCACCCGTAAGGGATCATTGAGCAACCGTTCCCCTTCGGCGTACGTCAAGTTGAGGGAAGCGACAACCTCGTACCTCACCATCAGCGTGTCCGGCCATTCTGATGGCGTATAAAGTCCCACCGCCCGGTTGCCCCACCCTTTCGTACCCCCCCTAGACTGAACCTCCAGCACAGGTGGCTTAAACGCTCGAAAGGCGCCCCCGTGTCCATCGGCAACTCCCCTGAAGACGAGCGTCCGTTCGAAGACGTATCCGACGAAGCCGGCCTCTCGATCGGCCGTGCCCTTCGGCAGGCGCGTATCGACGCCGGGCTGACCGTCGACGACGTCAGCAGCGCCACCCGGGTCCGCATCGCCATCGTGCATGCCATCGAGGCGGACAACTTCGCTGCCTGCGGCGGCGACGTGTACGCCCGGGGCCACATCCGGACCCTGGCCAAGGCCGTCCGCCTCGATCCGGCCCCGCTTCTCGCCCAGTACGACGCCTCGCACGGCGGACGGCCGGCGCCCACGCCGGCTGCCCCCCTGTTCGAAGCGGAGCGCATCCGTCCCGAGCGGCGCGGGCCGAACTGGACCGCGGCCATGGTCGCCGCCATCGTCGCGGTGATCGGGTTCGTCGGGTTCACCGCGTTCAAGGGCGACAGCGAGGGCGGCAAGTCCACGGTGGCCGAAGGCGACTCGTCGCCGACGGCGGACAGGACCGCGCCCACGCCGAAGACCGACAAGCCCAAGGACCCCGAGCCGGAGCCGTCGGACAGCGCCATCGCGGCCGTCCCGCAGGACAAGGTGACCGTCCAGGTCAGCGCCGCCGACGGACGCAGCTGGATCTCCGCCAAGGACCACAACGGCAAGCTGCTCTTCGACGGCCTCCTCAAGCAGGGCGACTCCAAGACCTTCCAGGACAGCGAGAAGATCAACCTCGTCCTCGGTGACGCGGGCGCGATCGACCTCTACGTCAACGGCAAGAAGATCGAGGACGACTGGCAGCCGGGCGCCGTGGAGCGCCTCACGTACACCAAGGGCGACCCGCAGGCCGGATAAGTCCGGCTGAAGGGGTGAGCTGAGGACGGGGTTGGCCAAGATCGGCCAACCCCGTCGACGTGGGCTGTCAGTGAGACAAAGTAGTCTTGAGCCCATGCCTGAACGCCGTACCGTCGCACTCGTCACTCTTGGCTGCGCCCGTAACGAGGTGGACTCGGAGGAGCTCGCAGGCCGCTTGGAGGCGGACGGCTGGGACCTCGTGGAGGACGCCGCGGACGCGGATGTCGCCGTGGTCAACACCTGCGGTTTCGTCGACGCCGCCAAGAAGGACTCCGTCGACGCGCTCCTGGAGGCCAACGATCTCAAGGGGCATGGGAGAACCCAGGCCGTCGTGGCGGTGGGCTGCATGGCCGAGCGGTACGGCAAGGACCTCGCCGAGGCCCTTCCGGAGGCCGACGGCGTGCTCGGCTTCGACGACTACGCGGATATCTCGGACCGCCTGCAGACCATCCTGTCCGGCGGTGTCCACGCCTCGCACACCCCGCGCGACCGGCGCAAGCTGCTGCCGATCAGCCCGGCCGAGCGGCAGGAGTCGGCGGCCGAGGTCGCGCTGCCGGGACACGCGCCCGCCGATCTTCCGGCGGGGCTCGCTCCGGCCTCCGGCCCGCGTGCACCCCTGCGCCGCCGCCTCGACGGCGCCCCGGTCGCCTCGGTGAAGCTCGCCTCCGGCTGCGACCGGCGCTGCACCTTCTGCGCCATCCCGTCCTTCCGGGGTTCCTTCATCTCACGTCGGCCCAGCGATGTGCTGAACGAGACGCGGTGGCTCGCCGAACAGGGCGTGAAGGAGATCATGCTGGTCTCCGAGAACAACACGTCGTACGGCAAGGACCTCGGCGACATCCGGCTGCTGGAGTCCCTCCTGCCGGAGCTCGCGGAGGTCGACGGCATCGAGCGTGTCCGCGTCAGCTACCTCCAGCCGGCCGAGATGCGGCCCGGGCTGATCGACGTCCTGACCTCGACGCCGAAGGTCGCCCCGTACTTCGACCTGTCCTTCCAGCACTCCGCCCCCGACGTACTGCGTGCGATGCGCCGCTTCGGTGACACCGACCGCTTCCTGGAACTGCTGGACACCATCCGTGCCAAGGCCCCCCAGGCCGGAGTGCGCTCCAACTTCATCGTGGGCTTCCCCGGCGAGACCGAGGCCGACCTCGCAGAGCTGGAGCGGTTCCTCAACGGCGCGCGGCTGGACGCCATCGGTGTCTTCGGCTACTCCGACGAGGAGGGCACGGAGGCCGCCACCTACGAGAACAAGCTCGACGCGGACGTCGTCGCCGAACGGCTGGCCCATGTCTCGCGGCTGGCCGAGGAACTCGTCTCGCAGCGGGCCGAGGAGCGCCTCGGGGAGACCGTGCACGTGCTCGTCGAGGCTGTGGACGCCGAGGACTCGACAGAGGGCGCGTACGGCCGTGGCGCGCACCAGGCGCCGGAGACGGACGGCCAGGTGCTGCTCACGAGCGGCGCTGGGCTGAGCATCGGTCGTATGGTCGAGGCGAAGGTGGTCGGCACGGAAGGTGTCGACCTGGTGGCCGAGCCGCTGCAGGGCACGCTCGCGTGTAGTGAGGAGGCGGGCAGATGAGCGGAGTTCCGGCGTCCGCCGCAGGTGGCTCCTCCCCGGCGGGTGCGGCGGGCAAGGCGAGCGCGGTGGGCTCGTCCAAGGCGGGGGGCTCGACGGCCGGTGGCTCGAAGGCGGGCGGTGCGAAGGCGGGCGGAGCGAAGGCCGGGGCTTCCAAGGCCGGTCACGCCGGGGCCGTCGGCACCGAAACCGGTGCGGCGGGCGGCGCCAAGCCCGCGCGCGGCGGGAAGATCGCGGCCGCGGCCGTCAACCAGGCCAGCGTCTGGAACATCGCCAACCTCCTGACCATGCTCCGGCTGGTCCTCGTGCCCGCGTTCGTCGCGCTGATGCTGGCGGACGGCGGATACGACCCGGCGTGGCGTTCGCTCGCCTGGGCGGCCTTCGCCATCGCCATGATCACCGATCTGTTCGACGGTCATCTGGCGCGGACGTACGACCTCGTCACCGACTTCGGGAAGATCGCCGACCCCATCGCCGACAAGGCGATCATGGGTGCGGCACTGGTCTGTCTGTCGGCGCTGGGCGATCTGCCGTGGTGGGTGACGGGCGTCATCCTCGGCCGGGAACTCGGGATCACGCTCCTGCGTTTCATCGTCATCCGGTACGGAGTCATCCCCGCAAGCCGCGGCGGCAAGCTCAAGACCCTCACGCAGGGCGTGGCCGTCGGGATGTACATCCTGGCGCTGACGGGGTGGCTGGCCACGCTGAGGTGGTGGGTGATGGCCGCGGCGGTCGTCCTGACCGTGGTGACCGGGCTCGACTATGTGAGACAAGCCATTGTGCTGCGCAGGCGGGGAATCGCCGAGCGCCAGGCCGCGTTGGAGGAGACGGAAGCGTGAGTTCCTCGGCCACCGACGTGGTGCGACTACTCACAGTGAGAGGTGAGACGCTCGCTGTCGCCGAGTCGCTCACGGGCGGACTGGTTGCGGCGGAGATCACAGCCACCCCTGGGGCCTCCAAGGCGTTCCGGGGTTCGGTGACCGCCTACGCCACCGGGCTCAAGCATGAGCTGCTCGGGGTCGACGCCACCCTACTGGCCCAGCACGGAGCGGTGAATCCGCAGGTCGCGGCGCAGATGGCGGTCGGCGTGCGGAAGGCTCTGGGGGCCGACTGGGGCATCGCGACGACCGGTGTCGCGGGGCCCGAGACGCAGGACGGCCAGCCCGTGGGAACCGTCTTCGTAGCCGTGGACGGACCGCTAGGACCGGGTTCCGGTTCTGCCGGTGGCGGAAAAGTGGAGGCCCTGCGGTTGAACGGCGGCCGCGAGGAAATTCGTATGGAGAGTGTACGGAGCGTACTCGCGCTGCTCCTGAAGGAGCTTACGAGCGAACACACTGGGAATGAGCGGGCACAGGATACGGAACAGAACGGGGGGTTTTGATGTTTGCAGCCCTTAGTGAACACGACATCGCTCCCCGCACGGCCGCGGCGCAAGGCGGTACGGTGGGGCGTGAAGGATGCGGCTACGCGGTCCGAGGAGGGAGCCACCGATGATTCTGCTCCGTCGCCTGCTGGGTGACGTGCTGCGTCGGCAGCGCCAGCGCCAGGGCCGTACTCTGCGCGAAGTCTCCTCGTCCGCCCGAGTTTCACTCGGCTATCTCTCCGAGGTGGAGCGGGGGCAGAAGGAGGCTTCCTCCGAGCTGCTCGCCGCGATCTGCGACGCGCTGGACGTACGGATGTCCGAGCTCATGCGGGAAGTGAGCGACGAACTCGCCCTCGCCGAGCTGGCCCAGTCTGCAGCGGCCACCCCAAGCGAGCCTGTACCCACGTCGGTCCGTCCGATGCTGGGTTCCGTGTCGGTGACCGGTGTGCCACCGGAACGGGTGACCATCAAGGCGCCTTCCGAGGCGGTGGACGTGGTCGCCGCCTGATGGCGCCGCTGGTGCGCGTGGACTGACCACGCGCCGATCAGTTGTGTGAGGCCCCGGCCAGGGCTTCCCCAGGGAGATCTGGGGGAGTGCGGTCGGGGTTTCGTGCTGTACGGGACGTGCAGGGGTGCTTTTGCCGGTACGAACGTGCATGCGTTTGCCGCTGTGGGGCGCGGAGGTCATCGTGGAGAGTGTTCACGGCGCTCTGACGCGCTGTGACGACGTTGGCCCGCGCTGCATCCGTGTGCTGCTGGTGCGCCCTCCCGGCGGGTGAACGGGCGGCCTAGCCTCGGGCTGGAGGTGGGTGGATGGCACGGCCGATAGCGCGCTGGGGGGTGTTCCTCAGCCTGGGGGCGCTGTGGTGGTGGGCCGTGCTGCGGCTCGCTCTCGCACCGGAGGCGGGAGCGCTGGAGGCGGCCGTCTTCACCGGAGGATGGGGGCTGAGCCTGCTGCCGGTGCACTGTGTGCCGAAGGCGCGGGCTGTGGGGGCCGTCGACCCACGGCGATGGGTGGAAGCCTGGCGGGCCGGGCGGGCTGTGCGGGGAGGGCCGTCTACCAAGGCATCGCCACGCCGCCGTTCGGACGCAGGATCTGCCCCGTCGTGAAGGACGATGCGTCGGACGCCAGGTGCAGCACGGCGTGCGCGATGTCCTGCGGTTCACCGACCCGGCCGAGGGGTGACATGCGGGCCATGAACGCCTCGGTCTGTGTCTGTGCCGCGCTGTCGTGGCGGTCGGTCATGGGAGTGCGGATCCAGCCCGGAGCGACCGCGTTGACGCGGATGCCGTGGGGGCCCATCTCCGTCGCCAGCGTCTTCGTCAGCTGCACGACGGCCGCCTTGGCCGCGCCGTAGCACAGCAGGCCGGGGCCTCCGGTGTCCACGGCGCCCGAGGCCATGGTGATGATGCTGCCCCCGACACCTTGCGTGAGCATCGCGCGTGCGGCCTCCTGGCAGGCGTACAGCACGCCCTTGAAGTTGACGTTCAGCACTCGGTCGAGGTCCTCGTCGCGGGTCTCCAGGACGGGGCTGCTGTGCATGATCCCGGCGACCGCGGCCAGCACGTCGAGGCGCTCGCAGGCGGCGACGGCCTTGTGGAGCTGTTCGCGGTCGGTGACGTCGAGGTGGTGGGCGCGGGCGGTGCCGCCGCTCTCCTTGATCAGGGTCGTCGTGTCGTGCAGGCCCTGAGCGTCACGGTCGGCGCAGTGCACGGTGGCGCCGGCCTCGGCGAGCAGAAGGGCCGAGGCACGGCCGATTCCGCTCGCGGCGCCCGTGACGAATGCGGTGCGTCCAGTGAGGTCGTACGCCTTGACGGCCATGATGGGAAGGTACGAAAGTTTCTGACGCCCCGTCAATTACGGGGTGGCGATTACGACTCGTCAATTGCTCGTACGGTGCTGGGTCCTGCGGCGTGTGGTGGTGCCGGGCGTCGTGCTCGGGGCCGGGCCCGCCTGGCAGTCGGGGCACCAGTAGGTGGGGCGCTCGCGGGAGCCGTCGCCCTGGTCGGCCGCGCGGATCGGTGTGCCACAGCGCAGGCAGGGGCGGTTGGCGCGGCCGTACACGAAGAGGTCCTGGCCGCGGCGGCCCGTCGTGCTGCGGATCGGACGGTCTCGGTTGGCTTCCAGGAGCTTCTTGGCGAGCACGGGCAGTTGGGTGGTGTGCTCGGCGGGGAGTGCGCCGACGGGGAGCCAGGGAGTGACGCGGAGCAGGAAGCAGAGCTCGCTCTTGTAGACATTGCCGATGCCCGCCAGGTTGCGCTGATCCAGCAGGGCCTCGCCCAAGGGGCGGGCCGGATCGCCGAGCAGGTTGGTGAGGGCGCGGGCGGGGTCCCAGTCCGGGCCCAGGAGGTCGGGGCCGAGGTGGCCGACCGCACGCTGTTCCTCGGTGGTGCGCAGGAGGTCGAGGACGGGGAGGCGGTAGCCGACGGCTGTGTGGGCGGGGCCGGGGATGGTAGTGGGGGCGATGGTGGAGGCAGAGGCCGAGGCCGAGGCCGACGTGTGGGTGGCGGTGGCGGTGGCGGTGAGAATCACGCGGATCTGGTGGGTGGGGCCGCCCGTCCAGCGCTGGTGCTCGGCGTAGACCTTCCAGGAGCCTTCCATGCCGAGGTGCGAGTGGACGGTCAGGCCGCCCTCGATGCGGGTGAGGAGGTGTTTGCCGCGCGGGATGACGTCCAGGACGGTGCGGCCTGTGAGGTCGACCGTGGCGTACTTGGGGACCCGGAAGTCGGTGCGGGTCAGCGTCTTGCCCGCGAGGGCCGCGTGCAGCCGTTTCGCGGTTTGCCAGACCGTGTCTCCTTCGGGCATGGGTCAAGGGTGGCACGCCATGAGCCGAGGGGGCCGATCGCGGTTGCGGAGTGGGTCAGGCGCGTAGGCGGAGTCCTCGGGGGGTCGCGATGAAGCCCGCTCCTTCCAGGACGGTGCCGATGGGGGAGGTCAGGGCCGAGGCGCCGTTCACGCGTTCCACCGTGACCGTGCCGAGGGAGCCCGCTCGGGCGGCTGCGGCGAGTGCTTCCGCGGCCGTGTGCAGGCGGGAGTCGTCGGTGGGCTCGGTGTCCGGCGCCGAGGGCCAGGCCAGCAGGGTCTTGCCGCCGCGCTCCATGTAGAGGGTCAGTTCGCCGTCGACGAGCACCACGAGGGAGCCCGCCTTGCGGCCCGGCTTGTGCCCGGCGCCGGTGGGCGGCTCGGGCCAGGCGAGGGCGGCGCCGTACGCGTTCGCCGGGTCGGCGGCGGCGAGGACGACGGCTCTGGTGTCGGCGGCGGGGCGCGTGCGGTGGGAGGCGGAGCCGGGGCCGGTGCCGTAGGGGGTGCCGCCGTTGGGCCAGGCGGGGCCCTGCGGGGTGCGGGGGCCTCGAGGAGCGCGGTCGTGGGGCGAGACGTAGTCGCCTGGTCCGAGGTGGCTGTCCAGGAAGTCGTGGTCGAGATCGGGGATGTCGTAGGCCGGCGGGCCGTCGGGGTTGCCGTATGCGGGGGTGCCGGCCTGTGCGGCGTCGGGGGTGCTGGAGTCTTCGGGGGAGCCGAAGTCGCCGGTGCTGCCGAAACCGTACGGGTCGGAGGCGCCGAAGTCGTCGGGCGCGCCGTTGGTGTCACGGGCGGCTGGGCCGGGCAGGCCGTCGCCCCGTTCGCGGGCGTTGGCCACGGCACGGAGGCGGTCCACCGCGCCGTCCATCGCGAACTGGGCGGCGCCGAGCCCCTCGACCACGTAACCGCGGCGTGCCTGGCCGCTCTCCTCGAAGGCGGCAAGGATGCGGTACGTCGCCGAGAAGCCGCCCTCGACACCCTCCGCGGTGACCGCACCCCGGGTCACGACGCCGTGCCGGTCGAGGAGCGTGCGGGCCAGGGCGTGGGCGCGCACCGTGGGGTCGGGTTCGTGGGCCGGGAGCAGGGACCATCGGCCGGCGACGGTCGGGGGGCCGGTGCGGGAGGCGGTGCGGGCGGCGGCGGTGAGGGAGCCGTAGCGTCCTCGCGGGACGGTGCGCTTGGCTCGGTGTGCCGTGGAGCCCGCGGTGCGGCCGGAGCCCAGCAGGGAGCGCATGGGGGCGAGCGTGTCGTTGGTCAGGCGGCCAGACCAGGCCAGCTCCCAGAGGGCGTCGGCCAGTTGGGGGTCGGTGGCCTCGAGGTGGGTGGTGGCGCGGACCTGGTCGGCGATCTGGCGGAAGAACAGGCCGTAGCCGCCGGACAGGGCGCCCAGGACGGACTGGTGCAGTGCCGTCAGCTCCAGGGGGTGGGGCTGCGGCAGGAGCAGGGGGGCCGCGTCCGCCATGTAGAGGGAGACCCAGCCGTCCTTGCCGGGGAGCGAGCCCGCGCCTGCCCACACGACCTCGCCGGCCGCCGTGAGCTCATCGAGCATCGCGGGGGTGTAGTTCGCGACGCGGGACGGCAGGACGAGCTTCTCCAGGGCGGAGGCGGGTACGGACGCGCCCTGCAACTGCTCGATGGCGCGGACCAGTCCGTCGACGCCGCGCAGTCCGTGGCCCCTGCCGATGTGCTGCCACTGGGGCAGGAACTGCGCGAGCGCGGCCGGTGGCACCGGCTCCAGCTCATGGCGCAGGGCGGCCAGCGAGCGGCGGCGCAGCCGGCGCAGGACCGCCGCGTCGCACCACTCCTGGCCGATGCCGGCCGGGTGGAACTCGCCCTGCACGACACGTCCGCCGGCCGCCAGCCGCTGGAGCGCGCCTTCCGTGATCGCCACGCCCAGGCCGAAGCGGGCCGCCGCGGTGGTCGACGTGAACGGGCCGTGGGTGCGGGCGTAGCGCGCGAGGAGATCGCCGAGCGGGTCCTTGACCGGCTCGGTGAAGGCCTCCGGGACGCCGACCGGCAGGGCGGTGCCGAGTGCGTCGCGCAGGCGGCCCGCGTCCTCGATTGCCGCCCAGTGATCTGTGCCGGCGACGCGGACCTTGATGGCGCGGCGGGCGGACGCCAGCTCCTGGGCCCAGTGGGCCTCGGCGCCCCGCTCGACCAACTCGGCGTCGGTGAGCGGGCCGAGGAGGCGGAGGACGTCCGCGACGCCCTCGACGTCCTTGATTCGTCGGTCCTCGGTGAGCCATTGGAGTTCTCGCTCCAGCTCCGTCAGCACCTCGGCGTCGAGCAGCTCGCGCAGTTCCGCTTGGCCGAGCAGCTCGGCCAGCAGCCGTGAATCCAGCGACAGGGCGGCGGCGCGGCGCTCGGCGAGCGGGGAGTCTCCCTCGTACAGGAACTGGGCGACGTACCCGAAGAGCAGGGAACGCGCGAAGGGGGACGGTTCGGGGGTGGTGACCTCGACCAGGCGCACCTTGCGGGACTCGAGGTCGCCCATGAGCTCTGTCAGACCCGGGACGTCGAAGACGTCCTGGAGGCACTCGCGGACCGCCTCCAGGACGATCGGGAACGAGCCGAACTCGCTCGCCACCTGGAGCAGTTGGGCGGCGCGCTGACGCTGTTGCCACAGCGGGGTGCGCTTGCCGGGGTTGCGGCGCGGCAGCAGCAGCGCGCGGGCGGCGCACTCGCGGAAGCGGGACGCGAACAGGGCCGAGCCGCCCACCTGGTCGGTGACGATCTGGTCGACGTCGCCCTTGTCGAAGACGACGTCCGCCGCGCCGACGGGCGCCTGGTCGGCGTCGTACTCCGTGCCGGCCTTCCTCGGTTCCTGGTCCAGCAGGTCCAGGCCCATGAGATCGGCGTCGGGCAGGCGCAGCACGATGCCGTCGTCGGCGTGCATGACCTGCGCGTCCATGCCGTAGCGCTCGGAGAGCTTGGCACCGAGGGCGAGGGCCCAGGGAGCATGGACCTGGGCGCCGAAGGGTGAGTGCACGACGACCCGCCAGTCGCCGAGTTCGTCGCGGAAGCGCTCGACGACGATGGTGCGGTCGTCCGGGACATGGCCGCAGGCCTCACGCTGCTCGTCCAGGTAGGACAGGACGTTGTCGGCCGCCCACGCGTCCAGGCCGGCGGCGAGCAGGCGCAGGCGCGCGTCCTCCTTGGACAGCGAGCCGACTTCGCGCAGGAACGCGCCCACGGCGCGGCCGAGTTCGAGCGGGCGGCCCAGCTGGTCGCCCTTCCAGAAGGGGAGGCGGCCCGGCACGCCCGGGGCGGGGGAGACCAGGACGCGGTCGCGGGTGATGTCCTCGATGCGCCAGGAGCTGGTGCCGAGCGTGAAGACGTCCCCGACGCGGGACTCGTAGACCATCTCCTCGTCGAGTTCGCCCACCCTGCCGCCGCCCTTCTTGGGGTCGGCTCCGGCCAGGAAGACTCCGAAGAGGCCGCGGTCGGGGATCGTGCCCCCGGAGGTGACGGCGAGGCGCTGGGCGCCGGGGCGGCCGGTGATGGTGCCGGCGACGCGGTCCCAGACGACGCGTGGGCGCAGCTCCGCGAAGGCGTCGGACGGGTAGCGGCCGGCGAGCATGTCGAGGACCGCTGTGAAGGCGGATTCGGGCAGGGACGCGAAGGGGGCGGCACGGCGGACTGTGGCCAGGAGGTCGTCGAACTGCCAGGTGTCCATCGCCGTCATGGCGACGAGCTGCTGGGCGAGGACGTCCAGGGGGTTGGCCGGGACCTTGAGGGACTCGATGGACCCGGTGCGCATCCGTTCGGTGACCACGGCCGCCTGGACGAGGTCGCCGCGGTACTTAGGGAAGACCACACCGGTGGAGACCGCGCCGACCTGGTGTCCGGCACGGCCCACGCGTTGCAGGCCGGAGGCCACGGAGGGGGGTGATTCCACCTGGACCACCAGGTCCACCGCACCCATGTCGATGCCCAGTTCGAGGCTGGATGTGGCCACCACTGCGGGGAGGCGGCCCGCTTTGAGGTCCTCCTCGACCAGGGCGCGCTGTTCCTTGGAGACCGAGCCGTGGTGAGCACGGGCGATGACCGGGGGTGCGCCCTGCGCCGCGCCCGAGCCGCCCATCAGCTCCGCCGGGGCGTGGTGCTCGTCCAGCGTTTCGCCGGTGGCCCGTTCGTAGGCGATCTCGTTGAGGCGGTTGCAGAGGCGCTCCGCGAGGCGGCGGGAGTTGGCGAAGACGATGGTGGAGCGGTGGGACTGGACCAGGTCGGCGATTCGTTCTTCTACGTGGGGCCAGATCGAGGGGCGTTCCGCGCCTTCGCTGCCGTCGGCGACGGGTGAGCCGGCCAGTTCGCCGAGGTCCTCGACGGGGACCACGACCGAGAGGTCGAACTCCTTGCCCGACTTCGGCTGGACGATCTCCACCTTGCGGCGAGGGGAGAGGTAGCGGGCGATCTCGTCGACGGGGCGGACGGTCGCGGAGAGGCCGATGCGTCGGGCCGGCTTGGGGAGGAGCTCGTCCAGGCGCTCCAGGGTGAGCGCGAGGTGGGCGCCGCGCTTGGTGCCCGCCACCGCGTGGACCTCGTCCAGGATCACCGTCTCGATGCCGGTCAGGGCGTCGCGAGTGGCCGACGTCAGCATCAGGAAGAGCGACTCGGGGGTGGTGATCAGGATGTCCGGGGGGCGGGTCGACAGGGCTCGGCGCTCCGCTGCGGGGGTGTCGCCCGAGCGGATGCCGACCTTCACTTCGGGTTCGGGCAGGCCCAGGCGGACGGATTCCTGGCGGATGCCGGTCAGGGGACTGCGGAGGTTGCGCTCCACGTCCACGGCCAGCGCCTTGAGGGGGGAGACGTAGAGGACGCGGCAGCGTTTCCTCGGGTCGGCCGGTGGGGGTGTGGAGGCGAGCTGGTCAAGGGCGGCCAGGAAGGCGGCAAGAGTCTTGCCGGACCCGGTGGGGGCCACGACCAGCACGTCCGAGCCTTCACGGATGGCCTGCCACGCGCCCGCCTGGGCCGCGGTGGGCGCGGAGAAGGCGCCCGCGAACCAGCCGCGGGTGGCGGGGGAGAAGCCGGCGAGGGCTCGGTGTGCGTTGCTGACCATGCGTCCATCCTGCACCCGGGCACTGACAATGAGGCTGAGCTGGGGAAATGTCTTCTGTCTGCCCGGTGAAGCGGGGGCGTGCGTCCATGGTTTCGGGGGAGCGGGGCGGGGTGTGCGCGGCCTCTGCGATCTCGTCGGGGGCAGGGGTGACGACGGGTGGTGTGCCGCTCATCCGTCCGTTGTCGTCCGTTGTCGTCGCGGACAATGGGGGGTATGGCGGCTTCGGGCGAGCAGGCGCGGCACTGGCAGTACGCCGAATTGCCCGGCGTCGATCTGCTGCGGGCCCGGTACATACGGAAGACGTTCGTGCGGCACACCCATGAGAACTTTGTGATCGCCGCCATCGCGAACGGCGTGGAGATCTTCCACTGCCGGGGTGCCGATCAGTACGCGGGGGCCGGTGCGCTGGCGTTGGTCAATCCGGACACGGCACACACCGGGCGCGCGGGTGTCCCTGAGGGGTGGCAGTACGGGGCCGTGTATCCGTCGCCGGAGGTGGTGGCGGAGATAGCGGCCGAGACCACCGCGATCCGCGGGACCCCGGGGTTCGTCAGGCCGGTGCTGGACGATCCGTACACCGTGGGCCTGGTGCATCAGGTGCTGCGGGCCGCGGACGAGGGCAACGCGCTGGCCGCCGACACCTTGCTCCGCGTCGCCGTGACACGGCTGCTGCGGCTGAACGGCGGGACTCTGCCGCGACGGGAGGTGCGGACGGCCGGGGCTCGGATCGCGGTACGCGCGCGTGAGGTGCTGGAGGAGCGGATGGCCGAGCCGCCGAGTCTGGAGAGGCTTGCCGCCGATCTCGGTACCGGGCCGTTCGCCCTGCTGCGGGCGTTTCGGGACCTGTACGGGATGCCCCCGCACACCTGGCTCACCGACGCGCGGGTACGCCGGGCACGGCGGCTGCTGGACGCGGGGGGCTCACCGGCGGAGGCCGCCGTTGCCGTGGGGTTCACCGACCAGCCGCATCTCAACCGGCACTTCACCAGGATCGTCGGCGTGCCGCCGGGGGCCTATCAGCGCGAGCGCAAGAACGTACAAGACGCCTGGCAAGGGCTTTCGTAGCGTCACAGGCGTGCCAGAACAGAGAACTCTCGCAGACCTCCGCGCCGCCGGAGGCAAGCCCGACGCGGCTGTCGTCCGGGATGCCCTGGGTGTCGGAGTCGCCGTCGGGCTGTCCGGGTTCGCCTTCGGGGTGACATCGGCGGGCAGCGGCCTCACGCTCCTGCAGACCTGTGCGCTCAGCCTGCTGGTGTTCACGGGAGCCTCGCAGTTCGCGCTCGTGGGGGCGCTCGCGGCCGGCGGCAGCCCGTTGACCGCGGCGGCCGGTGCCTTCTTCCTGGGGGTGCGCAACGCGTTCTACGGGCTGCGGCTGTCGCAGTTGCTCAGCCTCCCGCGCGCGATGCGGCCGTTCGCCGCGCAATGGGTGATCGACGAGACGGCGGCTGTCGCGCTGGCGCAGCCGACGCGGCGCGGCGCTCGGCTCGGGTTCCTGGTGACAGGACTGAGTCTGTACGTGCTCTGGAATCTCACCACGCTGCTCGGTGCGCTGGGGGCCGAGGCCATCGGTGACACCGACGCATGGGGGCTCGACGCTGCAGGGCCCGCCGTGTTCCTGGCGCTGCTCGCGCCGATGCTGAGGTCCGCGACCGAGCGTGCCGTGGCCGGCCTGGCCGTGGTTCTGGGGCTCGGGTTGTTGCCCGTGCTGCCCGCCGGCGTGCCCGTGCTGGTCTCCGCTCTCGCGGCGCCGGTCGTGCTGTGGGCCGAGGGGCGCCGCACAGGAGATGCCCGGGAGGGGGAGCTGTGAGTACCTGGATCGCGATCGGCGTCACCGCTCTCGGCTGTTACGCCGTCAAGCTCATCGGACTCCTCGTGCCCGCGGGTGCCCTCGAGAGGCCTCTCGTCCGGCGACTCGCCGCACTGCTGCCCGTCGCACTCCTTGCCGCCCTCACGGCTCAGCAGACGTTCGGCGACGGGCAGGCGCTGGCGCTGGACGCAAGGGTGGCCGGAGTCGCTGCGGCCGCCGTGGTGCTCGCCCTGCGGGCACCGTTCCTGCTCGTCGTCGCGGCCGCCGTGGTGGTGACGGCGGGCATGCGGGCCATGGGCGGATGAGGCGGGTCAGCCGATGTGGCGGCCGTACGTCCTGAGCGTGCGCAGCGCCTCGATCGTCACCATGGGGCGTGCCTCCAAGGCGATGCCCGGTGCCCATTCGCGCCAGCGGATGGGCCAGCCCCCGTCCTCCCGCTGCCCGCTCGCCAGGTGGTCGAGAGAGCGGGACATCTCGTCGTCCGTGAACCACGCGCGCGCGAGGGAACGCGGTGTGCTCGCGTAGTCGTGCGGGAAATGGTGCTCGCCCGGGGCGTAGCCGGGTGGGGCCGGGTACGCGTCGAGGTCGTCGGGCTCCAGCACCGCGAGGCGCTGTTCGCGCACCAGGCGGCCCAGCCGGTCGGCGGCCGCCTCCGCGCGCGTGCGATCGGGAACGGAGTCCAGGAAGGCCACGGCGGCCTCGATCTCGTACGGATGGGACTTCTCCAGGGACTCGACCGCCTGCCAGCAGAAGTCCGTGGCCCGGAACAGCCAGGCGTGCCACACCTCGTTGCGGTGCAACAGGCCGACCACCGGCCCGGTGGCGAGGAGCGCGCTGGGCGGGTCGTCCATGATCGGCAGGAAGGGAGCCGCTGGATAGCCGCGCTGGCCGGGGTGGATCACCGGGAGGGCGCCGTCCGGCGTGGAGACAGAGGTGAGGTAGCGGCACACGCGGTCCACGCGCTGTCCGCCGCAGCGTCCGATGGCGTCCAGGATGCGCAGTGCGTGACCGGTGTGCAGCGGCTGGCTGACCGGGCCGCGCAGATCGGGCTCCAGTGCGTGGCCGTACCCACCGTCCTCGTTGCGGTGGGCGTCCAGCGCGGTCTCCACCGGGTCGGCGGCGCCGTTCAGGAAGTGGTATGCGAAGAGGCGCTGCTCGAGCACGCGCGCGGTGAGCCAGACGAACTGCTCGGCGCGGAAGAGCGGTGAGTGCGCCGGGGACGTCGGGGGGAGTGGGGCTCCTGTTTCGGCCATGCGTCAGACCGTAGGGCGGAAAGCGGTCTCGGCAAGCGGTCCCGGCGCAGGCCCACTCTCAGGGGCGGGATACTGGACGCATGCGGTTGACGGTCTTCTGGCAGCGGATGGCGGACCACTTCGGTCCGGGGTACGCCGAAACGTTCGCGCGCGACCATGTGATGTCGGAGCTCGGCGGTCGCACGGTGCACGAGGCGCTGGACTCCGGCTGGGACGCCAAGGACGTGTGGCGTGTGGTCTGCGCCGTCATGAACGTTCCGGGGGAGAAGCGCTGACCGGTAACGAAGATCGCAGGACCGGAGCCGATTGTCGGTGGCGTGGGCGAGACTTGCCTCGTGGCACGCATTGACGAGACCGGGCAGCTCGCCCGGCAGGGATCCCCGTTCGGCACGACGCCGCCCAACCCGCCTCCCGGCGGAGGCGACGCCGGGTCCAACTCCCGCATGCCGCGCTGGCTGCCGCGCGCCATGGTGCTCGCGCTGGCGCTCGTGGGCGTGTTCCAGCTGGGCAGCTGGGCCTTCCACCAGCTCACCGGGCTGCTGATCAACATCCTCATCGCGTTCTTCCTGGCCCTCGCCATCGAGCCCGCGGTGAGCTGGATGGCCTCGCGCGGCATGCGCCGGGGACTGGCCACGGCACTCGTCTTCCTTGCCGTGATCGTCGTGTCCGCCGGTTTCGTGACGCTGCTGGGATCCATGCTCGCGGGCCAGATCATCAAGATCGTCGAGGACTTCCCGAACTACCTCGACTCCGTCATCAACTGGATCAACACGCACTTCAACACCGAGCTGCGACGCGTGGACGTCCAGGAGGGCCTGCTGCGCTCCGACTGGCTGCGCAACTACGTGCAGAACAGCGCCACCGGCGTCCTGGACGTGTCCGCCCAGGTCCTGGGCGGTCTCTTCCAACTGCTGACGATCACGCTGTTCTCGTTCTACTTCGCCGCGGACGGCCCGCGCCTGCGCCGCGCCCTGTGCTCCGTGCTGCCGCCCGCCAGGCAGGCCGAGGTCTTGCGCGCGTGGGAGATCGCCGTCAACAAGACCGGCGGCTACCTGTACTCGCGCGGTCTGATGGCGCTCATCTCCGGCATAGCCCATTACATCCTGCTGGAGAGCCTGGACGTGCCCTACGCGCCAGCGCTGGCCGTGTGGGTGGGTCTGGTCTCGCAGTTCATCCCCACCATCGGCACCTATCTCGCCGGCGCCCTGCCCATGCTGATCGCCTTCACGGTCGATCCCTGGTACGCGCTGTGGGTGCTGATCTTCGTCGTGGTCTACCAGCAGTTCGAGAACTATGTGCTCCAGCCCAAGCTGACCGCGAAGACCGTCGACATCCACCCCGCGGTCGCCTTCGGTTCGGTCATCGCGGGCACCGCCCTCCTCGGCGCGGTGGGCGCGCTGATCGCCATCCCCGCGGTCGCCACGCTGCAGGCGTTCCTCGGGGCGTACGTGAAGCGGTACGACGTCACGGACGACCCCCGCGTCCACGGGCACCACCGGAGGGGGACCGGGCGGGGTCTGATCAGACGCATACGCGCCGTGTGGGCCCAGCGGCCGGGATCGGAGCACTCACGGTCGGGAGGCTCCGGGGAGGGCTCTGCCTGAAGTCGTCGGCCGGCTGCGGTCACGGCCGGCCACTGCCGCGGCGCGGCCGGATGGTCGTCGGGCAGTGGCGGCAGGGGCGTGTCGGCGGTCGTGAGGCCGCCGGAGTGCGGGAGTCGGCGGGAATCCGGGCCGTGTCAGGCCGCGAACACACTCGTGCAGGTGTCGTGGGATCCGCTTGACACGAAAATCGAACATCCATTCTTATGGGGGCTCCGGCGAGGATCCCGGCGGGCATTTCGCCACGGTTTCGACCGAGAAGTGCCCGAGTTATCCACAGGCTGGACGGGCGTCGGGGCGCATTGTCAGTGGCAGGCGTTAGCGTCTTTGACGTGAAGCGATCGACTCAAGCAAACCGGGTGGAACCCATGGCAGGAACCGACCGCGAGAAGGCGCTCGACGCCGCGCTCGCACAGATTGAACGGCAATTCGGCAAGGGCGCGGTCATGCGCATGGGCGAGCGGTCGAAGGAGCCCATCGAGGTCATCTCGACCGGGTCGACCGCCCTCGACGTGGCCCTCGGCGTGGGCGGCCTGCCCCGCGGCCGTGTCGTGGAGATCTACGGCCCGGAGTCCTCCGGTAAGACGACCCTGACCCTGCACGCGGTGGCGAACGCGCAGAAGGCCGGCGGCCAGGTCGCCTTCGTGGACGCCGAGCACGCCCTCGACCCCGAGTACGCGAAGAAGCTCGGCGTCGACATCGACAACCTGATCCTGTCCCAGCCGGACAACGGTGAGCAGGCGCTGGAGATCGTGGACATGCTGGTCCGCTCCGGCGCCCTCGACCTCATCGTCATCGACTCCGTCGCCGCGCTCGTTCCGCGCGCGGAGATCGAGGGCGAGATGGGCGACTCGCACGTGGGTCTGCAGGCCCGTCTGATGAGCCAGGCCCTGCGGAAGATCACCAGCGCGCTCAACCAGTCGAAGACCACCGCGATCTTCATCAACCAGCTCCGCGAGAAGATCGGCGTCATGTTCGGCTCCCCGGAGACCACGACCGGTGGTCGGGCGCTGAAGTTCTACGCCTCGGTGCGTATCGACATCCGCCGCATCGAGACCCTGAAGGACGGCACGGAGGCGGTCGGCAACCGCACCCGCTGCAAGGTCGTCAAGAACAAGGTCGCGCCGCCCTTCAAGCAGGCCGAGTTCGACATCCTCTACGGCCAGGGCATCAGCCGTGAGGGCGGTCTGATCGACATGGGCGTGGAGCACGGCTTCGTCCGCAAGGCCGGTGCCTGGTACACGTACGAGGGCGACCAGCTAGGCCAGGGCAAGGAGAACGCGCGCAACTTCCTGAAGGACAATCCCGACCTGGCCAACGAGATCGAGAAGAAGATCAAGGAGAAGCTGGGCGTCGGCGTGCGTCCGGAGGAGCCGGCCGCCGAGCCGGGCGCGGACGCGGCGGTGTCCGCAGCCCCGGACGACGCCGCGAAGGCGGCGCCCGCCCCGGCGGCCGCGAAGGCAGCCAAGACCAAGGCCGCGGCAGCCAAGAGCTGATCCGTGACACGGCGAACCGATTGGGCCGAGTACACCGCCTACCCGGACGCTCCGCGGGAGTGGGGGAGCGACGGCGGCGAGAACTCCTCCGGGAAGGGCGGCCACGCCCACGGAGGGGACGCGGCCCATGACGCGGACGGGGGGCACGACAGCGAAGCATGGCCGGAGGGCGAACGAGAGGGCGAATCGGCATACGGCGCCGACGGCTCTCGGGGTGGCTCGCGCCGTGGCCGAGGCCGTGGCGGGGCTCGGGGCTCGGATGGCTCGGGGGTGCCACGCGGGCGTCGTCGGGACGGCCGCACGGAGCCGTCCGATGAGGACGGAGACGCCTCTTCCTTGTCGAGGGCCGAGGAGAGGACGTCCCCAGGGGACCCGGTGGAGCAGGCGCGGGCGATCTGTCTGCGTCTGCTCACCGGGACCCCGCGCACGCGGAAGCAACTCGCTGACGCCCTGCGCAAGCGGGAGATCCCGGACGACGCCGCCGAGGAGGTGCTGTCGCGGTTCGAGGAGGTCGGCCTCATCAACGACAGTGCGTTCGCGGACGCCTGGGTGGAGTCCCGGCATCACGGCCGGGGACTCGCCCGGCGGGCGCTCGCCCAGGAACTGCGGACCAAGGGCGTCGATTCGACGCTGATCGACGCGGCCGTCGCACAGCTCGACTCCGAGCAGGAGGAGACGACCGCACGCGAACTCGTCGCCCGCAAGCTCCGCTCCACGCGCGGCCTCGACCGGGACAAGCGCCTGCGCCGCCTCGCGGGCATGCTCGCCCGCAAGGGTTACCCCGAGGGGATGGCTCTACGGGTGGTCCGACAGGCGCTGGAGGAGGAGGGCGAGGACACGGAGTTCCTGGAGGACGAGGGGTTCTGAGTCCGGATTCCGTGGTGGGGCGGGGAGTCGGCGAAGGTCCGGGACCGCTCCGGGAGCACAGAGTTCCGGCCCCGGACACGGTGGACGCGCGGGGGCGCCCATCGCGTTCGGGGCCGGGTTATGACTGGGCGGGGGCGCTGGGCCGGCTACTCCGCCGCGCCCGCTCCCGACGCCACCGGAAGCCCCTCCGCCCGCCAAGCCTGGAACCCCCCGACGAGATCGGTGGCCCGGCGCAGCCCCAGCCGTCGTAGCGACTCGGCCGCCAGGCTCGACGCATAGCCCTCGTTGCAGATCACCACGACTCGTAGCTCGTGGCTCGTGGCCTCGGGGGCGCGATGGCTGCCCTGTGGATCGAGGCGCCACTCGAGCTCGTTGCGCTCGATGACGAGGGCGCCCGGGATCAGTCCGTCCCGCTCGCGCAGGGCCGCGTACCGGATGTCGACCAGCAGAGCCTCGCTACGCTGAGCGGCCTCGTACGCCTCTCGTGGCTCGACCCGCGTGTAGCCGGCACGCACCCGCTCCAGCAACTCGTCGATGCCGACGGGCCGTCCATCCACGGCGCCCACGCCCGCCTTCGCCTCGCCCTGGTGGACGTCCTTCGTCTCGCCTTGGTGGACGTCCTTCGCCTCGCCCTTGTGGACCGCCTGCCCGCTCACGTCACCCACAGCCGCGCCACCCTCACCAACCACCAGCCGACCCTCCACCCCAGCCCGCACCGGTACCTGTACCGCTACAGGTACCGAAGCCTGTCCGCTCACCCGCACAGACCGTGCCGCCGCCGCACTCACTGCCAGTCCTCCGGCCGCTCCACCTGCTCCAGGCGCAGGATCGGCCCGCTGCGACTGAAACGGCGGATCTGCGGCAGGGGCGGATAGTAGGCGTGGACGGAGATCGCATGCTGGTCGGCGGATTCGTTGAGGACCTCGTGCACATGGTGGCGGCCGAAGGAGCGGCCCTTGCCGGCCGGCAGTCGGCGGGCGCGGTCCACGTCGTCCGTGAGTTCCAGCGTCTTCCAGCCGTCGGCGGGCAACCGGACGGCGAGTGAGTTCTCCTTGAGCTCACCGGCCGCCGTCACGAAGGCCCCGACCGACTCGGCATGGTCGTGCCAGCCCGTGCCGGTCCCGGGCGGCCAGCCGATCAGCCAGGCCTCGCTGCCGCCCGGGCCTTCGAGCCGTACCCAGGTACGGCCCTCGGGGTCGAGCGGAAGCGAGGCGATCAAGTCGGCGTCGGCAGCGGTGCGCCGTACGAAGTCGAGGAGATCCGCCTGTGTCGGCGTTGAGACCGGCGTGGAGACCGACGGTGAAACCGGTGGCGAGACCGGTGTGGAGACCGACGGGGAAACCGGTGACGAGACCGGTGTGCGAACCGGTTGAGATGCGGCAACGGCGGCAGGGGAGGCAGAAGGGACAGACACGAGCACCGTCCTGAAGAGAGTTCGCGAAGAGCGCGCGACCGCAGGGGTGTCGGGAGACAGAGGTGGCGCGCGCCGGAAGTAAGGGGATGCGAGTTCAGCAGGACGGGCGACACACGCAGCCCGCATAGCGGACGAGGTCCATATGGACCCTCCGCCACAGGCGCACACAGGTGTCGGTCATGGTCGGGAGTACACCATGACGGTGCGAACCGGTCAACTCACTGTCACTGTGCGGACTGCGCCACCCAGTGACAGTGAGTTCTACGTCGAGTTCTACGTCAGGGGCGTCATCGCGACCCAGCCGTGGCCCCGGCCTCAGTGGCTCCGGCCTGCGCCGTCGCCTCCGCCTGGGCCTTGACCGGTCCGCCCAGCGCCGCCTCGGCCGCCGTGTACAGATCGGCCGGCCGTACCCCGCTCAAGGCCGTCACCAGGTGCCCGTCGGGCCGCACCAGCAGGACCGAGTGCGCGGCCGCCCCCGGGTAGCTCTCCGCGACCAGCAGCTCCGCCGGATAGGGCAGCGCGGTCACCGCCGCCACCAGCCGGGGCATGATCCCCGCGGTCGCCCAGTGCTTGCGATCCCATACGCCCGTGCCAGGTGCGATCAGCAGGACCAATAGCGCGTTGCGACCGAGCCGGTCCCGCAGCCGTACGGAGGAGCCGTCCTCGGCAGTGACCCGTACGTCCATGACCTGCGCACCGCGCGGCGTGTCGACGGGGACTTCGCCCTCCAGGTGCTGGGGCGCGAGCGGCGAGTTGGCGTACGCCCCCGGCGCACCGATCGCCCCGTGCCCCAGATGGCCGTCCATCAGCAGCACGTCATGGCCCCGGGCGGAGCCGGGCACGTACGCGCGCAGCCCTCCGCCGCCACGCAGCAGCGGCAGCGCCTGGTCGGCGGCGCGCAGCCGGGCGGAGACGACGGCGCGCCGCTCCGCCTGGTAGCTGTCGAGCAGTGCCTCGTGCGGCCCGTGATGCCAGGCCGGCGCCAGTTTCCAGGCGAGGTTGTCGGCGTCCCGCAGTCCCTCCTCCAGCCCGTGCGTGCCCAGCGTCCCGAGGCAGTGCGCCGCGTCCCCGGCGAGAAAGACGCGCCCCACGCGCCAGCGGCGGGCCAGCCGGTGGTGGACCGTGTGCACTCCGGTGTCGAGGAGTTCGTACGGCGGTGTCGACCCGCCGGTCCATCCCGCGAGCGTCTCCCGGATGCGGGCGACCAGCACCTCGGGCGTGACCAGGTCCTTGCCCGGCGGCAGCAGCCAGTCGAGGCGCCACACCCCGTCCGGAAGCGGCCGCCCGGTGACCTCCCCGCCCGAAGGTCCGGACGTCCGCCACGGCGGCATCCGATGGAGCAACGCCTCACCGTCCCACGGAAGTTCCGCCCGCAGCGCGGCCACGGCGTGTCGCTCCACCGCCGTACGGCCGGGGAAACGGATGTCCTGGAGCTTGCGGACGGTCGAGCGCGGGCCGTCACAGCCGACCAGGTAGCTGCCGCGCCACCAGGTGCCCTTGGGGCCGCGGGTGTGGGCGGTGACGCCGGAGGGCTCCTGCTCGATGGCGTCCAGGCGGCTGTCCACGGCGATCTTGACGAGCGGTTCGTCGGCGAGGGCGGCGCGCAGGGCGTCGGTCAGTACGTGCTGGGCGATGTGCAGGGGGGCGGGGTTCCTGCTGCCCTCGTGCCCTTCCGCCGCGTCGTCGAACTTGACCTCGCGCATCACCTGCTTGCGCCGCATCGCCCGCCATCCGGCCCAGCGGGTCCCGGACTCGGCGAGCGGCACGCCCGTCAGACGCTCCATCAGGGCGGCGGTGTCCTCACGCAGGACGACGGTGCGGGCGAGGCGCGGCTCGTCCTTGCCGGGACCCTCGTCGAGAACGACGGACGGCACCTCCTGACGCGCCAGCGCCAGGGCGAGCGTGAGCCCGACGGGCCCCGCTCCGATGATGATCACCGGGTCCACGGCGCGGCGCCCCCTGCCCGCAGCGGTGTCCCGAGGGACGCAAGTGAACAGAAAGTTGGAGCAGGGTGCACGATCACAGAACGTATGCAACCCATTGCCGGTGCTTGCGTCAAGTGACGGAGGGCAGTGGCGATCATGCCACTGCCCTCCGTATGCAAGCGATGTGACCAGTGGTCAGATCGTTCCTCCGGCGCCGGTCCCGTAGGTGCCGCCCGTCGCCGCCGGGTTCAGCTCCTCCATGTCCTCGGCGCTGAGGACCGCGCCCGTGCTCTTCTTGCTGCGCCGCAGCCTCTTCTCCAGCCAGCTCGCGAAGCTGGTGAGGATGAAGTTGAGCACGATGTAGATGAGCGCCACCACGACAAAGCTGGCGATGGGGTTGCCGAAGGCGGCCGCCAGGGTGGCGCGCGTGCTGAGCAGCTCGGTGAACCCGATCATCACGCCGCCCAGGGCGGTGTCCTTCACGATGACCACGAGCTGGCTGACGATGGCCGGCAGCATGGCCGTGACGGCCTGCGGCAGCAGGATGACTCGCATCGTCTGGTTCTTGCGCAGGCCGATCGCCATGGCGGCCTCCGACTGCCCCTTGGGCAGGGCGAGGATGCCGGCTCGTACGACCTCGGCGAGGACGGCCGCGTTGTAGAGCACCAGGCCGGTGACGACCGCGTAGAGCTGCCGCTGCTCAGTGGTGAGGTTCGCCCAGCGGTCGTAGGCCTCGTTGGCGAACAGCATCAGCAGCAGGACCGGGATCGCTCGGAAGAACTCGATCACCGAGGCGGACGGACCCCGTACCCACCGGTGGTCGGAGAGCCGTGCGATACCGAAGACCGCGCCCAGCGGCAGGGCGATCACCATGGCCAGTGCCGCGGCCGTCAGTGTGTCGGCCAGACCCGGCAGCAGGTAGGTCGTCCAGGCCGGGGACTCGGTGAACGGCTTCCACAGCGCCCACTCCAGCTGGTTCTTCTCGTTCATGGCGTCATAGACGAACCACACAAGGAGGAGGAGCAGGGCGAAGAAGACCACCGAGAGGAGCACATTGCGCCGTTTGGCCCTGGGGCCCGGGGCGTCGTAGAGAACGGAGCTCATCGCTTCACCGCCAGTCGCTTGCTCAGCCAGCCGAGGAACAGGCCGGTGGGCAGGGTCAGTACCACGAAACCGAAGGCGAAGACGGCGCCGATGAGCAGCGTCTGAGCCTCGTTCTCGATCATTTCCTTCATCAGGTAGGCGGCTTCGGCCACGCCGATCGCAGCCGCCACCGTGGTGTTCTTGGTCAGGGCGATCAACACGTTGGCCAGCGGGCCGATGACCGAGCGGAAGGCCTGCGGAAGGATGACGAGCCGCAGGGTCTGACTGAAGGTCAGCCCGATGGCACGGGCCGCCTCGGCCTGGCCGAGCGGCACGGTGTTGATGCCGGAACGAATCGCCTCGCAGACGAAGGCCGCGGTGTAGCCGACGAGACCGAGGATGGCCAGGCGGAAGCCCTGGACCTTGAAGTCGGTGGCGCCCATCGTCACGCCGAAGACATCGGCGAGGCCGAGCGAGGTGAAGATGATGATGACCGTCAGGGGGATGTTCCGGACGATGTTCACATAGGCGGTGCCGAACCCACGCATGAGCGGGACCGGGCTGACCCGCATCGCGGCCAGAAGGGTGCCCCAGATCAGGGAACCGAGGCCGGAGAGGACGGTGAGTTTCACCGTCATCCAGAAGGCACCCAACAGGGTTGGGTCGTTGTACTCAGAAAGAAAGTCGAACACGATCTCCCGCGCTTCCGGGTGGGTGGCGTACGTGGATAGCGCGGCGCGCCGCCGCCCTGATCGCGGTGGACGGCGGCGCGCCGGTCAGGCAGTGCGCTACTGGACGATGACGCCGATCTTCGGCGCGGGCTCGTTCTTGTAGCCGGCCGGACCGAAGTTGTCCTTGACCGCCTTGTCCCAGGCCTTCGAGCTGACCATCTTCTCGAGGGCGGCGTTGATCTTGTTCAGGGTCTCGGTGTCGCCCTTCTGCACACCGATGCCGTAGTTCTCGTTGCTCAGCTTGAGGCCGGCGAGCTTGAACTGGCCCTTGTACTGCTCCTGCGAGGCGAAGCCGGCGAGGATGGAGTCGTCGGTGGTAAGGGCGTCCACAGCACCACTCTGCAGCGAGGAGATGCACTCCGAGTAGCCGCTCCGCTCCTGCAGGTTGGCCTTCGGCGCGAAGTCCTTCCTGACGTTCTGCGCCGAGGTGGAGCCGGTGACCGAGCACAGGTTCTTGCCGTTGAGGTCGGTGGCCTCGGTGATGTCCGAGTCGGCCTTCACGAGCAGGTCCTGGTGGGCCAGCAGGTACGGGCCGGCGAAGTCGACCGACTTCTTGCGCTCGTCGTTGATCGAGTACGTGGCCGCGATGAACTTGACGTCACCGCGCTTGAGCGCGTTCTCACGGTCCGGGGTCTTCGTCTCGACCCACTCGATCTGGTCGGCGTCGTAACCGAGCTCCTTCGCCACGTACGTCGCAACGTCGACGTCGAAGCCGGAGAAGGTGCCGTCGGGCTCCTTCAGACCGAGGCCCGGCTGGTCGTACTTGATGCCGATCTTGATCTTGCCGCCGCCGTCGGAGCCCGAGCCGCCCTCGTTGTCACCGTCGCCGCCACCGCAGGCGGTGGCAGTGAGGGAAAGGACGAGTGCAGCGGCGGCCGCGGCGGAGGCCTTGCGGAGCTTCATGGTGAACATCCTTTGCGTGATGAAGAGATGCGTCCCGTCAGGGGGGCGTCCCCCCAGAGGGTTGGATGACGCAGGTCGTCGGTGCGTGAAGCGGTCCGTCAGTGGTGCAGGATCTTGGACAGGAAGTCCTTGGCACGGTCGCTGCGCGGGTTGCTGAAGAACTGGTCCGGCACAGCTTCTTCGACGATCTTGCCGTCAGCCATGAATACCACCCGGTTGGCGGCGGAACGGGCGAATCCCATTTCATGGGTGACGACGATCATGGTCATGCCGTCGCGGGCGAGCTGCTGCATGACCTCGAGGACCTCGTTGATCATCTCCGGGTCCAGAGCCGACGTCGGCTCGTCGAAGAGCATGACCTTGGGGTCCATGGCCAGCGCCCGGGCGATGGCCACACGCTGCTGCTGGCCGCCGGAGAGCTGTGCCGGGTACTTGTCCGCCTGGCTGCCCACGCCCACCCGGTCGAGCAGGGAGCGGGCCTTCTCCTCGGCCTTCTTCTTGTCCGCCTTACGGACCTTGATCTGGCCCAGCATCACGTTCTCGAGCACGGTCTTGTGCGCGAAAAGGTTGAAGGACTGGAAGACCATCCCGACGTCTGCGCGCAGCCGGGCCAGCTCCTTGCCTTCCGCGGGCAGCGGCTTGCCGTCGATGGCGATCGAGCCGGAATCGATCGTCTCGAGGCGGTTGATGGTGCGGCACAGGGTGGACTTCCCGGACCCGGAGGGTCCGATGACCACGACGACCTCACCGCGGGCGATCGTCAGATCGATGTCCTGCAGCACGTGCAACGCGCCGAAGTGCTTGTTGACGTTCTTCAGGACGACCAGGTCGCCGGTCGCGGCCACATTGTCCTTGGCCACCGATACTTCGGTCATCGCTCTCAGGCTCCGTCCTCCTCGGTTTCGGAGGACAGTAATAACCGTATCCGACCTGCGTCATTAGTTCTGAGGGGAATCTGAGCATCACGATCCGATAGCAATCGGACACGTGTCGTAGCACTTGTGACCTGGGCGCGTACCGGCTCCATAACGGAACCCGCCCGCAACCGGAACGCACTTGACGGCGTCGTCGTCCATCAGCGTGACTCTCTTGGTGCACGCGCGCGCGTGCACGATGTGTGTACCTATCCGAATCGTACGGCCGATGAACCGAAGGAGGCCGGCATGAGACTGCTCCTCGTCGAGGACGACAACCATGTCGCCGCCGCGCTGTCCGCGGTCCTGGCACGGCACGGTTTCGACGTCACGCACGCGCGCAGCGGCGAGGAGGCCCTCCAGGCGCTCGTTCCCGAGGGCAACGGCTTCGGCGTCGTTCTCCTCGACCTCGGCCTGCCGGACCAGGACGGATACGAGGTCTGCGGCAAGATCCGCAAGCGCACCAGCACCCCGGTGATCATGGTCACCGCGCGCTCCGACGTCCGCTCCCGCATCCACGGCCTCAACCTCGGCGCCGACGACTACGTGGTGAAGCCGTACGACACCGGTGAACTGCTCGCCCGGATCCACGCGGTCAGCCGGCGCACCGTGCAGGAGGACGCCGGGACGGCGGGCGAGGGAGTGCTGCGCCTGGGCGCGGTGCACATCGAACTGCCCACCCGCCAGGTCAGCGTCGACGGTTCGGTGGTCCAACTGACCCGCAAGGAGTTCGATCTCCTCGCCCTGCTCGCCCAGCGTCCCGGAGTGGTCTTCCGCCGGGAGCAGATCATCAGCGAGGTGTGGCGCACGAGTTGGGAGGGGACCGGGCGCACTCTTGAGGTGCATGTGGCGTCCCTGCGCGCCAAGTTGCGCATGCCGGCCCTGATCGAGACCGTACGCGGCGTCGGCTACCGACTCGTCGCCCCGGCGTCGTAGCGGGCAAGGGTGCGCACTCGTCTCCTCCCGCTGCTCATCGTTCTGATGGCGGCCGTACTGCTCGCACTCGGCGTACCGCTCGCCGTCAGCCTGGCCTCGGCCCAGCAGCAGAAGGTGGTCGTCGACCGGATCGACGACACGGCGTATTTCGCGGCGATCACGCGCCCGGCCGCCGACAGGACCACCGGATCCCGTGACGAACTGCGCATCCTGAGCCGGGAACTCGAGAGCTACCACGAGGTCTACGGCATCCGCGTCGGCGTCTTCCTGCCCGACGCCACGTCCCTGACCAAGGGGCCGACCACCTGGTCCATGCCCAGGACGGGCGAAGTGCACGACGCCTTCAAGGAGTCGCTGCTCAGCCGGCGCAGCCACGACCCGAAGCAGGTGTGGCCCTGGCAGCAGGGCCGCCTCGTCGTCGCCTCGCCGGTCATCCGGGACGGCGACGTCGTCGCGGTCGTCGTCACCGACTCGCCCACCGGGCAGATGCGTTCGCGGATCCTGGACGGCTGGCTGATCATCGGTGCCGGTCTGACCGCCGCGATGCTGGTGGCCGTCGGGGCCGCGCTGAGGTTGACCGGTTGGGTGCTCAGGCCGGTGCGCGTGCTGGACACCACCACGCACGCGATCGCGAGCGGCCGCCTGAAGTCACGGGTCGCGGTCGCCAGCGGTCCGCCGGAACTCAGGCGGCTGGCCCGGTCGTTCAACGAGATGGCGGACAACGTCGAGGACGTCCTGGAGCAGCAGCGCGCCTTCGTCGCCGACGCCTCGCACCAGCTGCGCAACCCGCTCGCGGCGCTGCTGCTGCGCATCGAACTGCTCGCTTTCGAACTTCCGGAGGGCAATGCGGAGATCGCGTCGGTCCAGGCCGAGGGCAAGCGCCTGGCCCAGGTCCTGGACGACCTGCTCGACCTCGCCCTGGCCGAGCACACCGAGGCCGACCTGCGGCTCACCGACGTCGGCGCGCTGACCGCCGAGCGCGTCGCGGCCTGGGCGCCGACCGCCGAGGCCAAGGGGGTACGGCTGGTGGGGGACTGCCCGCCCACCACCGCCTGGGCCGACCCGGTGGCGCTGTCCAGCGCGCTGGACGCCGTGATCGACAACGCCGTCAAGTTCACCCCGAGGGACGAGCGCGTCGAGGTGACCGTCGCCTCCAACGGCAGCGCGTCCACCATCGTCGTGGCCGATCACGGCCCCGGCCTCACCGACGAGGAACTCGCCCGCGTCGGCGACCGCTTCTGGCGCAGCGGCCGGCACCAGAACATCAAGGGCTCGGGCCTCGGCCTGTCGATCTCGCGCGCGTTGCTCGCGGCGGGCGAGGGGTCCATCTCGTACGGCCGTAATGAGCCGAACGGGCTGCGGGTGACGGTTACGGTGCCCAGGACCGCGCCGACGCCGTAGCGGGGCTCGGCGTGGCGCTGATGGCGGCCGCGCTGCCGCGCCTCGCCCGGCACAGCGGGGCCGAACAGCGCCGCGCGGGCACGTGGCCGGTCAGGCACAGCGGGCCCCGCCAGTGGGGCCGGGCAGGCGCCGTACCCGGGCACGGTGCTGCCAGTCCCTACGGCTTGACCGAACGGTAGTAGCGCTTGGCGCCCTCGTGCAGGGTCAGCGGGTCCGTGTAGATCGCCGTGCGCAGGTCGACCAGTTGCGCGGAGTGGACGTGGGCACCGATGCCGTCGCGGCTCTTGATCACCGTGCGGGTCAGCCACTCCGTGAGCCGGGGGTCCATGTCCTTGCGGGTGATCAGCAGATTGGAGACGGCGATCGTCGGCACCGTGTCGCCGTTCTGGATGGTGGGGTAGGCCGACTCCGGCATGTTGGTCGCGCGGTAGAAGTGGGCCGCGTCGCCCTGGGCGTGCACCTTGGCGACAAGGTCGGCGCCGATCGGCACGAACCGGAAGGAGGACGTCTCGGCGATCTCCTCCAGCCCGTCGGTGGGCACCCCGCTCGACCAGAAGAACGCGTCGAGCTCGCGCCCCAACCGCTTGGGACCGGTGTCGATGCCGTCCGACCGGGGCGTGATGTCCTTCTCCGGGTCGATGCCGGCGGCCTCCAGCACGCGCGTGGCGATCAGCCGTACGCCCGAGTTCGGCAGCCCTATGGCCACCCGCTTGCCCTTCAGGTCCGCCACGGAGCGGATGTCCGAGTCCGGCGGGACGACCAGCTGGACGTAGTCGTCGTAGAGACGGGCGACACCGCGCAGCCGGTCGACGACGGGGCTGCCGCCGATCTTGAACGTGTCCACCGCGTCGGCGGCGGCGATGGTGAAGTCGGCCTGCCCGGTCGCCACGCGCTCGACGTTCTCCTGCGAGCCGTCACTCGTCAGCAGCTTCACCTTCAGCTGCGGCATGTCCTTGGCGAGCTCCTTGCGCAGGAGGTCGCCGTACTCCTGATAGACACCCGCGCGCGTGCCCGTGCTGAACGTGATCGTCCCGCTCGGCGGATCCTCGCCCAGGGGCAGCAGCCACCACAGCAGCAACCCCAGGGCAACGAGCCCGGCGGCCGTGCCCTGCAGGGCACGGTGCCTGGTGATGCGGGTGAGTGCTTTGGACATGGCCGAGATCCTGCCAGCCGGTACACGGTGCTGACCAGGGCAGGGGTCACAGGGGGGAGGGGCGATGGGCGCGATGGCGGCTTCTCGGGCCGGACGCCTCGGCGACAGGGACTGTCGGACCCGGCCGCTACAGTCGGCGCATGAGTTCCTCGCCCGCCGACCTCGTCCGTGAATTCCACCTCGCCTTCGGCCTCGACGCCCGCACCACGCCCACCGAGGTCTCCCCGGATCTCGCCGCGCACCGTGGAGAGCTGCTGGCGGAGGAGGCCGCGGAGGTCGCCGAGGTGTCCGTCACAGGCCCGCTCGACAGGCTCGCGCACGAGCTGGCGGACGTCGTCTACGTCGCGTACGGCACGGCGCTGGTGCACGGCATCGACCTCGACGCCGTACTCGCCGAGATCCACCGTTCCAACATGACCAAGCTGGGCCCCGACGGTCAGGTCGCGCGCCGGGCCGACGGCAAGGTGCTCAAGGGCGAGCACTACGAGGCACCGGACGTGTCGAGTGTGCTGCGGCGGCAGGGGTGGGGGGCCGGCGGGGCGTAGCCGTGTCGGCCGCGCGCAGCGCCTGCGCCACGACGCCCTGCGCCTTCAGGGCGGCCGCGGCACCCGCTTCCCTCGGCCGGTATCGGTACTGGGGCGCGGCCCCTACCGGTCAGTCCTCGGTGGGCTCCGCCCAGGTGACGGCGAGTTCGTTACGGCGGCCGAAGCGTTCGAGGTGGCTGCCCACGACCCCCTGGACGGTGGTGAGCGTGGGTGCGTCGGGAGCGGTGACCCGGATCAGCAGGTGGTCGTCCTGCGGTTCGAGGACGACGTCGGTGTTCTGGAAGGTGAGGCGGTGCCCGCCGTCGGCCGTCTCCTCGGCCGGGATCTTCCGGCCGAAGTGCGAGGCGAGCTGCTTGGCGTAGCGCGGGGCGGCGTCGGTGGCGACGTGGGCGAGGGAGGAAGGCATACGAGCACTCCTTCGAGGGCGGGACGAGTCCCGTCGATTCAAATTTGAAACTCCAAGGGTCGACGATAGCTCGACGTTTCAAATTTGAACAATGGCTACCGGCGCCCGGTGGGCCCGAGCACCGCGCGTGCCCGAGCCCGGCGCCGGTCAGGGCTGGTGTCAGTCGCCGCCGCGGTGCGGGATCAGCTGGGCGGTCAGGAGATGGGAGTCCAGCAAGGCGATGTCGGCCGTGCGGGCGGCCTTCGCATAGCCGGTGAGCATGCGTTTGGTCAGGACCAGGGCCTCGGGGGAGCGCCGCGCCAGGGGTCTTGTCCAGGCGGCGACGGTGTCGTCCAGTTGGTCGAGGGGAGCCACCTTGTGGAGGAGGCCGAGCCGGAGGGCGGTGCCTGCGTCGAAGACGTCGCAGGTGAGCATGAGTTCGCGGATCCTCGCGGCGCCGGCCTCCGCGATCAGGCGGCCCATGGCGCCGCCCCAGGCGGGGGCGAGGCCGACGCCGACTTCCGGCATGCGGAACCGGCAGGTGTCCGCACCCGCGCGGAGATCGCAGTAGGCGGCGAGTGCGAGGCCGGCTCCGATGACCTTGCCGTGGAGGCGGGCGATGGTGATGGCGTGGGTGTTCTCCAGGGCCTGGCACAGGCGGTGGGCCCTGTCCGCGATGCGGCGCAGCGTGGCTCCCGTCGGATCCAGCGTCAGGGCCTCCTGGTATTCGCGGCGGTCGGCTCCCAGGCAGAAGTCGTCGCCCATCGAGGACAGGACCAGGATCCGTATGTCGGGCCGTTCGTGGAGGCTGTCGAGAACACCGATGAGTTCGTCCAGGACGGCGGCGCTCAGGGTGTCGTCCTGGGCGGAGGAGTTGAGCCGGAGGTGGAGGACGGGACCGTTCTGCGCGATGCCTATGAGTGTGGGCGCGGATATGGGTGTGGACGCGGACGGGGGCGTCGGGGTGAGCGTCGGCGTGTTCATGCGAGGGCGACATCCAGGTTGAGCAGACGCCGGAACGCCACACGGGGCGCCCGGGAGGGGGTGCGGACCAGGGTGAGAGGGGGAAGCAGCGTGATCATGCGGCGTAGCAGGGTCTGGGCCTCCAGCCGGGCCAGGGGAGCTCCGAGGCAGTAGTGGATGCCTCCGCTGAAGGCGAGATGAGCGGGCTTGCGGTGGGGGTCGAAGACGTCTGGACGGCTGTGCTGGGCAGGGTCTCGGTGGGCGGCTCCCACCATGAGGTGGAGCATCTCGTCCGCGCGGACCTCGACGCCGTCCAGGAGGCAGTCCTGCGCGGCGACCCGGCTGATGACGTGGGTCGGAGGGTCGTAGCGCAGTGTCTCCTCCACGAACGCGGGCACGAGGTCGGGCCGCGCGGCGAGCATGTGCCACCGGTCGGGATGCTCCACCAGCAGCAGGGCCATGGTCGACAGAAGGGTGGACGTGGTCTCCAGGGCCGCCAGCAGGACGAACAGAGCCAGGAAGTAGACCGCTTCATCGGCCTTGTCCCGGTCCGGTTCCATGGCGTCCCATGTGCTGATCCATTTGGACACCGGGTCCTCGCCCGGGCGCGCGCGCCGCTCGCGCACCAAGTCGAGGAAATACGCGCGTAGTTCGGACATGGCGGCGTCCGATCGGGCCAACTGGCTGGCGGAGGGCAGCAGTTCCTGGGTGAAGACCTGCTCGTGCGTCAGTTCGCGCAGCCGGGGCCAGTCCGCGCTCGGCAGCGCGAGCCAGTCTCCGACGGTGGCGACGGGGAGTTCCTCGCTCACCAGGGCGGCGAAATCCGCCTCCCCTGTGTGTAGGTGCTCCATCACGGTGTCGAGGAGGCGCTCGACCACCCGGTCCACTCTCGGGGCCATGCGGTCGATGGTGGTGCGGTCGAAGTTGCCGGCTGCCCGGCGCACTCTGGTGTGCTCCGGAGGATTGAGGGCGGGCATGGTACGGCTGATCTCCCGGGCGGAGGAGGCGCTCCAGCGGGTGCGCTCACCTTGCCGTTCCCTCCAGCGTGTGTCCGGCTCGAGCCAGGCGCTGCTGCGCAGGACCTGGTCGCAGGTGCGGAAACTCGTTACGAGGAATCCTCCCCAGGGGGCGGGACTAATCCCGCCGCCCTGTGCCCGCAGTTCCGCGTAGATCGTAAAAGGGTCCGCTTGTCCCTCTGCCGTCTTGAGACGGGAGAAGAGAGAGACGGTCGCCCGACGGGCGGCTGACGGGGTCGTGACACTCCCCACGATGGCGGCTCCTTTCTGCCAGCCGCCATACGTACCCCTGAGATAGTTCAATCATCCAATAACACTGCGTCCCTGTAGGGTTACCTACGTCACTCGCCCCTCACCCATGCACGGAAGCGACTGAACAGCCCGCCCTTGGGCTGCGCCGCATGGTGGGCCGGCCGCGCGGCAGGGCGGGCCTGTGCGACGGCAGCGGGCTGCTGCGCGGACCCGGCGGAACCGGGCGCCGCGGGCTGGGCGCCGGCGGTCCACGGCACGGCGCGTGGGGTGAACCGGACGGGAAGCGCCACCAGGGAGCGGCTCCACGGCGTCGGCACCCAGGCGAGGTCCTTGAACGGGACACGCAGTTCCACATCGGGCAGCCGGTTGAGCAGGGACTCCACGGCCGTTCCCACGAGCATGAGCGCGGGGTCCTTGGCCGGGCACGCGTGCGGGCCGGCGCCGAAGGCCAAGTGGGCCTTGGCGCTCAGCTGTTCACGGTGTGCGGTCAGCTTGGGGTCGGTGTTGGCCGCCGCGAAGGAGATCAGGACCGGGTCGTTGGCCTTGAGGATCCTGCCGTTCAGCTCGACGTCCTGGGTGGGGTAGTGAGCCGCGTAGTTGGCGATGGGAGCGTAGTTCCAGAGGGTCTTCCCGACCGCTTCCTCGACCGGCAGGCCGGCCGGCCAGTCGTCGCTGAGGTACAGCGCGCTGCTGGTGCCGATCGCGGCGCTGAGTGGCGCCGTTCCGCCGGAGAGCAGGGTGACCAACTGGTGCAGCACCTCCTCGTCACTCAGCCGGGCGGAGTGCACCATCAGACGGGTGGTGAGGTCCTCGCCGGGCTGGTGGCGCTTGAGGGCGATCAGTTCGGCGAGCGCACCGCCGAGGATCTCGTCCGCACCGGGGGCGCCCTCGAAGATGCCGCTGATCCCGACGATGACCCGGTCGCCGATCTCGGGCGGGCAGCCGAACAGGTCGCTGAAGACCAGGAGGGGCAGCGGCTGGGTGTAGGCGGTCATCAGCTCGGCCTGGCCGAGGGGTTCGGAGCTGAACCGGCTGATCAGATAGTCGGCCGACTGCTGCGTCAGACGGACGAGCCGGACCTCGTCGACGGTGGCGAGACTGTCCGTGACCGCCTGCCGCAGGCGAGCGTGTGCCGCTCCGTCGCTGAACAGCGCGTTGGGGCGGTAACCCATCATCGGCAGGGCCGGGCTGTCCGCGGGCACCCGCCCTTCGTTGAGCGCGTTCCAGCGGCGCGAGTCCCGGACGAACAGGGCGGGGTTCTGCAGGATGTGCAGGCTCGCGTCGTAACTGGTCACCAGCTCGACCTGGACGTCCGGCGCGATGTCGACCGGGGCGCTGGGGCCAAGCGAGCGCAGGCGGGCGTAGTGGCCCTCTGGGTCGGAGCCGAATTCCGGTCCGTACAGCTGGGCGTTGCCGTGAGCGGGGCAGCCGGCCGGTGCCCCGGCCCTGTCGGAGTGCTGTTGCATGCCGTGGCTCCTAGCCGAGTGTGGTCATGAGGTGCTTCACGAGGGTGATGAGTGACTGCGCCGCCGAGTCCTCGTCGCGGACGTCGCAGTGGACGACGGGGGTCTCCTCGGTGAGGTTGAGCGCCTCACGCACCTCGTCGAGCGGGTAGTCGGGGGTTCCGTCGAAGCGATTGACGCCGATGGCGTAGGTCAGGCCGAACTGCTCCACCAGGTCCAGGACGGGGAAGCTCTCGTGCAGGCGCTTGGGGTCCACCAGGACCAGAGCGCCCAGGGCGCCCCGGGACAGGCCCTCCCACATCTCCTTGAAGCGTTCCTGTCCCGGTGTTCCGAAGAGGTAGAGGACCAGGGTGTCGCTGAGGGTCAGACGTCCGAAGTCCATCGCCACGGTCGTGGTCGTCTTGTCCGGGGTCTCCGAGAGGTCGTCGAGGCCCTCGCTGGCCTCGGTGATCTCCTCCTCGGTCTGCAGTGGCTCGATCTCGGAGATGCTGCCGATGAACGTGGTCTTCCCGACCGCGAAGTGGCCGACGACCAGAACCTTCACGGACCGGGACACGGCTGGATCCAGATACACGGCTTACGCTCCGAAACGGGTCTTCAGGCCATCGAGCACGGCGGTGAGCAGCTCACGGTCGGCACGTTGGTCACGTGGCGCCGGATTCCTCACGAAGATCAGGCCGTCATCGGCCATCTGCGCCAGAAGGATGCGCACGATGCCCAGTGGCAGCCGCGTGTAGCCGGATACCTCGGCCACGGACAGGAAGCCCTCGGCGATCAGGTCCATGACCGCGCGGGCCTCCGGGGACAGGGTCCGGGCCGCGGCCGAGGTGCCCTCTCGGGCGGTGACGAGCGTGGTGTGCTCGTACTCGTTCTCCGCGGGCAGGGCACGCCCCTTCGCGATGACGAAGAGTGGGACTAATGCCGATGTCAGTTCCAGTTCGCCGTCCGGTTCGTCATGCATCGCCGACCCTCTCTGCCTGCGTCACCTGACGCGCGATGAGCGTGGGTATCACGTCGCTCAGACGTGTGGTGAACTCCTCGATGTCGCAGTCCGGTTCGGCGGCAGCCGCCAGGAAGGCGCCGTCGCCGGCCGCGATCAGGAAGATCCATCCGTGCTGGAACTCGATGACCGTCTGCCGCCACTCGTCGTCCAGCAGCCCGCTCGCGAAGGGCGCGGTCGCCCGGCTGTAGGCGTGGATGCCGGTCATGGCCGCGGAGATCGTGTCCGCCAGGTCCCTGCCGATCCCGGCGCTCGCACCGCGGGGCAGGCCGTCCGCCCCGAGCAACAGGGCATGCCGGGCGCCTGGCACCGAAGCGATCGCCTGGTCCAGTTCGGCGAGGACGAACCCCGCACTCCCCGGCGTTTCACGCCGCACCGCGGCGTCGCCTCCGCCGGCAGCCGGGTCACCGGCGGTCACCCGTGGCGCCGCCGTGAGGTTGTTGCCCAGCCGGGCGACCAGCCGGTGCATGCGGAAGGAGATCTGCTGCATGTCGACGTCGGATTCCGCCGCGGCGGCCAGGTAGGCGCCCTGTCCGGCTCCGATCAGGAACACCCAGCCGTGCGCGAACTCGATGATCGTCTGGCTCCACTGCCGGTCCTGCGACCGTCCGGCGAAGTGGGCGGTGGCCCGGCTGAGCGACTGCATCCCGGCCATGGCCGCGGAGATGGTCCGCACGTCCTCGGCGGTCAGGCCGTCCGTCGCCCCGCGTGTGATGCCGTCCGCCGACAGCACCACGGCGTGCCGTGCCCGCGGGACGTTGTCCACGATGTCCTGGACCATCCAGGACATGTCTGTCGTCGTCATCCGTCCTGGGACCCTTCGGGCGTCGGGGCGTCGAGGTCACGGCCCGTCAGCGTGCCGCGCTGGAAGGCGCCCAGGCCGCCGCCGGAACCACGAGGTGCCCTTCTGGGCTTCGGCTCCCCGGGGACACTCCCACCGGAGGGGACACCGACGACGGGCGACTTGCGGGCGCCACGCTTCGGCAGGCCGTGCACCGTACGGGCCTCGGCCTGCTCGCGGCCCTCGACCCGCCGGATGCCGCTCACCGGCGCCGACGCCTCGGTGGCCGGCGGCGGGGTCTCCTCCATGGTCCACAGCTCCTCGGGCAGCAGGACGACGGCACGGACGCCCCCGTACCGGGAGACTCCGGTGACGTCCACCTTGAAGCCGTACTGGCGGGCGATCAGGCCGACGACGGGGAAACCGAACTTCGGCTGCGTGCCCAGCTGGGACAGCCGGGGGACGGCGTCGCCGGACAACAGGGCGGTCGCCTTCTGGCGGTCCTCGTCGCTCATGCTCACGCCGGCGTCGTCGATGACGATGCACAGGTTCTTCTGGACCCGCTGGAACGTCACTTCGATGGGCGCGTCCGCCTGGGAGAAACTGGCGGCGTTGTCGAGCAGTTCGGCGACGGCCAGGGCGACCGGCGCGACAGCGGTCGCCTTGAGGGCGATGCCGCTCGGCTGCATGATCTCGACGCGGTGGAAGTTGCGGATCTGGCTCTGGGCACTGCGTACGACGTCGTAGACGCTGGCGGGCTGGCTGCGGCGGCCGAGGGGCGCACCGCACATGACCGCGATGCCCTGGGCCTTCCGCGCCATCTGCGCGTTGGCGTGATTGACGTCCATCAGGTCGGTGAGGACGGCGTGCCCGCCGTAGTTGCGCTGGATCTCGTCCAACAGGTTCGTCTGCTCGGCCGCAAGGCTCTGCAGGAAGCGGGCGGCACCCTTGAGGACTGCCTTGGTGCTCTCCTCGGCGGCCCGTTCGGCCTCCTGGATGACACCGTCCTGCTCGTCCCGGACCCTCTGCAACTCGCCCTGCACCCGGCTGAGTTCGGCTTCGGTGTAGCTCAGCCGCTGCCCCAGGGAGGCTTCGGCTTCCCTCTTTCTCACCGCCAGGGCTCTGTTGCGGAGCGCGAAAGCCACGACGGCGGCTGTGGCTGTCGTCGCTATCGCAACCAGGCACCAAAGAAGCGCGTCTTTAGTCATGGAAACCTTTCCCGGCGCGTGGCACGCAGGCGTGGACGGATACGCATCGCGAGGATCCGCGACCCGTCACGCGGGGGGACTGCATGAATGCCGGAGCGAAGAGCAGGGGAGTAGGGTCGGCACCTGAACAAAGTGGATCAAGGTCGCAGACGGCGGAATGCTATCACCTTCAACCAAGCCGCCAGTGACCGCCGTTGCCTCTCTGACGCGCTCAACAAAGGGCTGGTAAAGGGTGGTTGGCGGGCGTGCGGGCAGCGCGGTGCGCGGCGGGCCGTACGTCGGACCGCGGGACCGGGGCCGCCCGCCAGACGGTGCGGGGTGCTGCTGCCTGTCGATTTTCGGTCGCTTTTGGCGTACCCATACCTTTCCGGCAGGCATTTCGCCCCGGTCGTTCGGCTGGTCGAATTACTCGGCACGTCGAATTTCGCATTCGACGGCCGCGGCCGCGGCCGCGGCCGCGGCCGCGGCCGCGCTCGTCGGCAGGCATGCGGGTCGGGGTGCGCATGCGGTCCGTCTGCGCCTTGTCGCGGCGGTCGCGGCGGTCGCGGCGTGGGCCGTGCAGGGACGTGCCTAGTGCCGCATCAGGCAACGTTCGCCCTGTCGACCACGTCGCGTAGGCGTTGGTCGGCGGCGTGCTTGTTTCGCCAGATGATGTAGCGGCGGATCATGCTGCCCTGCTCCTTGTGGCTGGCGTTGTCGGTGCCGTCCAGTGCGAAGTAGCGCAGGGCGGTGAACTGGGCCTCGATGCGGTTGAGCCAGGAGCTGTTGGTCGGCGTGTAGGCGAACTCGACGTTGTTGGCCGCGGCCCAGTCGCCGACCCGGGTGTCCTTCTTCGTGGTCAGGTGCGGGGAGAAGTTGTCGAGCACGATCGCGATACGGATGTCCGGCGGGTAGAGGCTGCGCAGGTAGCGGCAGAACCCCAGGAACCTCGTGCGGTTCTTCTTCGGCTTGATGTGGCCGTAGAGCTTGTCCCGGGCCAGGTCGTAGGCGGCGAAAAGGTGCCTGACGCCGTGCGGGCGGGTGTAGGTTGCCCGCCGCCGGGGTCTGGGTTGCCGGTCGGGGTCCTTGTGCTTCCCGCCGCGCTCGGCCCACTGTCGTCCGGGGTGGGGCCGGAGGTTGAGCGGGCCGAACTCGTCCAGGCAGAAGACGACTTCGGGCTCGCCGTCCTCGGGTATGACCTCGCCGTCGGCAATGGCGTAGAGATGTTCGACGCGGGCCTTCTTGGCCGGGTAGTCGGGATCGCGGGAGGTCTTCCACGTCTTTATGCGTTGAAAGGAGACGCCCTCTTCGCGGAGCAGGACCCGCAGGCCCTCGTGGCTGATGTCGTCGACCACCCCCTCGGCGACCAGGAAGTCAGCCAGCTTGGCCAGGCTCCAGGTCGAGAACGGCAGGCCGTGCTCGGCTGGCCTGGACTTGGCGATCTTCTTGATCTCCCGGCGTTCGGAGAGGGTGAAGGTCTTCGGTCGGCCTCCCTTGTATTCGGGTAGAGCGCCTCGAAGCTGTCCGTGTTAAAGCTGTGGATCACGTCCCGGGCGCGATCTGCGCTGGTGAACGTCACTTCGGCGATCTTCGCCACCGGCATGCCCTGCGCGGATAACAGCACCATCTGAGCTCGACGCCAGGTCACCACCGATCCGGTGCCCCGGCGGAGGATCCGCACCAGCCGTCGACCCTCGTCCTCATCGATCTCGCGGACGCGTACCCGTTCTGCCACCCGGACAGCTTGGCCCACCGCGCCGCGTGAATCAGCTTCTGAACCGTCACGATGCACTGGCGCTGATGCTGCCTGACGCGCTGCCAGGAGACAGCCAGGAAGTCAACTTCACAACTTGGGGAGTTCCCCCCGCTCGCTGATCATTCGCATCCACCCCTCAAGGGTGGTGACGAACTCTTCGAGGTCGGAAGTGGTGTAGGAGGCTCCCTCATGGTCCCAGTCAGGGTCAAGGACGACAACGCGGAAGCCGCAGCCGTGGTACCAGCCGGCGTCGATATTGATCTCCCGAGCCTGAAGACCGCCCTTCCGCACCGCCTCCTGCGCGGTCAGCCACGGCGGTCGTGCGGTGCGTGCCCAGTACAGGTCCTCGGAGTCGTTGACCTCGACTCTTCCATCCGGGAGGCGTCGGGCCAACAACGTGTTGTAGATGACGTTCCAGCCCATAGGGACACGCAGCGGGAGCAAACCCCAGTCCTCGGAAACAGCTGCGGCCAGGGGGGATTGAGGCGGAAGCCGGAAGATCGCATCCATGTGCCGTCAGCATAGTCAGGGGGGCACGTCCTTACACAGGTCGAGGCTCGAACGAGACCCCAACCCGTGTCGATGTCCGAGCCAGTCGGTGCCGAGCCGCCTCCCTGGCGACACGACAGGGCGAACGTTGCCTGATGCGGCACTAGCTGCCGACCGGATCGTAGGAGCTGATGACGTACTGGGCTTCGTCATCGATGGAGTTCTCGTCCTGGTCCAGTGTGATCCGCAGAGGATGCCCGTCGGCGGCGTACTCCGCTTCCGCCGTGTCCGCCTGCTCCTGCCGCGCCTTCTCGAGCCTGTCCAACAGGTCGCCGATCTTGGGGATCTGACCAGGTCCTCGCTCCACCACTTCCCGACTGCTGTCGTCGAGGCCGACCGCCTTGGCCACCTCGCCGCCCCGGACCGTCACCCGGAAACTCCCCGCCAGGGCCTGTTCGTTCGACGTGAGGGTGTAGGCGTAGGAGGCGGGCTCGTTGCACGTGGTGCCGTTGCACGTGGTGCCGTTCCACGTGGTGCCGTTCGGCGTGGCCGTGCCCGTCGGTGGCGTCCTCTCGGCTGATTCCGCAGACGTATCGCTCCGGCAGGCGGCACTCACCCAGACCATCCCCGCCACCGCGATCAGCGCGGCAGCGGAGGGCACGGAACGGGACCGGGCGGATGCGAGCCATGGCGATCCCTTCTTCAACGGCTGTGCCTGTGACGCCGCCCGTCCCCGGAACGTTCAGGTCGATCACGGTCTCCGGCCGCACGTGCCGGGATCGTCTCAGGCGGGCGTTCGGGCCGGAACGCCGGCGTGATCGGCCGTCGGGGAAGATCGCCAAAGGGCGGTCGAGAGCCATGTCAAGGTGGCGCCGACGACGATGTGCAGTCCGCTCGTGAGCACCGAGTCGGGCAGCGCGATCAGGAACGCGAAGAGGGGAAGTGCGACGGCGTACGCCCAGGACGGGAGCTTCGGGAGCGTACGGGCGCGGATCATCGCCGCACCGAACAGGGCGCAGCCCACGGCGAAAACGACCGCCGAGCCGATGAGCGCCGGAATGGTGGGGCCCGTCAGTTCCGCTTCGATGACGTCGTCGTCGAGGTGGAACAGCACGAGGTTCGAGGCGAACGCGGCCCCGCCGAACAGACCGAGGCCGATGACGTTCACGAGGTAGGCGGTTTCCCCGAAGCGGCCGGCCGCCGTGCTCTGGTGCTGGTGGAGTGCGGCCAGGAACGGTAGCGAGAAGGCGGGGGAGAGGGCGAGGAGGAGGCTGGTCACGGCGGTTTCCCCGGTGAACGTCTCCACCAGTGCGGGCAGGGAGATGAGCAGGCCGGACAGCGCCCCGCAGAGGGCACCGAGGCGGATGAGCCGGGAGGGAGCCGGCGCGGAGCTGGACGGTGAGGACCTGTGAGAGGACATGAGGGCCACTCCGGTTCGATCGAAGGGCAGGTCAGGGCGAAACGGTACGGAGCGACCGGCCGGCGAAGGGAGGTGCCGAGCGGCTGCACCGGCCGCTGGAGGTCACCGGCTCGCAGGCGGTTCCGGTGCCGTTCGTCATGTGCCGTCCGGCCGTACTCGGCCCTACTCGGCCGGAGTTCTCCCGTCCGTGTCGCCCTGCGTGCGGGCCCGGCCTAGCCTGGGCGGCAGCGTCGGGCGTGGGGGGTGTGCATGGCGGCGTATGTGCCTGTGCCGTGGGTGTCGCCGCTGCTGTACGGCGCGGTTCTCGCCGGCGGCCTCTACTACCTGGTGGCGGATCTGGGCGGCGGCCCAGGGCTGTTGTCCTGGCGCACGGCCGGCTTCGTCGCCGGGCTCGCCGCCCTGTCCGCTCTGGAGGTGGCGGAACGCCGCGGGAGCGTGGCCCGGGTGCCGCTGCTGCTCGGGCGGTGCGTCCTGACGGCTGCCGTGGTCGTCCTGGACGCCTCGGAACTGTCCCAGGTGCTGTTCGTGCTGCTGCCCTTCACCGCCTACTTCGCGTTCGGGCGCACGGCCGCGCTCGCCCTGGGGGCGCTGTGCCTGGCCGGGTTGCTCACCGGTTATGTCTTGACGGCCCCCGACTGGTACCGCGACCTGGAGTACGTGTCCGACCTGCTGATGCTCGGCGTCGGCCTGGTGCTGGCGATCTCGATGGCCGCCGTAGCCGTGGGCGAACAGCGGGCACGGCGTGAACTGCAGGAGTACGCCGCGCGGGTCGCGGAACTGTCCGCCGCGACCGAACGCAACCGGCTGGCGCGGGACATCCACGACAGCCTGGGCCACCATCTCACCGCGATCTCGGTGCAGTTGGAGATCGCCGCGGAGTTCCGCGCTCTCGACCCGGACGCGGCGGAGCGGGCGATGACCGAGGCCAGACAGTCGGTGAAGCACGCGCTGGGCGACGTTCGGCAGTCGGTGGGCGCGCTGCGCGGCGAGGCGGCAGGCACGTCACTGTCGGCCGCGCTCGCGGGCTGGGCTCGCGACGGCGGCGCGGGGCCGCGCGTCACCGTCGACGTGATCGGCGACGAGGGGGGCTATGACTCCGCGGAGGTGACCGCGCTGTACCGGGCCGCGCAGGAGGGACTGACCAACGCACTGCGCCACGCGCAGGCCTCCCGGGTGTCGGTGAGGGTCCGGTTGACCGAAGACGCCGCGCTGCTGACCGTGGCCGACGACGGGCGCGGCTTCACGCCGGGCGAGGCCACCGCCGGATTCGGCCTGCTCGGCATACGGGAACGAGTGCACCTCGCGGCAGGGAGCGTGGACATCGACAGCAGACCGGGCGAGGGCACGCGACTCACCGTCATCGTGCCGAGGGGCGGAGGTGAGCGGTGAGCGAGGAGCCGGCGGTGGTGCGGGTGCTGGTGGTCGACGATCAGCGGCTCATCCGGGACGGCATCGCGGCGCTGCTCTCGATCCGGCCGGGCATCACGGTCGTCGGCACGGCGGCCGACGGGCGGGAGGCGGTGGCGAAGGCGGTGGAGCTGCGGCCCGACGTCGTGCTGATGGATGTCCGGATGCCGGAACTGGACGGCGTGGAGGCTGTCGCCGTGCTGCGCGACCGGGCGCCGGAGTGCCGGGTGGTGATGCTGACGACGTTCGACGACGAGGAGTACGTCGTCCAGGCGCTGCGGGCGGGCGCCGGCGGCTATCTGCTCAAGGACCTGCCCGCAGAGGAACTCGCGCACTCGGTCCGCCTGGCGCACGCGGGCGTCACCCAGCTCGACTCCTCGGTGGCCGGCCGCCTCGCCGCCACGCTGCCCTCACCCGCCCCCGCCCCGGCCGCCCCCGGCCCGTCCGCCGCCGATGCTCTCAGCCCGCGCGAGATCGACATCCTGCGGCTCGTGGCGCGTGGCCGCACCAACCGGGAGATCGCCACGCAACTGTACCTCAGCGAGGGCACCGTCAAGAACCACGTCTCCCGCATCCTCAGCCGCCTCAAGCTGCGCGACCGCACCCAGGCCGCGCTGCGCGCCCGCGACCTGGGCCTGCTGTGAGGCCGGCCGTGCCACCAGCTGCTTCCACGCCCCCTCGCGGTCCCGGCCGCCGCTCCACACCCGTCGCAGGAGCCGGGCCACAGCGCTGCTGGGACCCCCTTACCCTTGAGGAATGACCAGCAGCAGCGACCGGAGCCCCGCGGTGGACGTCTCAGCACCCAAGACCTACGAAGTTCGTACCTACGGGTGCCAGATGAACGTCCACGATTCCGAGCGATTGTCCGGGCTGCTCGAAGACGCCGGTTACGTCCGCGCGCCCGAGGGCTCGGACGGCGAGGCGGACGTCGTCGTCTTCAACACCTGCGCGGTCCGCGAGAACGCCGACAACAAGCTGTACGGCAACCTCGGCCACCTCGCCCCGAAGAAGGCGAGCCGGCCCGGGATGCAGATCGCGGTCGGCGGCTGCCTCGCGCAGAAGGACCGCGACACCATCGTGAAGCGGGCACCCTGGGTCGACGTCGTCTTCGGCACGCACAACATCGGCAAGCTGCCCGTCCTGCTGGAACGCGCGCGCGTGCAGGAAGAGGCACAGGTCGAGATCGCCGAGTCGCTGGAGGCGTTCCCGTCGACGCTGCCGACCCGTCGCGAGAGCGCGTACGCGGCCTGGGTGTCGATCTCCGTCGGCTGCAACAACACCTGCACCTTCTGCATCGTCCCGGCCCTGCGCGGCAAGGAGAAGGACCGCCGCCCCGGCGACATCCTCGCCGAGGTGGAGGCACTGGTCGCCGAGGGTGTCTCCGAGATCACGCTGCTCGGGCAGAACGTCAACGCGTACGGCTCCGACATCGGCGACCGCGAGGCGTTCAGCAAGCTGCTGCGGGCCTGCGGAAAGATCGAGGGCCTGGAGCGCGTCCGCTTCACCTCCCCGCACCCGCGTGACTTCACCGACGACGTCATCGCCGCCATGGCCGAGACGCCGAACGTGATGCCGCAGCTGCACATGCCGCTCCAGTCCGGCTCGGACACCGTCCTGAAGGCGATGCGCCGCTCCTACCGCCAGGAGCGCTACCTCGGGATCATCGAGAAGGTCCGCGCCGCCATCCCGCACGCCGCGATCACCACCGACATCATCGTGGGCTTCCCCGGCGAGACCGAGGAGGACTTCGAGCAGACCCTGCACGTGGTGCGCGAGGCCCGCTTCGCGCAGGCGTTCACCTTCCAGTACTCCAAGCGCCCCGGCACCCCGGCGGCGACCATGGACAACCAGATCCCCAAGAAGGTCGTCCAGGCGCGCTACGAGCGTCTCGTCGCCCTGCAGGAGGAGATCTCCTGGGAGGAGAACAAGAAGCAGGTCGGCCGCACGCTCGAGCTGATGGTCGCCGAGGGCGAGGGCCGCAAGGACGACACCACCCACCGCCTCTCCGGCCGGGCCCCCGACAACCGCCTCGTCCACTTCACCAAGCCGGACCAGGAGGTCCGCCCCGGTGACGTGGTCACCGTCGAGGTCACCTACGCCGCCCCGCACCACCTTCTCGCCGAGGGCGCCGTCCTCGACGTGCGCCGCACGCGCGCGGGTGACGCCTGGGAGAAGCGCAACGCCGCCGAAGCCGCCAAGCCGGCCGGTGTCATGCTCGGCCTGCCGAAGATCGGCGTCCCCGAGCCGCTGCCGGCTGCGACGGGTGGCTGCGCGGCACACTGAGCGCCCGCTTCGAGACCAGGCGCGGGGCGGAACGAGCAGGACCAGCAGCGGAACCGGGGCGGGACGAGCCGGAGAACGGGGGCGGGCATGGCGCAATGGGTGGTGGTCGCGCAGTCCGGCAGCGGGGACTAGTACCGCTGCGAGGAGGCGGCGCGCTTCCAGGGCACCCTGGAACAGGCCCGTGCCCGCCTCTACGAGGTCGCCTGCACCTACAAGCCACGCGCCGGTCTGCGCCAGCAGCGGCGTGAGGTGTTCCGGGTCGGCGCCGGGGACGCGTACTACGCGCAGATCGAGGGCCTGGTGTCCACCCATCGCGTGATGTTCCAGCTGGCCGAGCGGGTGTGGAGCAGCGACCCGGAGCCCGATCCCTGGCAGTAGGCTCCCGATCATGCTTGTCGCCGCCGCCGTCTGCCCCTGCCCGCCGCTCCTGGTGCCCGACGTCGCCGCGGGTGCCGCACCCGAGCTGGCCACCGCGCGTGCCGCCTGCACGGACGCGCTCGGCGTGCTCGCGGCCGCCCGGCCGGACCGGCTGGTGGTCGTGGGGCCCGGCGAGGAGAGCGAGCAGGGGGCGTACGCCGAGGGGGCGCGGGGGTCGTTCCGGGGTTTCGGCGTGGATGTCGACGTACGGCTGGGACGCGCCTCGGACGAGCCGACCGCACCGGAGTCCGCGCGCCGACGGCTGCCGTCCTCGCTGGCCGTCGCCGCGTGGCTGCTGGAGCGGACCAGGTGGGCGGACGCTCCGATCGAGGCCCTGGCGGTGGGGGAACCTCTGACGCCCGAGCGGTGTACTGATATCGGGAGGGACGTCGCCGCCCGGGCCGAGCGGGTGGCGCTGCTGGTGATGGGCGACGCCAGCGCCTGCCGCACGCTCAAGGCACCGGGCTACCTCGACGAGCGGGCCGAGCCCTTCGACGCGTCCGTCGCACGTGCACTGGGCAAGGCGGACGTGGCGGCGCTCAAGGCGCTCGACGTCGAGCTCGCACACGAGCTGATGGCCTCGGGCCGAGCGCCCTGGCAGGTCCTCGCGGGCGCCGCCGAGCAGACGGATCTGTCGGGCACCTTGCTGTACGACGAGGCGCCGTTCGGGGTGGGGTACCTGGTCGCGACCTGGTCGTAGGACACGTCGGCCGACAGCGGTGGCGGGCGCGCACCCCGAATCAGGTCGACGGGCACGCCGACCGAACTCGGTCGCCAGGCGTGTCGGTCAAACGGCGGCGCCGGTCAAAACGCGGTGCCGGTCAAACGGCCGCTCAGGTCAAACGGCGGACGGCCGGGAGCCGTCAAGCTCCGCGACCGTCCGTCGATGTGCCGTTCAGGAGGTCGGCGGGGGTGAGTCCGGCGGCGGCGTGCCACGGCCGGTCGCCGTGTCGTCGCCCCTGTGCGCGAGCCGGTCCATGGCGCCCTTGGCCTTGCCCGTGCCCGTCTGGATCTTGTCGCTGTACTTGCCCTTGGTCCTCTTGTCGACGGCCTTCGCGGCTCTGTCGATGCCGTGCTGGACCTGCTCCTCGTGCCGCTGCGCGAAGTCGTAGACCTTGCCCTTGGCCGGGGCGAGTTTGGCTTTCAAACTATCCATCAGACCCATGCTTCACCTTCCCGCCCGGGCAGTTACGTGCGGGCGTTCTCACCGGCCTCGCTGTCCGCCGTCTCGTCGGCGGACTGCTGCTTGGGGATCTCGACACCGTCGTCGGCGTCGGTCTCGACGGACTCCGCTGCCGTCGACCGCGCCGCCGACTGTGCCGTCTCCTCGGCCTCCGTCTCGGTCGGCTCCTTCACCTCTGCCGTCTCTTCCACCACGGGTTCGGCCGTTGGGGTGTCGGCCTGTGCCTCGGCGGTTGACGCCTCCTCAGTGGCCTTCGACCTCCGAAGAATCCGTGCAAAAACGCCCATATCCACTCCATACGTTACTCGTGCGGGCGAAATCCCGCGTCGTCCGGTGCGTCCGTTTGCGCCCCCGGGCCGCCGCCCCCGCGAAACCGGCGGCGAGAACCTCGCAACTGGCAACGACACCGCGCGCGTGGCGTCACGTAACCCGTTCGAGGCCACCCAGTGAGGTTTGCGAGACTGGGGCGGTGAGCAGTGCACCCTCCACCCCCCGCGTCATCGCCGTCGTCGGACCCACCGCGGCCGGAAAGTCCGATCTGGGCGTCTTCCTGGCCCGCCAACTCGGCGGCGAGGTCGTCAACGCCGACTCCATGCAGCTCTACCGCGGGATGGACATCGGCACCGCCAAGCTGACGCCCGAGGAGCGCGCCGGCGTCCCGCATCACCTGCTGGACGTCTGGGATGTGACGGTCACGGCATCGGTCGCCGAGTACCAGCGGCTCGCACGGAAGCGGATCGACGCACTGCTCGCCGAGGGACGCTGGCCGATTCTCGTCGGCGGCTCGGGGCTGTACGTCCGTGGCGCCGTCGACAATCTCGAGTTCCCCGGCACCGACCCCGAGGTCAGGGCCCGGCTGGAGGAGGAGCTCGAGCTGCGCGGCTCGGGGGCGCTGCACGCCCGGCTGGCCGCCGCCGACCCCGAGGCCGCGCAGGCGATCCTGCCGAGCAACGGCCGACGCATCGTCCGCGCCCTCGAGGTGATCGAGATCACCGGCAAGCCCTTCACCGCCAACCTCCCGGGTCACGACTCGGTCTACGACACGATTCAGATCGGTGTCGACGTGGCCCGCCCCGAACTGGACGAGCGCATCGCGCGCCGGGTCGACCGGATGTGGGACGCGGGGCTCGTCGACGAGGTCCGCGCCCTGGAGGCGCAGGGGTTGCGCGAGGGGCGTACGGCCTCGCGCGCGCTCGGCTACCAGCAGGTGCTCGCGGCGCTCGCCGGGGAGTGCACCCTCGAAGAGGCGCGGGCCGAGACCGTCCGTGCCACCAAGCGCTTCGCGCGCCGTCAGGATTCATGGTTCAGGCGAGACCCGCGGGTGCACTGGTTGAGTGGGGCTGCGGCGGATCTCACAGAACTTCCGGAGCGCGCACTGGCGTTGGTCGAACGACCGGTTACAGCCTGATCACGTGATGGCATCGGGACGCTCCGGCCGCCATCCGGGCCTCCGGCGCCGTGCCATCATCGAGCTTCGATCGACCAAGTGGAGTCCGAGTTGGGAGGGCGCGTGGCGATGGAGGCCGGCCCTCGCGACACCGCACAAGGCACCGAGAACGTCACCACTGACCAGGGTGAACGGGAGCAGGACGGCGACCGTCCGATCCCCGACCCGCTGGACGAGGCCGAGGGTGGCGTCACCGACGACGGCCCTGAGCCGGAGGAGATGTACGCGAGCGGCCCGGAGGTCGAGGTCGAGCTGCGGCCGCAGCGCCGACTGCGCATCTGGCAGCTCGCACCCATCGTCGCCCTGGCCGCGGTCGGCTCCCTGATGTTCGCGTTCCCGCTGGCCTTCGACTTCGGCGACAGCGGCGCCGTGATCGCCATGCTGGGGCTCCTGATCTGCTCCTGCGCGGCGGGCTGGGGCATGATGGCCGCCCGCCGCGTCGGCTACACCTGGCCAGGCCTGCCGCAGCGGGGTTCCGGGCGCAGACCGGACTGGCGGGTCGTGCTGGCCTACGCCCTGCTCGTCGCCGCGGTGGTCGTGCTGGCCGTGTGGCGCGTGGCCCGACTGCGCTGACCTTCATGCGCGCGTGGGCTGCCGCGCGACTCCACGCGTGCGTGCGCGGTCGTAGCGCGCCACGCGAGCAAGGGATGTCGTACCGACCCCTTACGATCGAGGAATGAGCACGCGGATCGCCTTCCTCAAGGGTCACGGCACCGAGAACGACTTCGTGATCGTCCCGGACCCGGAGAACGCCATCGACCTGCCCCCGGCCGCCGTCGCCGCCCTGTGCGACCGCCGCGCGGGCATCGGCGGTGACGGCCTGCTGCACGTGGTGCGGTCCGCGGCGCACCCCGAGGCACAGGCCATGGCGGGCGAAGCCGAGTGGTTCATGGACTACCGCAACGGGGACGGCTCGATCGCGGAGATGTGCGGGAACGGCGTGCGCGTGTTCGCGCGCTACCTTCAGCGCGCCGGGCACGTCACCGAGGGTGACCTCACGGTGGCCACGCGCGGGGGCGTGAAGACCGTGCACATCGCCAAGGACGGTGACGTCACGGTCGGCATGGGCAAGGCGCGGCTCCCCTACGGCGATGTCACGGTCAGCGTCGGTGAGCGCAGCTGGCCCGCGCGCAACGTGAACATGGGCAACCCCCACGCGGTCGCCTTCGTGGACGATCTCGCGCACGCCGGTGACCTGCACTCCCCGCCGCCGTTCAGCCCGGCCTCGGCCTACCCGGACGGGGTCAACGTCGAGTTCGTGGTCGACCGGGGCCCGCGGCACGTCGCGCTGCGCGTGCACGAGCGCGGGGCCGGCGAGACCCGTTCCTGCGGCACGGGCGCGTGCGCCGTCGCCGTGGCCGCCGCGCGGCGGGACGGGGCCGATCCTGCGGTCACCGGCGCCCCCGCCACGTACACCGTCGATGTGCCGGGCGGCACCCTGGTGATCACCGAGCGGCCCGACGGCGAGATCGAGATGACCGGCCCCGCGGTGATCGTGGCCGAGGGCGAGATCGACGCGGAGTGGCTGGAAACGCTCGCGCGCTGAACGTCTCGGTGGCTTGGCTTCGCAGCCTCGGGCTGCTCCCGGCCCTGAGAGTGCGGTGGTCGACCGTCCCGGGCGCGTTCGGAATCGCCAACTCCGGTTCATTGCATGGCGCGAAACCGTAAACCTGCCAACCCTCGCTCGAATGGGTGATCCGTTTCACGCTCGGCGAGAGGCGGTCAGCCGCACGTGATGGGCTCGGTAGCATCAAGCACCGGCCCGGACGGGGGAGAAGTCGCCATCCCCTGTGCCGTGTCCGCCATGGGGCACCCCGTCCGCCGGTCCACGCAGCCGGAGGTGCCCATGAGTGCGGAGGCCACGAACCCCGCGACGCCAGGCCCGGTAGCAGGCCCTGCGACGCCTGCCGTGCCCCGCAGGAAGGCCCGCGCCCGGATCGATCTGCGCCGCCTCGGCCGGGCGGCGCTGCTCGGCCCCGCGTCGCGCGACCGGCTGCCCGACGCGATCAGCCATGTCGTCGACGCCCACCGCGCCCACCACCCCGACGCCGACCTCGAACCGCTGCGCCGCGCCTATGTGCTGGCCGAGTCCTCGCACCGCGGCCAGATGCGCAAGAGCGGCGAGCCGTACATCACCCACCCGCTCGCCGTGACCCTGATCCTCGCCGAACTCGGCGCCGAGACCACGACCTTGACGGCCTCATTGCTGCACGACACCGTCGAGGACACAGACGTGACGCTCGATCAGGTCGGCGAGCAGTTCGGCGCGGAGGTCCGCTTCCTCGTCGACGGCGTGACAAAGCTGGAGAAGGTCGACTACGGCGCCGCCGCCGAGCCCGAGACCTTCCGCAAGATGCTCGTCGCCACCGGCAACGACGTCCGCGTGATGTCGATCAAACTCGCCGACCGGCTGCACAACATGCGCACCCTCGGCGTGATGCGCCCCGAGAAACAGGCCCGCATCGCCAAGGTCACCCGCGACGTCCTCATCCCGCTCGCCGAACGACTCGGCGTCCAGGCGCTCAAGACCGAACTGGAGGATCTGGTCTTCGCGATCCTGCACCCCGACGAGTACGAGCACACCCGGGAGCTGATCGTCGAAAACGCCTCCCGCGCGGACGATCCGCTCGCCGAGATGGCCGACGAGATGCGCAGGGTTCTGCGCGAGGCCGACATCCAGGCCGAAGTCCTGATCCGGCCGCGGCACTTCGTCTCGGTGCACAGGGTGTCCCGCAAGCGCGGGCGGCTGCGGGGGGCCGACTTCGGGCGGCTGCTGGTGCTGGTGAACGAGGACGCGGACTGTTACGGCGTCCTGGGCGAACTGCACACGTGTATGACCCCCGTCGTCTCGGAGTTCAAGGACTTCATCGCCGTCCCGAAGTTCAACCTGTACCAGTCGCTGCACACCGCCGTCGCCCGCGAGGACGGCCAGGTCACCGAAGTCCTCATTCGCACCCACCAGATGCACAAGGTCGCCGAGGCCGGTGTCGTAGCACTCGGCAATCCCTACGCTCCTCCTTCGGAGGAGCAGACCGCCTCGAGTGACGGCGAGCGCGTGGACCCCACCCGCCCCGGCTGGCTGTCCCGTCTCCTGGACTGGCAGGAGGGCGCACCCGACCCGGACACCTTCTGGTCCACCCTGCGCGAGGACCTCGCCCAGGACCGCGAGATCACCGTCTTCCGGCCCGACGGCGGCACCCTGGGCCTGCCCGAGGGCGCGACCTGTGTGGACGCCGCCTACGCGCAGTACGGCGAGGACGCGCACGCGTGCATCGGCGCCCGCGTCAACGGCCGCCTGGCGACGCTCAGCACGGTTCTGCGGGACGGCGACACCGTTCAGCTCCTCATGGGCCAGGACCCTGCCTCGGAGCCCTCCAGGGAGTGGCTGGAGCATGCCCACACGCCCGCGGCCCGCATCGCCATCCAACGGTGGCTGGCCGCCCACCCGTCGCAGGGCGACCCCGTCGGTGGCGAGCGGGCCGGGACGGTGCCTTTCCGGGCCACGGCCGACGGACCGTCGGGCCGGGAGGCTGTCGAGGATGACGGGCCGGACGCCGCTCCGGCAGCCGAGACGGGGGCCGACCGCCCCGCCGACGGGGATCCGGATGCTCGCCGGGCGGCAGAAGCAGTGGACGCCCGCCGCGGCGACGGGGGATCAGCTGTCCGCCGGGTCGACCAGGGGTCGGCCGGTCGCTCCGGCGCTGCCAGCGTCCTCGTCGACCCGCCCGGCGCGACCGTACGCCTCGCCGGCTGCTGTACGCCCGTACCGCCCGACGAGGTCACCGGGTTCTCGGTACGCGGGGGAGTGGTGACCGTCCACCGCGTGGAGTGCGCGGCGGTAGCGCGGATGAAGAGCGCGGGGCGCACGGAGGTCGGCGTGCGCTGGGGGGACTCCACCGAGTGCCGGGTAACGCTGGTCGCCGAATCGTTCGTTCGCCCGCACCTCCTGGCCGACCTCACGGAGGCGATGGCCGTGGAGGGCGCGGAGATCGTCTCGGCCACGGTCGAGCCACCCAGCCAGCAGCGGGTGCGCCACACCTACACCGTCCAACTCCCGGACGCGGCCCAGCTTCCGGGGCTGATGCGAGCCATGCGGAACGTGGCGGGCGTGTATGACGTGAGCAGGGCCCAGCCGCAGATGCAGGGGGCGTGACGGGGGACGGTTCACGCCGGGCGTGACGGGCTTCAGGCGGTGCCTCTGTGGCCGGTGCCATGTCGGGCCGCTGACCTGCGGTGACGTGCATGAAGGCAAGCCGGGCCCAGCCACGCCGTCCCTTAAACCCTGCACCCACCTGACATACCCGTTCGAGTGGGCCGGTCGCGCGTCGTCCACGCCTCGCGCACGCGCGCTGATAGCCGTGGATCATGCTGCTCACCCCCCGCAACGAGGCTCGGCGACCAGTCCCTGGCGCCACTCACTCCCGTCCCCGATCCACCCGGCGTCTCAAGACGCCCGCGCTGCTCGCCGTGGCCGTCTCCACCTGTCTCGTCGCCGCGAGCGCCCCCGCCACACCCCTGGGTGTCGGCGACCGCCTCTACCCGTACCTGGGCAACCCCGGCTACGACGTGGCGTCGTACGACCTCTCGTTCACCTATTCGGGGACCAACACCAAGCCCCTCCAAGCCGTCACCACGATCGAAGCCTGGACGACCACGGACCTCGACCGCATCAATCTGGACTTCGCCCACGGCAAGGTCGAGTCCGTCGAGGTCGACGGGGAGCCCGCCTCGTTCAGCAGTGCCGGTGAGGACCTCGTGGTCACGCCGGAGGAGCCGTTGCCCGACAGCAACTGGACGCGGATCACCGTGCGGCACACCAGCGATCCCAGGTACGGGAAGGAGCGGGAGGGCGGCTGGGTGCGCACCGCCGACGGCCTCGCGATGGCCAACCAGGCTGACGCCGCCCACGTGGTGTTCCCGTGCAACGACCACCCCTCCGACAAGGCGATGTTCACCATCCGGGTCACCGCGCCCAACGGCTACACCGCTGTCGCCAACGGTCTGCGAACCGACGTGGACCGCGCGGGCAGGACGACGACATGGACGTACCGCACCAGGCACCCCATGGCCACCGAGCTCGCCCAAATCTCCATCGGCCGCTCCACGGTGCTGCACCGCACCGGCCCGCACGGACTGCCCGTGCGGGACGTCGTACCCACCGCGCACCGTGAGCGGCTCGAACCGTGGCTGAAGAAGACTCCCGGACAGATCTCCTGGATGGAGAACAAGCTCGGACGGTACCCCTTCGAAACGTACGGCCTGCTCGTGGCCGACGCCGCCACCGGCTTCGAGCTGGAGACCCAGACCCTCTCTCTCTTCGAGAGAGGGCTCTTCACCGAGTCAGCGTTCCCCAAGTGGTTCGTCGAGTCGATCATGGTCCATGAGCTGGCGCACCAGTGGTTCGGCGACAGTGTCAGCCCGCGTACCTGGTCCGACCTGTGGCTCAGCGAGGGGCACGCCACCTGGTACGAGGCCCTGTACGCGGCGGAGAAGGCCGACAGACCGCTGGAGGCACGGATGAAGGCCGCGTACGCCGCCTCGGACCGCTGGCGCGCGGCCGGTGGACCACCCGCGGCCCCCAAGGTGCCCGCTCCCGGCAAGAAGAACGGCATCTTCCGGCCGAACGTCTACGACGGCGCGGCCCTGGTCCTGTACGCGCTCCGCCAGGAGATCGGCAGCCCGGCCTTCGAGAGCCTGCAACGCGCGTGGGTGAGCCGCCACCAGGACAGTTCCGCCTCGACCGCGGACTTCGTCGCCCTGGCGGAGGAGATCTCGGGACGCCACCTCGACGGGTTCATGCACGCCTGGCTGTACGGGGAGAAGACCCCGCCGATGCCCGGTCAGCCGGAGTGGAAGGCAGCGGATCCGGAGAAGAAGGCCGGGAAGAGCGGGAAGACCAAGACGGCCGCGAAGAGCGGGAAAGCTGGGAAGGCCGGGACTGGGAAGGTCACGAAGACCCTGAAGACCATGAAGGCCGGGAAGGCCGGGAAGGCCGGGAAGGCCGGGAAGGCGGCGAGGACCGCGAGGACCGCGAAATAAGGAGGACCGCGAAATAAGGCGGTGACGAGACGCCCCGTGCCGTGCGACCATTTTCGGGTCGGCGCGGCACGGGGCACGGGAATCTTCCGGGGCACTCGTGCGTTGGGTGCAGTGACGGATCAGTTTCCGGGCGCTACGGACACGCTCCGAAGCGCAGCTGTCACTGCCACTGTCGGCGCAAACGGATTCCCCATGGACGTAAGGACCAAATGACCTCCTCTTCTTCCTTTTCCCAGGACACTCAGCGCTTCGCGCACAGCTACGCCGAAGGTCTCCGGGCCGATGCCCTGATGGAAGAGGACGTCGCCTGGAGCCACGAGATCGACGGAGAGCGGGACGGCGACCAGTTCGACCGCTCCGAGCGCGCGGCTCTGCGCCGTGTGGCGGGCCTCTCCACCGAGCTCGAGGACGTCACCGAGGTCGAGTACCGCCAGCTCCGTCTGGAGCGGGTCGTGCTCGTCGGGGTGTGGACCTCGGGGACCGTGCAGGACGCGGAGAACTCGCTGGCCGAGCTCGCCGCCCTCGCGGAGACCGCGGGCGCCCTTGTGCTCGACGGCGTGATCCAGCGCCGCGACAAGCCCGACGCGGCCACCTACATCGGCTCCGGCAAGGCCGACGAGCTGCGGGACATCGTGCTCGAGACGGGCGCGGACACTGTCATCTGCGACGGTGAGCTCAGCCCCGGCCAGCTCATCCACCTCGAAGACGTCGTCAAGGTCAAGGTCATCGACCGTACGGCCCTGATCCTCGACATCTTCGCCCAGCACGCCAAGTCCCGAGAGGGCAAGGCGCAGGTCGCGCTCGCGCAGATGCAGTACATGCTGCCGAGGCTGCGAGGCTGGGGTCAGTCGCTGTCCCGGCAGATGGGCGGCGGCAAGGGCGGCGGCCTCGCCACCCGTGGTCCCGGTGAGACCAAGATCGAGACCGACCGGCGCCGGATCCGCGAGAAGATGGCGAAGATGCGCCGGGAGATCGCGGAGATGAAGACCGGCCGCGAGATCAAGCGCCAGGAGCGCAAGCGCAACAAGGTGCCCTCGGTCGCCATCGCCGGCTACACCAACGCCGGCAAGTCCTCCCTGCTCAACCGCCTCACGGGCGCGGGCGTGCTGGTCGAGAACGCCCTGTTCGCGACCCTCGACCCGACCGTACGCCGGGCCGAGACCCCGGGCGGAAGGCTGTACACACTGGCCGACACGGTCGGTTTCGTACGGCACCTGCCGCACCACTTGGTCGAGGCCTTCCGTTCCACCATGGAGGAGGTCGGCGAGTCCGACCTGATCCTGCACGTGGTGGACGGCTCGCACCCGAACCCGGAGGAGCAGCTGGCCGCCGTGCGCGAGGTCATCAGGGACGTCGGCGCGACCGACGTACCGGAGATCGTCGTGATCAACAAGGCGGACGCGGCCGACCCGCTGACGCTGCAGCGGCTCATGCGGATCGAGAAGCGCTCCATCGCCGTCTCGGCCCGCACCGGCCGGGGGATCGACGAACTGCTCGCGCTGATCGACAACGAGCTGCCGCGTCCGTCGATCGAGATCGAGGCGCTCGTGCCGTACACACACGGCAAGCTGGTCGCCCGCGCCCACACCGAGGGCGAGGTGATCTCCGAGGAACACACCCCGGAGGGCACGCTGCTCAAGGTGCGCGTGCATGAGGAACTGGCGGCGGATCTCGCGCCGTACGTTCCAGCCCCGACCGTCTGAGCCGTACGTTCCGGATCGACCGTCCGAGCCGTCGTAGGCAGCCTGCCTGGGGCACCGTCAGAAGGCAGCCCGAGCTGGTGTAGAACGGCCGAAGGCCCGCCCCCTGTTATAGGGAGCGGGCCTTCAGCGAGTTGAGGGGCGAACGTCGGCGGGACCGTGAGGGTTTCTCCCACCGTCCCGCCTCCGATACCCACGGTGCCGCCGCTGAGCGGCACCCCGGGGTATCACTGGCCGGCGTACTTCTCACTCACCGCGTCGTAGATGCCCTTGGCCTCCTCGCCCAGCCGCGGGCCTGCGAGCCAAGTGTTGTCCTCCGGGCCGATCGAGGTGTTGGACACGAGCGCAGGCTTGCCGTCCGAGCCCGTCGCGATCCAGCCGCCACCGGACGAACCACCGGTCATGGTGCAGCCGATGCGGTACATCGTCGGCTCCGAGGCGCTGAGCGACAGCCGACCCGGCTTGTCCTGGCACTGGTACATCTTCTGGCCGTCGAACGGCGCAGCCTCCGGGTAACCCATCGCCTTGATGCCGGCCATGTCAGGCACGGCCGGGGCGTTGAAGTTCACCGGAAGGGCCGAACCCACCGTCTCCTCCAGGGACTTGCCGTTGCTCCCCGCCTCCGGCTGCACATGCAGCACGGCGAAGTCGTACGGCGCACCTTCCCCGCCGGTCAAACCGCCCTGCGCGATCCACTGGTCCGAGGTCTTCGCCCAGTCGGCCCACCACGCACCGTACGGAGCGACCTGCTCCCGGGTGGCGTCCTTCAACTTCGCCGTTTCGATCCCCGTGTCGTTGTACGAGGGCACGAACGTGATGTTGCGGTACCAGCCGCCGCTCTTGCCCGCGTGCACACAGTGGCCCGCGGTCCACACCATGTTGGACTTGCCGGGGTTCGCCGGGTCCTGCACGACCGTCGCCGAGCAGACGGACGGGCCGTCGGGGGAGTCGAAGAACACCTTGCCCAGCTCGGGGGCGTTGGCGTGGTACGTGGGCGACACGGCCTGCGCGTCCACCGGCGCCGGCGTCGGGTCGGTCACACCCTGGTCACCGGAGAGGTCGCTCTCTTCGACACCGCGGTCGGGGTCCTCGGCCTCCCGCATGCGGTCCGGGTCCCAAAGTCCTTCGATGATCGGGTTGATGAAGTCCTTGGCCTCGCGCAGCCAGTCCTCCTTGTCCCACTCCTTCCAGGCGCCGTCCTTCCACTTGTCGACGTCGATCCCGTGCTCCTTGAGCTTGTCCTTGATGTCGTCCGGGATCGTGATCTTGCCGTCGCCCCCGGCCGCGGCGGACGCGGTGGCCTCGCCGCTCACCTCGGCGTTGCCCGACTCACAGGCCGTGACGCTGAGGGCCAACGCCGCGGCGAGCGCGATCACGGGCAGCGGGGAGGTTCTGCGGCGCGCGCTCCTCCCTCGGCGAGCGGTGAACGACGGCCGTATCGATCGCATGATCTGACTCCCCCTGAGGTGGCAGTACTAAGGCGCCGCGGTCATGGACTCCCGCTGATCACTCGCTGATCTCGCGTGATGTCACGGCGCGTTGGGACGGCATCACACACTATGCGCTCTCTGTGGGGGAGTTCCGATGGAACGGCAACGGTTTCGCTACGACAAGGATCTTGAAGCAACCCGTAACCCGGTGAACGGTCCGGTGTTGGTAGCGGTTGGGGGCCCGCCGACCGTGGACGGCCTCCAGTGCCCAGTTCCCCGGAGTTTCGAGTGGACGCTCGCGGGGCTTCGTATGTCGGGTCGGGCGAGGATGCGAGAGACCTGCTCGCCCCTGGACAGCGGGAGGACAGGGAGCCATGGCCGTGACCGAATCTTTGCGCGGGGGGACATCCGAGTCGGCGGGAGCGCGCGCCGTGCACGAGGGGATCCTGCGACGGCAGTCGGCACGTGAGTCGGCGGCGCGCACCTACGCGCGTGCCCTGCCGATCGTGCCCGTGCGGGCGCGCGGGCTGACCATCGAGGGCGCGGACGGACGCCGCTACCTGGACTGCCTCTCGGGCGCCGGCACCTTGGCGCTCGGACACAATCACCCGGTCGTCCTGGAGGCCATCCGCAAGGTCCTCGACTCGGGCGCACCACTGCACGTCCTCGACCTGGCGACCCCCGTCAAGGACGCCTTCATCACCGAGTTGTTCCACACCCTGCCGCCCGGTCTCGCCGGGCACGCGCGCGTGCAGTTCTGCGGACCGGCCGGCACCGATGCGGTGGAGGCCGCGTTCAAGCTCGTCCGGGCCGCGACCGGACGCACCGGAATACTCGCCTTCAGCGGCGCCTACCACGGCATGACCGCCGGAGCGCTCGAAGCATCCGGGGGCGCCTACGACGTACGGGTCGCGCGCCTGCCCTACCCGCAGGACTACCGCTGCCCCTTCGGCGTCGGCGGTGAACGCGGCGCCGAACTCGCCGCTCGCTGGACCGAATCCGTGCTCGACGACCCCAAGTCGGGCGTACCGCGTCCCGCCGGGATGATCCTCGAACCCGTCCAGGGCGAGGGTGGGGTGATCCCCGCGCCGGACGGCTGGATGCGGCGCATGCGGCAGATCACAGCCGACCGATCCATCCCGCTTATCGCCGACGAGGTGCAGACGGGGGTCGGGCGTACCGGCTCCTTCTGGGCGGTGGAGCACAGCGGCGTCACCCCTGATGTGATGGTCCTCTCCAAGGCCATCGGAGGCAGCCTCCCCCTGGCCGTCATCGTCTACCGCGACGACCTCGACGCCTGGCAGCCCGGCGCCCACGCCGGCACCTTCCGCGGCAACCAACTCGCCATGGCCGCCGGCACGGCGACGCTCGCCTACGTCCGCGAGAACCGTCTCGCCGAGCGGGCGGCTGAGCTCGGCTCGCGAATGCTCAGCCGACTCCACCGGTTCGCGGGCGAGTTCGCGTGCATCGGGGATGTGCGGGGGAGGGGGCTGATGATCGGGGTCGAGGTGGTGGAGCCGGAGAACGACCCCGAGCGCGCCGAGGAACTCCCGGCGGCCTTGCCCGGGATCGAGAGGGCGGGCGGCGGGCCCGGCCTGGAGCTTCTGGCTGCTCTTGAAGGGGACAGCGGCGCCCCCGACCAGGTCGAGGGGAGTGCCGCTGATCTCGGTCGTGCTGGAGGTGGGAGGGGTGTCCCGGCCGGGGGCGAGCCCGCCGGTAATGCAGGCAGCCCCTGGGCAGGCCGCGCCTCGACCGGTCGGGTGGTTGCGGCAGCGACAGCGCACGGCACGGATCGTCACCCTCGACCCGCCGCCCCGGAACTCGCCGTCGCCATCCAGCGCGAGTGTCTGCGACGGGGGCTGATCGTCGAACTCGGCGGCCGCCACTCGAGCGTCGTACGGCTGCTTCCGCCCCTGACCATCAGCGACGAACAGGCAGACGCGGTACTGGACCGGTTGGCCGACGCCGTGGACGCGGTCTCCCGCGGCCGCACGGCCGGCCCCCCGACGCTCCGGCCGAACCCACGGCACCGCCGACACGACGACCGGGCCGACCGGGCGGGGTAGCGCAGCAGGCCAGGAGGACGCGCCGACACGCACCGCAACAGGTGCCCTCGCCTCGGCGTTCGTCGGCTCACCCACTTCCGAGTCACGGCCCGCTCCCAAACCGCACATCACTTGCGCTCCGAACCTCGCTCCCAACAGACACACCTCCTCCAACCACAGATCGCTACCGCGGACTTCAAGCCCACGCCCCGCCCTCATCGCAGAACTCCGGCAGTCCTGCACGAGCCGGAACCACCTCAAGAGGACCAGCCTTGATCACCACCACCACACCCGACGGCCGGGCCGACACCCGCGCGCGAGGCTCCTCCGACGCACACCTCCCCCAGCAACAGCCGCACCCACCGACGACCGAGCCCGCTCCCCGCGGCCGGCGACGCGCTTCCTCACAGGCCGGTGCCCCCATCCCGGCGGGTACGTCCGCCCTGGCAGGCACCCCGGCCCCGGCAGGTGCGTCAGCCCCGGGTACGCCTGCCCCGCCAGGCGCATCCGGCCCGGCAGACAGTGCTGTCCCGCCAGGTGCGTCCACCCCCGCAGGTGATCCCGTCCTGGCAGGTGCACCTGCGCAGGACGGTGCACCGGCGCGGGAGGGAGGCGCGCCGCAGGAACCCACATCTGCACTGGTAGGTGCCGGCGCGCAGGAGCCGGTACGGCCGCCGGCGCAGTCAGGTGCCCCACACCCCGAGTGGCTGCACGGCGCCACCGTCGACACCCTGGAGCATCCCGACCCGCACACTGTGGCCCAGGCCGCCGCCGTGGAGAACCTGCTCCGCTGCTGGGTTCGTGAGACCGCCATCCCGGCTCCCGGCAACGGGACCCTCCGCGTCCCCCTGCCTGCCACCGGCACGGCCCTGTTGATCCCGGTCCACTACTGGTCCCCGACGGGATGGCACCGCTTCGGTCTCCCCCGCCTCGCCGACGCACCCGACCACGCCCCACCCACCGACGCCGTCACCGTCGCGGCGCTGCTGAGCCGGGAGACGCTCGGCGGAGCGGACGCCACTGCCGCTGCCACCGACCTCGTCGCCCGCGTCGCGGACTCCGTCCGACGAACCGTCGCGTTCATCCGCGATCGCCGGGACACTTCCGCCAAAGGCTCCGACCTCTTCCTCACCGCCGAGCAGGCACTCATGCTCGGACATCCACTCCACCCGACCCCGAAGAGCCGTGAGGGGCTCTCCGAGGCTGAATCCCGCCTGTACTCACCCGAGTCGGGTGGCTCCTTTCCCCTGCACTGGCTGGCTGTCGCTCCCTCCCTCCTCGCCACCGACTCGGCATGGACCGAGCGCGGCCGTGTGGTGCCCGCAGCCCAGCTCACCGCCCGCCTTGCCGGGCCCGGGCTCGCCTTGCCCGACGGATACGCGGCACTGCCCCTACATCCCTGGCAGTCGCGGGAGGTCCGGCATCGTCCCGAGACCGCGGCCCTCCTCGACGCCGGAATGCTCCGGGACCTCGGCGCCCACGGTGCACCCTGGCACCCCACCTCCTCCGTCCGAACCGTCCACAGATCCGACGCCACGGCCATGCTCAAGCTGTCGCTGGGCCTGCGCATCACCAACTCCCGTCGGGAGAACCTCCGAAAGGAGTTGCACCGGGGCGTCGAGGTCCATCGACTCCTGCGCAGCGGCCTCTCGACGCAGTGGCAGGCCGCACACCCCGGATTCGACATCGTTCGCGACCCGGCCTGGCTCGCCGTGGATGCGCCGAACGGCGACCCGGTCGTCGGCCTAGACGTGATGATCCGGCACAACCCGTTCCAGCCGTCCGACGATGTGTCCTGCGTAGCCGGGCTCGTCTCACCGCGCCCTCGGGCGCAGACGGGCGGCGCCACTGGTCCACGACGGTCGGACAGGCCGCCCCTGCAGTCCCGTCTTGCGGAGCTGATCATGTGCCTGGCCGCCCGGACGGGTCGCCCTCGTGGAGCCGTAGCCGTGGAGTGGTTCCTGCGCTACCTCGAGCAGGTCGTGCGGCCAGTGCTGTGGCTGGACGCCGAGGCGGGGATCGCCCTGGAGGCACACCAACAGAACACGTTGGTCCTGCTGGACGGCGATGGTTGGCCCACGGGTGGCCGCTACCGCGACAACCAGGGCTACTACTTCCGCGAGTCCCGCCGCGCGGATCTCGATACCCGGCTGCCCGGCATCGGCGAGCACAGTGACACCTTCGTCTCGGACGAGGTCAGCGACGAACGCTTCGCCTACTACCTCGCGATCAACAATGTGTGTGGTCTCATCGGAGCGTTCGGCTCCCAACATCTCGTCGACGAACAACTGCTGCTCGCCGCCTTCCGCAGGTTCCTGGGCGATCTGGCCTCCGGTCCCGATCGACTGCGTACGCCACTGCCTGCCCACTTGCTCGACTCACCGGTTCTGCGCTGCAAGGCCAACCTGCTGACCCGGCTGCACGGCCTCGATGAGCTGGTCGGACCGGTTGAGACCCAGTCCGTATACGTCACCATCGCCAACCCCTTGCATTCCTGATCACCGCTGTCGCGTCTCATCACGTCGCACTTTCGACCACGGCTTACGGCCACGGTCGACCAATGCCGTTCGCTGCCTGCTTTTCCGCACCAACGCCTCTGACTTCCACCAACTTCCTTCATCTCTGGGGAACATGACCCTCCCCGCTTCCTGAGAGGAGTGTCGCCGTGCCTCCCATCGACGCGAGTGCCAACGCCGGCACCGTTCCCGTCTCCGATATCGGCGTCGCCACGAGCCCGTGTTCTCGTGAGAGCTCCATCCAGAAGGCCTCTGACGTGGGCGCAGACAGTGAGGAGACGCTGGACCTGCGCTTGCCCGACGCATTCGTCGCGCTCTTCACGGAGAGCACCGATAGGGACACCGACAGGGATGGGGAGCGCAGCCCGGGTGGTTTCGGCACGGCTGGACCCGCCTCCGTCCTCCCGATCGCCGATGATCTACTCGACGGCGTTGCCGACTGGGGACCGATCAGCACACGGGCAGGAGTGCTTCACCTCGTCCCCGTACGTGTCGAGCGAGACCTCCCGATCATCAGCCGGTGGATGAATGACCCTGCCGTCGCGGCCTTCTGGGGTCTTGGCGGACCACAGGACGCGGCGGAGGAACATCTCCGATCCCAGCTCAGCGGCGACGGCCGCAGCATTCCGTGCCTGGGCATGCTGGAGGGCACGCCGATGAGCTACTGGGAGATCTACCGGGCCGACCTCGACCCGTTGGCCCGGCACTACCCGGCTCGGCCCCATGACACCGGACTCCATCTCCTCATCGGAGCAGTCGGGGACCGAGGGAGAGGGCTCGGCGGAACCCTGCTCCGGGCTGTCGCCGACCTCGTGCTGGACAAGCGGCCTGCCTGCGCTCGCGTCGTCGCCGAACCCGACATCCGCAACACTCCTTCCATCGCCGCTTTCCTGGGCGCCGGCTTCCGTTTCTCTGCCGAGATCGACCTGCCCGCCAAGCGGGCGGCCCTCATGGTCAGAGACCGGAGTCTGCGCCATCTGCTGTGACGCCATGTCGCAGCGTCGTCACTTTTAGTACACCGCTCGCGCCGATCCGGTTCCCACTGCCGACCAATCGATCTCGGATCCCGCCGAACCGATTTCGACGGCGACGAAATCTGCCGTGCCCCGGGTCGTCCCGGGAGGCGCCCGGCGAGCGGCGCCGGCCCCGCTCGCCCCTACGAGAACCCAGACCCTGAGCAGACCCCGAACCATCTCGGACACCCTCGAACCGACTCGAGGCACCGAACAGACCCGACGCACCGAACAGACACGACTCACCCGCACCGCTCGACGCACCGGATCCGACTCGACTCATCCGATCCGACTCGACTCATCCGATCCGACGTCGATCGCGCTCGAGCCGTTTCCGACTTCAATCGAGCCGACCCCGTGCGAACCCGAACCAATCCGATCCCCGCCCGAGGAACCCCCGGTCTTGATCCCGTCCCCCGCCTCCACCGTGAGCACCCGCTTGTCAGTGCCGGGCCGTAGGGTTGTCACGCTATGACGAAGCCCTCACTCCCCGAACTCCTGCATGCTGCCGTCACTGCCGTCGGTGGCACGGAGCGCCCCGGCCAGGTGACCATGGCCGAATCCGTCGCGGAGGCGATCGACGGCAGCTCCCATCTGCTGGTCCAGGCCGGCACCGGCACCGGAAAGTCGCTGGGCTATCTGGTGCCCGCGCTCGCGCACGGGGAGCGCGTCGTCGTGGCGACGGCCACGTTGGCGCTGCAGCGCCAGTTGGTGGAGCGGGACCTGCCGCGCACCGTCGACGCGCTGCACCCGCTGCTGCGGCGTCGACCCGAGTTCGCGATGCTCAAGGGCAGGTCCAACTACCTGTGCCTGCACCGCTTGCACGAGGGCGTCCCGCAGGATGAGGAGGAAGGCCTCTTCGACCAGTTCGAGGCGGCCGCGCCCACCAGCAAGCTGGGCCAGGACCTGCTGCGCCTGCGCGACTGGGCGGACGAGACGGAGACGGGCGATCGCGACGACCTGACGCCCGGTGTGTCCGACCGGGCCTGGGCACAGGTCTCGGTGTCGTCGCGGGAGTGCCTCGGCGCTTCGAAGTGTGCCTACGGCGCCGAATGCTTCGCCGAGATGGCGCGTGAGCGGGCAAAGCTCTCGGAGGTCGTTGTCACCAACCACGCGCTGCTCGCGATCGACGCCATCGAGGGCGCACCGGTCCTCCCGCAGCACGAGGTCCTGATCGTCGACGAGGCGCACGAACTGGTTTCCCGGGTCACCGGAGTCGCCACTGGCGAACTCACTCCCGGCCAGGTCAACCGCGCGGTGCGGCGGGCCGCGAAGCTCGTCAACGAGAAGGCCGCCGACCAGCTCCAGACCGCCGCCGAGGGCTTCGAACGGCTGATGGAGCTGGCCCTGCCGGGCCGCCTGGAGGAGATCCCGGAGGACCTCGCCTACGCGCTCATGGCACTGCGCGACGCCTGCCGCACCGTCATCTCCGCGATCGGCGCCACCCGCGACAAGTCCGTGCAGGACGAGGACGCGGTCCGCAAGCAGGCGCTCGCATCCGTCGAGACCGTGCATGACGTGGCGGAGCGGATCACCAACGGCTCCGAGTGGGACGTCGTCTGGTACGAGCGCCACGACCGCTTTGGCGCGTCCCTGCGCGTGGCCCCCATGTCCGTGTCGGGACTCCTGAGGGAGAAGCTCTTCGCGGACCGCTCCGTCGTCCTGACCTCCGCGACCTTGAAGCTGGGCGGCGACTTCAACGGCGTGGGCGCGTCCCTGGGCCTCGCACCCGAGGGGACGGAGGGCGACGACCTCCCGCAGTGGAAGGGAGTGGACGTCGGCTCGCCCTTCGATTACCGCAAGCAGGGCATCCTGTACGTCGCCAAGCACCTGTCACGCCCCGCGCGGGACGGCGACCGGGCCGACATGCTCGACGAGCTGACCGAACTGATCCAGGCGGCGGGCGGCCGCACACTCGGCCTGTTCTCCTCCATGCGGGCCGCTCAGCTGGCCGCCGAGGAACTTCGCTCCCGCATTCCAGAGTTCCCGATCCTTCTGCAGGGCGAGGAGACCCTCGGCGAGCTGATCAAGAACTTCGCGGCTGATCCGAAGACCTGCCTGTTCGGCACGCTCTCCCTTTGGCAGGGCGTCGACGTGCCCGGCCCCAGCTGCCAGCTGGTCGTCATGGACAAGATCCCGTTCCCCCGCCCGGACGACCCGCTGATGAGCGCTCGCCAGAAGGCCGTGGAGGATGCCGGGGGCAACGGTTTCATGGCGGTCGCGGCCACCCATGCCGCGCTGCTCATGGCCCAGGGCGCCGGCCGCCTCGTACGGGCGTCGGGGGACCGCGGAGTGGTCGCCGTACTGGATCAGCGGCTGGCCACGGCCCGGTACGGAAGCTATCTGAAGGCGTCACTGCCCGACTTCTGGTACACGACGGACCGTAACCAGGTCCGGAAGTCGCTGGCCGCGATCGACGCGGCGGCGAAGCAGACGGAGGCGGACCAGCCGCAATGACCGGGGACGAGGTGGCCTGTCGCATCGCTGCGACAGGCCACCCCGACCCGGAATCGGCGACGGCGGGCCTTGCGCAGCACCAAGAAGCGCAGATCCGCACAGGAACTGGTCCGAGCAAGCACAGGGCCCCGGAACCGGCGCAGGGGTCCCGGGGCCCGGTCAGGGGGCGACGCCCTTCGGCCTCGCCCGCCGCAGCCGTCACACGCGGCGCAGCACCGCCACCACCTTGCCCAGGATGGTCGCGTCGTCGCCCGGGATCGGCTCGTACGCCGCGTTGTGCGGGAGGAGCCAGACGTGGCCGTCCTCGCGCTTGAAGCGCTTGACCGTGGCCTCGCCGTCGAGCATCGCGGCCACGATGTCGCCGTTCTCGGCGACCGGCTGGCGTCGGACCGTGACCCAGTCGCCGTCGCAGATCGCGGCTTCGATCATCGAGTCACCGACGACCTTCAGCACGAACAGCTCGCCGTCGCCGACCAGCTGCCGGGGGAGAGGAAAGACGTCCTCGACCGACTCCTCGGCGAGGATCGGGCCACCTGCGGCGATACGGCCGACCAGCGGGACGTACGACGCGGCCGGCTTGCCCGCGGTGTCCGTGGGCTGTACGGAGGCGGCCTGGTCGGAGCCGCGCACCTCGTATGCGCGCGGACGGTGCGGGTCGCGGCGGAGGAAGCCCTTGCGCTCCAGTGCCATCAGCTGGTGTGCGACCGAGGACGTGCTGGACAGGCCGACCGCCTGACCGATCTCCCGCATCGACGGCGGGTAGCCGCGCCGCTGCACGGAATCCCTGATGACCTCGATCACACGGCGCTGCCGGTCCGTGAGTCCAGAGCTGTCCGCCCGGATGCCCGGAGGTCGGCCCGGGAGGGACCGCTTGTGTCCCTCGGGATTCATGGCTTCGTTCATCGCATGCACCGGCTCGAGTCGGCTCTGGGAGCGGTCCTGGGCAGTGATGGTGGCACTGTCTGCGGTGGTGGTCACGTCGGCCCCTCTCGATGGTCTCCCTGCTGCACAACGGTAGTTGCTTTCGAAAGGTTGCGCCAAACACACGTTCGAGTGAAAAATCGCGAATCGCCTGACGTGATCATGTGTCTGGGTGTATGGCTAACGCGCTTCCCGGCGGACAAAAGAGGCCATTGTTGTACTCTTCACCGTCGGCGGACGACCTCGTGGGTCGTTGCCCCAGTCTGCCATCCGGCATCGGTTCAACCGTGAAGTGACCCCCATCTGTGCGGGAGCCCCACGTGCCCTCCGTGTGGCGCTCACGGTATCTCCGTATGTGTCGCGGCGATACGGCTGTGCACGCATGCGTGCGGCGTGTCGGCGTCGCAGTGCCGCGCAGCCCCGTGCGTGCGCGACACGCGCGCATGGCGTGCATGTATGAGCCAATCCCCACATCTAGTGGTTGGATTGCGGCAGCAGCCCAGAAGTTGTGGTCCCCCCGGTCTTCGGACGCTCGGAGATCGCCTATGCTTGGGGCTGCTTCGAGGGGCCCATGAGGCCCAGCGAGGCTATTGAGTCTGCTGTGAGGAGGGTTGGGAGTTATGCACTGCCCCTTCTGCAGGCACCCCGACAGCCGTGTGGTCGACAGCCGTACGACCGACGACGGCACGTCGATCCGCAGGCGCCGTCAGTGTCCTGACTGCTCACGTCGTTTCACGACTGTGGAGACCTGCTCGCTGATGGTGATCAAGCGGTCCGGAGTCACCGAGCCGTTCAGCCGTATCAAGGTCATCAACGGCGTGCGCAAGGCATGCCAGGGACGACCTGTCACCGAGGACGCACTCGCCCAGCTCGGCCAACGGGTCGAGGAGGCGGTGCGAGCCACCGGAAGCGCCGAGCTGACCACCCATGACGTGGGGCTGGCCATACTCGGCCCGTTGCAGGAGCTCGACCTCGTCGCATATCTGCGATTCGCCTCCGTCTACCGGGCGTTCGACTCGCTCGAGGACTTCGAGGCCGCGATCGCGGAACTGAGGGAGGCGACAGGACGCCCCGCCGCGGACGACGACGACCGCGCAGGCGACACAGAGGCTGTCGCGGGGGGCCGGGAAGACGATCGCGGGTCCGGCGGGGCTGCACAGGTCCCCGTGCCCGCCAGCGCCGCCGACTGAGGGCGGGCCGGCTCCGGTCCTCGGACTCCGGATCCGGCCGCGAGGCGGCGACACAAGACCTGCTGCGGGTGGCGATCAGAGGGTGCCCGCAGCACAAGACAGAACACCGTGCCACGGGGAACATCGGGGCACTTCAGGGCGTTTTAGCCCGTACAGGGAGGCGGCATGACAGAGACGGCGAGCGGTCCGGCACGGAGTTCCCGCGCCAAGGGCACCAAGGCGGCCAAGGGACTGCGTATCGAGCGCATCCACACCACCCCCGGCGTGCACCCGTACGATGAGGTGGCCTGGGAGCGCCGTGACGTCGTCATGACCAACTGGCGCGACGGCTCGGTCAACTTCGAGCAGCGCGGCGTCGAGTTCCCCGACTTCTGGTCGGTGAACGCGGTCAACATCGTCACCAGCAAGTACTTCCGCGGTGCCGTCGGCACCCCGCAGCGCGAGGTGAGCCTGAAGCAGCTCATCGACCGCATCGTGAAGACGTACCGGAAGGCCGGCGAGGACTACAAGTACTTCGCCTCGCCCGCCGACGCGGAGATCTTCGAGCACGAACTGGCGTACGCCCTCCTGCACCAGATCTTCAGCTTCAACAGCCCCGTCTGGTTCAACGTCGGTACCCCGCAGCCCCAGCAGGTCTCCGCCTGCTTCATCCTTTCCGTCGACGACTCCATGGAGTCCATCCTCGACTGGTACAAGGAAGAGGGCATGATCTTCAAGGGCGGCTCCGGCGCCGGCCTGAACCTCTCCCGCATCCGCTCCTCCAAGGAGCTGCTGTCCTCCGGCGGCAACGCCTCCGGCCCCGTCTCCTTCATGCGCGGTGCCGACGCCTCCGCAGGAACGATCAAGTCAGGCGGTGCCACCCGCCGCGCCGCCAAGATGGTCATCCTCGACGTCGACCACCCCGACATCGAGGACTTCATCGAGACCAAGGTGAAGGAAGAGGAGAAGATCCGCGCCCTGCGTGACGCGGGCTTCGACATGGACCTGGGCGGCGACGACATCACGTCCGTCCAGTACCAGAACGCCAACAACTCGGTCCGCGTGAACGACGAGTTCATGAAGGCCGTCGAGCAGGGCGGCAAGTTCGGCCTGCGCGCGCGGATGACCGGCGAGGTCATCGAAGAGGTCGACGCCAAGGCCCTGTTCCGCAAGATGGCCGAGGCCGCCTGGGCCTGCGCCGACCCCGGCATCCAGTACGACGACACCATCAACCACTGGCACACCTGCCCGGAGTCCGGCCGTATCAACGGCTCGAACCCCTGCAGCGAGTACATGCACCTGGACAACACGTCCTGCAACCTTGCCTCGCTGAACCTGATGAAGTTCCTGAAGGACGACGGCAAGGGCAACCAGTCCTTCGACGTCGAGCGCTTCGCGAAGGTCGTCGAGCTCGTCATCACCGCGATGGACATCTCCATCTGCTTCGCGGACTTCCCGACGCAGAAGATCGGTGAGAACACGCGCGCGTTCCGCCAGCTCGGCATCGGCTACGCCAACCTCGGCGCCCTGCTGATGGCGACCGGCCACGCCTACGACTCGGACGGCGGCCGTGCTCTCGCCGGTGCCATCACCTCCCTGATGACCGGCACCTCGTACAAGCGTTCCGCCGAACTCGCCGCAGTCGTCGGCCCGTACGACGGCTACGCCCGCAACGCCCAGCCGCACCTGCGCGTCATGAAGCAGCACGCCGACGCCAACACCGCGGCCGTTCGCATGGACGACCTGGACACTCCGATCTGGGCCGCCGCCACGGAGGCCTGGCAGGACGTGCTCCGTCTCGGTGAGAAGAACGGTTTCCGTAACTCCCAGGCGTCCGTCATCGCCCCGACCGGCACCATCGGTCTGGCGATGTCCTGCGACACCACCGGTCTCGAGCCCGACCTCGCGCTGGTCAAGTTCAAGAAGCTGGTCGGCGGCGGCTCGATGCAGATCGTCAACGGCACCGTCCCGCAGGCCCTGCGCCGCCTGGGCTACCAGGAGGAGCAGATCGAGGCGATCGTCGCCCACATCGCCGAGCACGGCAATGTCGTCGACGCCCCGGGCCTCAAGCACGAGCACTACGAGGTCTTCGACTGCGCCATGGGCGAGCGCTCCATCTCCGCGATGGGCCACGTCCGCATGATGGCCGCGATCCAGCCGTGGATCTCCGGCGCCCTGTCCAAGACGGTCAACATGCCGGAGTCGGCGACCGTCGAGGAGGTCGAGGAGATCTACTTCGAGGCCTGGAAGATGGGCGTCAAGGCGCTCGCCATCTACCGTGACAACTGCAAGGTCGGCCAGCCGCTCTCCGCCAAGACCAAGGAGAAGGAGAAGGCCGAGATCACGGAGAAGGCCGAGGCCACCATCCGTGAGACGGTCGAGAAGGTCGTCGAGTACCGCCCGGTCCGCAAGCGTCTCCCGAAGGGCCGTCCCGGCATCACCACGTCCTTCACCGTCGGCGGCGCCGAGGGCTACATGACCGCCAACTCCTACCCGGACGACGGTCTCGGCGAGGTCTTCCTGAAGATGTCGAAGCAGGGTTCGACCCTCGCGGGCATGATGGACGCCTTCTCCATCGCGGTGTCCGTCGGCCTCCAGTACGGCGTGCCGCTGGAGACGTACGTCTCGAAGTTCACGAACATGCGCTTCGAGCCGGCCGGCATGACGGACGACCCGGACGTGCGTATGGCGCAGTCGATCGTCGACTACATCTTCCGCCGCCTCGCGCTCGACTTCCTGCCCTTCGAGACGCGCTCCGCGCTCGGTATCCACTCCGCCGAGGAGCGTCAGCGTCACCTGGAGACGGGTTCGTACGAGCCCAACGAGGACGAGGTCGACGTCGAGGGCCTGGCCCAGTCGGCACCGCGCGCCCAGGAGCTGAGGGCCGTCGCCACCCCGAAGTCCGACGCGGGGGCGGCCAAGCCCGCCCCGCAGCAGGCGCACACCAGCGCCGAACTGGTGGAGATGCAACTCGGCATCCAGGCCGACGCCCCGCTGTGCTTCTCCTGCGGGACGAAGATGCAGCGCGCCGGCTCCTGCTACATCTGCGAGGGCTGCGGCTCGACGAGCGGCTGCAGCTGATACTGAGCGGAATCGCGTTGGACGCAACGTCCGACGCAGCCCGCACACCTGGCTGACCGGCAGCTCACGAAGGGGATCGACCACGGGTCGATCCCCTTCGTCTTGTCCGTGACCAGGGTCTCCAGCCGGCAACATCCTCCTGGTGTCTCAGGTCTCCGACGCACTGGCGATCCCGCCGACGACGTCGGTGATGACAATTGGCGCGACGTCCGGTTCCGGCGCATTCGACAATCGTCCGGTGACTGATGAGAAGCATTGCCTCACCCTCGGCGTCGTCGTTCCTGATCCCACGCAGAGGGGTGCAAACGTGGAGGTCCGGGCGCTGGTTGATGGCAGGGACATCCTGGCTGACGTATTCACAGAGGGTCCGGGCGAAGATCCGCGATACCTCTTGGTGCCTGGTGGCCCTCTCACCGCTACGTCTGAACCGCACGAGGTGAGGCTGGCCGAGGCATCGTGCACCGAAGGCTGCTGCGGCGCTCTCTACGTGACCGTTCAGCGCGACGGCGACTACGTGCTCTGGGATGGGTGGCGTAATCCCGATGAGGACGAGGTTGACCTGCCCGCCATCCGCTTTGAGGCTCAGGAGTACCAAAGAGAAGTGGAGCGGGCGACCGCGGACCGTAGTTGGGAATGGCCGGCGCGGACCGTTGCACGGCTCCTTGAGCAGGACCTTCGAGAGCGCACTGACTGGCTCGCACGGTGGGAGTGCGAACTCGGCGCCGTGTCCGCCTGGCCCTGGGAACCGGATCAGGTCAACGTCTTCCTCTTCCATCCAGGCCGCTCCGCTGTCGGGGAAGACCGTCCATGGCTGCAGTTCCGGATGATCCTCGCCGTCTCCAGTGACGACCCGGCAGACCAAGCTGTACGGCTCGCTGAGCGACTCGTCGCAGCTGACCCGCGCCAAGCCGCCGAGGTCTGCGGTGGCTCACCAGAGTTCGCCAGGCAACTCGGTTACCCCTGGCAGCAGAGTCGCAGATCCTGAGAGCAGGAAATGCCCCACCCTCGACTCCCGCTCGGCTGCCTCAGCCATCGGCTTTCTCGCGAAGGGGTGCCGACCATATGCCGGTGCCCCTCTTCGCCTGTGCACGCGCGCGTGGGCCGACGCGGCTCCACGCGTGTGGATCCGTACGCCCTCGCGCGCGTGGAAGCGACGCTCAGGGCTGGCGAGCCCTGCCCATGGTCGCCGTGAACGTCGCCGGATCGTCCTCGAAACCGTGGATGCCCGGGCGGAATTCCCACGTGCCAGAGTCCTGGCGCACAAACTCCGCGACCGTCGTCGCCGTCGCACCGAGCACGCCGCCGAAGTCGTCCTCGGCCAGGACGGTGTAGTCCTCGCGTATGCGCAGGGCCGGCTTGACGACGCTGACGAAGGTGCGCTTGGCGGGGCGCTGCTGGATCACGACTCCGACCATCACGCGCGCGTACCGGCTGTCGAGCCGGTTGAGCTCCACGGTCATGACCTCGTCCCAGCCGAAGCCCTTGCCGTCCTTGCTGTCCCGGTTCAGATAGATGGTGCCGTCGGGAGAGCGACTGTCGAAGTGCACCACGTAGGCGGGATCGCCGTACGGGTCGCCCGCCAGGTAGGTAGCGGCGACGATGTCCAGGTCGGTGGGCGGTTGCCCGGCCGGACTGGGGTCCCACTTGACCGAGATCTCGACCTTCCGGATCCCCTTGTTGATGGCGCTCACCAGGCTTCCCCTTCCCCGTTTCGCGTATGCCCTCAGCCCGAACTGCCCAGCAGCACAGGCCGGTTGTCCATCCTGCCACGCGCGCGGGATCGTGCGCCGGGGAGCTCTGTGGTCGAGCGTGACCGACGCCACGCTCCGTGGCCTTACCATGGCGCGGTGCTGGTCAAGTGGATTCGCTGCACCGTGGTGGACCGCCGCGGCTTCGAGCGGGGGCAGCGAAAATGGGCGGGGCTTCTGGGGGAGCCGGGGTTTCGGGGGCAGGGTGGTGGGTGGAGCCGGGGGCGGCAGGGGGTTGCGCACATCTTCTCGTTCTGGGAGAGCCGTTCCTTCTACGACTCCTTCATGGCCCGCTCCCATGACAGGCTGGCGGCGGCCCAGTCGGGCACCTACAAGGACATGCAGGTCAAACTCTTCGACTACCGCTTCGACGTGAAGACCGGATTCGAGCCGCGCTTCACCGACGCGGACCTCGTGAGGGTGGCGCACTGCCGTGTTCACGAGGAGCGCGCCGAGCACTTCACGCTCATGCAGGAGAAGGTCTGGAACCCCGCGATGGCCGGCTCGCCCGGCATGGTCCGCGGACTGTTCGGCGAGGCACCAGGGCACGAGTTCCTGGTGCTGTCGATGTGGCAGTCGGCCGCGGAGCACGGCAAATACCGTACGGAGCGTGTGGAGCGACTGGCGCTGCGGGCCCAGATCGAGGCGGACGTCGCGGCTCTCACGGGTGACATCGTGGAACTCGAGTCCACCTGGACCGTTTGAATTCCGGACTGGTAAACGTGCGCCCTGATGTGGCCGGTGGTGCAGGAAGTGTGTGACCTACGCCGTATGGGACCCGTTCGAGTGCTCGATCGGCCCTCACCCGATCTAGGGTTTTGGCATGGCACGACCACGGCGCATCATCCTTGTCCGGCACGGCGAGTCAACGGGCAATGTTGATGACACCGTGTACGAGCGCGAGCCGGACCACGCGCTTGCCCTGACCGAGCGCGGCTGGCGGCAGGCCGAGGAGACGGGAAAACGGCTGCGGGACGTGTTCGGCCGTGAGCGGGTCAGCGTGTACGTCTCGCCCTACCGCCGTACGCACGAGACGCTGCGCGCCTTCCATCTGGATCCCGAGCTCATACGGGTGCGCGAGGAGCCCCGGCTGCGCGAGCAGGACTGGGGAAACTGGCAGGACCGCGACGACGTACGCCTGCAGAAGTCCTACCGTGATGCCTACGGCCACTTCTTCTACCGCTTCGCGCAGGGCGAGTCCGGCGCCGACGTGTACGACCGGGTCGGAAACTTCCTGGAGAGCCTGTACCGCAGCTTCGAGGCCCCCGATCATCCGCCGAACGTGCTGCTGGTGACCCATGGCCTGGCGATGCGCCTGTTCTGTATGCGCTGGTTCCACTGGACCGTCGCGGAGTTCGAGTCGTTGTCGAACCCTGGGAACGCCGAGATGCGGATGCTCGTTCTCGGGGACGACGGCAAGTACACGCTTGACCGGCCTTTCCAACGCTGGCGTGATCCGGAACCGTACGGAATCACCGGATAGAGTGGCAGGGCGATGACCGCTGACTCCTCCACCGAAGGGCGCCTGGAGCGCGCCCTCGCCAGCCTGCGCGGACTCGCGGTGGGAGACGCGCTGGGCTCGCAGTTCTTCGTCCCGGCGAACTACCCGCTGCTCAAGCGCCGTGAGCTGCCCTCCGGCCCCTGGCAGTGGACGGACGACACGGAGATGGCCTGCTCCGTGGTCGCCGTCCTGGCCACTCACCACCGCATCGACCAGGACGCCCTGGCCCGCTCCTTCGCCGTGCACCACGATTTCGACCGGGGCTACGGCCCCGCGGTCAACCGGCTGCTGCGTCTTGTCCGGGAGGGCGGGGACTGGCGCGAACTCTCCGCCGCGCTCTTCAATGGACAGGGATCATGGGGCAACGGCGCCGCGATGCGCATCGCGCCTCTCGGTGCCTGGTACGCCGATGACCCGGAGCAGGCGACCCACCAGGCCGAGATCTCGGCTTACCCCACCCATCAGCACCGCGAGGCAGTGGTCGGCGCCATGGCCGTCGCGGCGGCTGCCGCGCTGGCCGCCGCCCCCGGGGGTCCGCCGCGCCCCGAAGCGCTCCTCGACGACGTCATCGCCCTCGTCCCGAAGAGCGCGGTCGGAGCCGGCCTGCGGCGCGCCAGGGACATGCTCGACTACGGCGACGCGGCCACTGTCGCGGCCGTGCTCGGCTGCGGCCGGCGCACGACGGCCCATGACACCGTGCCCTTCGCGCTCTGGTCGGCGGCGCGTGCTCTCGGTGACTATGAGCAGGCCTTCTGGACGACCGCGCAGGTCGGTGGTGACGTGGACACCACGTGCGCCATCGTCGGCGGCGTGATCGGCTCCGGGAAGGCGGGTTCGGTGCCGACCGCGTGGGTGGAGCGGACCGAGGCGTTCCCGGAGTGGATGCCGACGTCGGCGTAGCTCGACGTCCCCGACCTGCATGGATCGGTGCCCGACCGGATCTCGATAACCTTCTGTGGTTGTCGGGAACTCTGTGTGATCGCCCAGCCGTTGTCATGGCAGTCGATGTGCGACCGCTGAGGCCGCACAGGCGGAGGGCACTCGAGTCACGCAGGGGGTGGTGTCATGGAATTTGTGTCGTCGCTTGGCGCGCTGTTCCTCATGGCGGTTGCCGGGCGGGGCGGCCGTCGGCTTGCCCGCGCCGCCCGGTCCTGCCCGACGCCGAGCCTCGTGCGGGGGGTGCGGATGGCCGGCTCGTCGTCCTCGCCGTCGGTCCCCCGGACGCGATCCGGCCATCCGCGGCCCTTCGTGGGCCAGGCCGGGTCAACCGGCCATCGGGCCCGCCGTCCCCGAGAGGGCTTCCAGGTCGCTCTTGCGCACCCGGATCACCAACCACGCGGTGACCAGGGCGAGTACGGCCATCGCGGCGGCCGCCACGAAACCCGTCGAGATGCCCTGCGTGAGCACTTCGTGACCCCACGGACCAGGCAGTTGCTGTGTCTTGGCGAACTCCGCCTTCTGCTCGGGCGATGCCTCGGCCATGAACGCCTGCACCTGCTTCTCCGCCTCGTCCTTGCTGGCCGAGCCGAAGACCGTCGTCAGGATGGACAGCCCAAGCGAACCGCCCACCTGTTGCGTGGCGTTGAGCAGCCCGGACGCGGCACCGGCTTCGTGCTGTGCGACGCCGGAGACCGCGGTGATCGTGAGCGTCACGAAGTTCAGCCCCATGCCGAACCCGAACATCAGCATCGGCCCGAGCACCCCGCCGACGTACGAGCTTTCGGCGCTGATGAGGGTCTGCCAGGCCAGCCCGATCGCCGTGAGCGCCGAGCCCACCAGCATGAACGGCTTGGGGCCGAGCACTGGCAGGAAGCGCTGCGACAGCCCCGCGCCGAGCGCGATCACGACCGTCACGGGCAGGAAGGCGAGACCGGCCTCGATCGGGCTGTACTGCAGCACGTTCTGCACGAACAGCACGATGTAGAAGAACATGCCGAACATCGCGGCGGCCAGGCTGAGCATGATCACGTACGTGCCCGAGCGATTGCGGTCCGCGAACATCCTGAGCGGGGTGATGGGCTCCTTGGCCCGCGACTCGACGAACGCGAAGGCCAGCAACAGCACCACCGCGGCGCCGAACGAGCCGATGGTCAGGCTGTCCCGCCAGCCCTCGTCCGCCGCGCGGATGAAGCCGTAGACCAGGGAGGCCATGCCCAACGTCGAGGTCAGAGCGCCGGCTATGTCGAAGCGGCCGGTGTGCCGTTCGGACTCGCTGATGTACAGCGGCGTGAGCACGGCGATCACGATGCCGATCGGCACGTTGACGAAGAGCACCCACCGCCAGTCGAGCCACTCGGTGAGCATGCCGCCCGCGAGCAGGCCGATGGCGCCACCGCCCGCGGAGACGGCGGCGAAGACACCGAAGGCTCGGTTGCGTTCCGGCCCCTCCGGGAACGTGGTGGTGATGAGCGCCAGCGACGTGGGCGAGGCGATCGCGCCTCCCACGCCCTGGAGCACACGTGCGGCCAGCAACTGCCAGGGTTCCTGTGCGAGTCCACCGAGCAGCGAGGCGAGGGTGAAGAGCAGGATGCCCGCCATGAAGACCCGGCGGCGCCCGAGGATGTCACCGGCCCGGCCTCCGAGCAGCAGCAGGCCGCCGAAGGTGAGCGTGTAGGCACTGACGACCCAGGTGAGGTCGGTGGTGCTGAACTTGAGAGCGTCTTGAATGTGCGGCAGCGCGATGTTCACAATCGTCGCGTCGAGGACCACCATGAGTTGGCAGGCCGCGATGACGGTGAGCGCTATGCCGGGATGCCCCTCCCTGCGGGCCGCACCTGGTTTCTGATCCTTGATCAACTGAGAGGTAGTCACTATGGGTCCCCCACAAGAGCCTTAGTGAACGCTCGCGTTCACTGTCGCGTCAACCGTAGTGAGTCCTCGGTAGTGAACGCAAGCGTTCACTTGTGTTGTCGCCGCGCGGCGCGTCCCCCGCAGTCGCCGCGCGCTGGTGGTTCTCTGTTCCCCGAAGTCCCCGCTTCCTTTGTTCGTTGGAGACGCTCAGATGGTTACCTCGCGCTGGACGGCCGCCCCCGCTCAGGCGGCCTCCCCCCGTCGGCGCGGCGCCGTGCTCGAACGCGCGATCCTCGATGCCGCGCTGGAGCAGCTCAGTACGGTCGGCTGGAACGGCCTCACCATGGAGGGCGTCGCCGCCGGCGCCCAGACGGGCAAGGCCGCCGTCTACCGTCGCTGGCCGTCCAAGGAAGACCTCGTCGCCGATGCGCTGCGGGCCGGACTGCCGCGCTTCGAGTCGGCTCCCGACCTCGGCGGTGTGCGCGAGGATCTGCTCGAGCTGTGCCGGCAGGCACGGGACGCGATGTTCTCGCGCCCCGGTTTCGCGCTGCGCTCGGTGATTCACGAATGCGACAGCCTCCAGGCCGAGCGCTTTCATGGCGTGATCTTCGAGGGGGTGGTGGAGCCGACCATCGCCTTGCTGCGAGAGGTGATCACCCGTGGAATTGAACGAGGGGAGGTGCGGGCCGACGCGGCGAACGGCTATGTCTTCGACGCCATCCCGGCGATGATGATGTACCGGTCGAAGATGTGCGCGAGTGAATGGTGCGATCGGGATCTGGAGGAGATGATCGACCACTTGATGGTGCCTCTGCTCCGCCCGACGGGACTTTGATGCCCCGCCCGAGGAACTTCTGGCACTTCGTCGAAGGGGCTCTCGCGCTTCGGCGAGGCGTCCCGATCCTCCGCTTCCACGGGACGCTGAGCGATCGCTTCGCCGGTCTGGAGGTTGCTTCGGTCGACCAGGGTGTCGAAGCGGGTTCCGGGCGGCGTACGCTAAGGGCGCCATGCCGTACGAACCGCCTACCCACACCGTCGAGCGCTCCCTTCGAGCCACGACCGGAGCGAAGATCATTGCCGGTGTCGACGAGGTGGGGCGGGGAGCATGGGCCGGGCCCGTCACCGTCTGTGCGGCGATCACCGGACTGCGCCGGCCCCCCGAAGGCCTCACCGACTCCAAGCTGCTCACCATCAAGCGGCGAACCGAGCTTGCCGAGCAACTGCGGAGCTGGGTGACCTCGTACGCCCTGGGGCACGCCTCTCCGGAGGAGATCGACGAGCTCGGGATGACAGCCTCGTTGCGGCTCGCCGCCGTGCGCGCCCTGGAGGCCCTGCCGGTCCGCCCCGAAGCGGTGATCCTCGACGGGAAGCACGACTACCTCGGGGACCCCTGGAAGGTCCGTACGGTGATCAAAGGCGATCGGTCCTGCGTGGCGGTCGCGGCGGCCTCGGTGATCGCCAAGGTTCAGCGCGACAAAATGATGGCCGAACTGGGTATCGACCATGCAGACTTCGGTTTTGCGGACAACGCCGGGTATCCGTCGCCTGTGCACAAGGCCGCACTGGCGGAGCGGGGGCCCACCCCGTACCACCGGTTGTCGTGGGCGTATCTTGATGCGCTGCCCCAGTGGCGGCACCTCAAGAAGGTCCGCAGCTGGGTGGAAGGAAGCGTTCCGGAGATCGAGGGGCAGCTCGGCTTCGATTTCTGACGATTCCGCTCGCACTCGTGTGCCACCCGCCGACGCGAGCCGTACCAGCGTTTGATAAACATCAGCTCATGCCTCTCATTCCCGAGGAGCCTCAGATTCACGAGAGTGCCCAGGGTCCCCGCGCCACTCCGGCCAGCGGCCGCACCGCGCCGACCCCCCGCCCCGTACCCGGCCCCCGCCCCGCGGCTCCGTCGCGTCCCGGCCGACCCGGGCCCCCGCGGCCCGCGCCGCCGGTGCAACGGACGCAGCGCGACGTGGCCGCCACCAAGCCCGGCCCCTCGGGCCCGGCTGCCCCTGCAGCCACCGCCCAGGCTGCGGCCGCCCCGCAGATCCAGCTGATCCCGGCCTCGCCCGAGGGTGCGCTCGACGCCGCCGAGGAGGCCGTCGACCTGCTCCTGGAGTCGGGCCGTGCTCCCGGCGACGTACTGGTGATCACCACCGGCGAACAGCACCCGTGGGCCGCCCACGAGCTGTCCTTCGGTGAGGCCTCCTATTGGGCGCAGCACGACGCCGGTGACGACGTCTTCTACGCCGACGCCTCCGCTGCGGGCCGTGCCGCGTCGCGCCCCGTGGTCGTGGTCGCCGTCAATGGCGGTCCCGACACCGCTGCCGCCACCGTGCTGCCTCTGGCCCTGGGCCAGGCGAGCGCCCTGCTGATCGTCTGCGGCGACCCGCAGCGGATCAACTCGGTGTTGGGCGCCGGCGTCTGAGCCGGTGCCCGTTCGTCCGGGGGAGACTCCGCAGGACACCGGGGGACCGGCCGCCGCCGGGGTGTCCTCAGCACAGCGGGGTGTTCGGCGTGCGCGACGTGCGGGGGAGGTGCGCGGCGTTTGCCGCGCCCGGTCCTCGCCGGAGTGGGATGCGCCTCCATGTCGTACGTATGTGTCGTCGTGGAGGCGTCCAGACGTAAGTCGGCCTTGGGCGTCGTGCCCCACGGCTGGGTTGCGCCGCCCTATCGCAGGCGCGGTACGGCGCGAAGGTCCGTGCCGTGGCCGAGAATTCCTGTCGGTGTTCTCAGCGGGCCGCCGCGCGACGCAGGACTTCCGAGGCCGCGCCGCCGGTGCGGGGTAGCGCGAGCGGTGCCTCCGACGCGCCCAGGGCCTCCGGTGACGAGTCGGCGTTGGGGCGGCGGCCGCCGCGACCCTCGCCGAGGACCTGCCAGCCGTCACGGGTCAGCGTGATGTAGGCGCCACAGCGCAGGCCGTGCAGGGTGCAGGCGTCACGCAGGCCCCACATCCAGGCGCCGTCCTCCTCCGTCCAACGGGCGTCGCCCTCGCGGCAGTAGAGCAGCACCGCGGTGCGCACCGGGGTACGGCGGCGAAGGTCGTGAGGGATGACGCGGCGCAACTGGGCGAGCAGTGCGTTGCGGAACATCCAGCCGTCGGCAGGGGCCTGGCGGCGGGTGAACGAGGCGCTCGCCCGCAGGCGTTCGTCCGGGTCGAGTACGGCCACGATCGCGGTGGCGGGCTCGGGGCGGTGCCGGGAGTGCAGACCGCTGACGACCTCCCGGGGGTTGCGCAGCAGCGGGATTCCCGCGGCAGCCCACTCCGCGGGTTCGAGCATGCGGGCCAAGGGGTTGGCGGATGCGGCGGACAGGTCGGCAGACGTCGACATGGATGCCGCGGAGGACGGAGCGAATCCGAAGGTCACGGTCCTCCCTTCGGCTACGCGCCCACACTGCGGGCGGGGTCGGAATCGGGGGAGCGCGCACCGCAGCAGAGCCCTACCGGATCACGGGCGAGCCGTGCGGGGAGCGGACTTCAATTCTTCCTGTCGAACCGGAATGCGGCAACGAGCAATTGGGGCCACCGTCCGATATTCAATGGTGTGCGGGTTATATCCCTACCCGCTGCGTCACCGCGCGACGCATGGGGCGACCGCGCACCAGCAGGTAGTACGGCTTTGCCGCGGCAGGTATCCGGGGCGCGTCGGTGCGGGCTGGGGCGCGCGGCATCGACAGCCCGGGCGGGCGTCCCGTCATGCCCACGCAGACCCGTCCGCTCGGTCGATCGGCCTCTAGTGGGCGGTGGTGAGCGAGCGCTTTGCCGTGGTGCGTGGGGTGAAGTGGCCGATTGTCAGTGCCGTCGGGTTGCATGGAGGCATGGACGTTCTGGAGCTGCGCGCTGAAGCCGATGCCATCCTCGCCGAGCTCGTCGGTGCCCCCGCTGGGTCCGCGCGGCTGCGGGAGGACCAGTGGCGGGCGGTGGCGGCTCTGGTGGAGGAGCGCCGGCGGGCCCTGGTGGTGCAGCGCACCGGCTGGGGAAAGTCGGCCGTGTACTTCGTGGCCACCGCCCTGTTGCGCCGACGTGGCTCCGGACCGACAGTGATCGTCTCGCCGTTGCTGGCGCTCATGCGCAACCAGGTAGAGGCGGCGGCGCGGGCGGGCATCCGCGCGCACACGATCAACTCGGCCAATCCGGAGGAGTGGGAGGCCATCCGCGGTGAGGTGGAGCGCGGCGAGACCGATGTCCTCCTCGTGAGTCCGGAACGCCTCAATGCCGTGGACTTCCGCGAGCAGGTGCTGCCCAAGCTTGCGGCCACCACCGGACTGCTGGTGGTCGACGAGGCGCACTGCATCTCCGACTGGGGCCACGACTTCCGCCCGGACTACCGGCGGCTTCGGGCGATGCTCGCGGAGCTGCCCGCCGGTGTGCCGGTCCTGGCCACCACCGCGACCGCCAACGCGCGGGTCACCGCGGATGTGGCCGAACAGTTGGGCACCGGTGGCGGCGAGGCCCTCGTGCTGCGCGGCCCGCTCGACAGGGAAAGTCTGCGGCTCGGCGTGGTTCGGCTGCCGGACGCCGCGCATCGCCTGGCCTGGCTCGCCGAGCATCTGGACGACCTGCCAGGCTCCGGAATCGTCTACACCCTCACGGTCGCCGCAGCCGAGGAAGCCACCGCCTTCCTGCGGCAGCGCGGCTTCCGGGTGGCCTCCTACACGGGGCGCACCGAGAACGCCGACCGGCTGCAGGCCGAGTCCGACCTGCAGGAGAACCGCGTCAAGGCGCTGATCGCGACCTCGGCGCTGGGTATGGGCTTCGACAAACCGGACCTCGGCTTCGTGGTCCACCTCGGCTCGCCGTCCTCGCCGATCGCCTACTACCAGCAGGTGGGGCGCGCGGGGCGCGGTGTGGACCACGCCGATGTGCTGCTGCTGCCGGGCAAGGAGGACGAGGCCATCTGGCGCTACTTCGCCGATACGGCCTTCCCGCCCGAGGCGCGGGTCCGCGAGACTCTGTCGGCCCTCGCCGCTGCGGAACGGCCGCTGTCCGTACCGGCCTTGGAGGCCGTCGTCGACTTGCGGCGCACCCGGCTGGAGACCATGCTCAAGGTGCTCGACGTGGACGGTGCCGTCCAACGCGTGAAGGGCGGCTGGATCTCCACGGGCGAGCGGTGGGTCTACGACTCCGAGCGGTACGCCTGGGTCGCTCGGCAGCGGGCGGCCGAGCAGCAGGCCATGCGTGACTACGTGAGCACGGCCCAGTGCCGGATGGAGTTCCTGCGCCGGCAGCTGGACGACGAGGGGGCGGTCCCGTGCGGCCGTTGCGACAACTGCGCGGGCGCCTGGGTCGATTCCGACGTCTCGGCGGAGACGTTGACGGGGGCGGTGAAGGAACTGGATCGCCCGGGCGTGGAGATCGAGCCGCGCCGCATGTGGCCGACAGGGATGCCGGCGCTGGGCATCGACCTCAAGGGGCGTATCCCGGTCAACGAGCAGTGCTCCACCGGACGGGCCCTGGGACGGCTCTCGGACATCGGCTGGGGCAACCGGCTGCGCCCGCTGCTGGCTGAGAACGCGCCAGACGGTCCGGTGCCCGACGATGTCCTGCGGGCCGCGGTGGCGGTCCTCGCCGACTGGGCGCGATCCCCGGGCGGCTGGGCACCCGATGTCCCGGACGCCTCCGCCCGGCCGGTGGGGGTCGTCGCCGTGCCGTCCATGAGCCGCCCGCAGTTGGTCGGCTCGCTGGCGCAGGGAATCGCGGCCGTCGGCCGCCTCCCCTTCCTGGGCACGCTGACGTACGTCGGGCAGGGCGGCGCACACGCCGCGCGTCGCAGCAACTCCGCCCAACGGCTCAGCGGGCTGTTCGGCGCGTTCGCCGTTGCCGAAGAACTGGCCACTGCCCTGGGCCGTTCTTCCGGCCCGGTGCTGCTCGTGGACGATTACACCGACTCCGGCTGGACCCTCGCGGTCGCCGCCCGCCTCCTCCGCCGGGCAGGCAGCCGGCAGGTGCTGCCGCTGGTCCTCGCGGCCGCGGGCTGACCTCGGAGGGCGCGAAGGGGAAGGCGCCGGCATGAGGCCTTCCCATCGCCTTCCTCCACTCTGCACATCCCGCCCACCGGACGCGGGGCTGGACAGGGGACTGCAAGGGGCGGGCTTCGCCGCTCTCGTTGAACTGGTGCGGGCCGATTGACGGTTCTTTCTGGGCGGGTTGTCGTGTCCCTGGTCGGACTTATCCACAGGGCAAACCGGAGTCGCACGATCCGCGAGATCGTCTTCGCATGACGAATCACAGCGAAGCGACTGGATCTCCCGGAAACGACAACACCGCCGCAGACAGCGAACAGCCTCAAACCAGTGGGGCAACCGAGTCGCATGGCGTGCATGAGGCATGCGAAGCAGCTGAGGTTTCCGAGGCCCACGGGGGGCGCCGCCGGAATGGCGAACTTCCGGGGCGCTCGCCCGAAGCGGACCAACTCGACTGCACCGGCTACGACGGCCCGCTGGCCGAGCACCAGGTCACCCTGCGTACCCCGGCCGAACTGGCCGACGCGCTGCCGTATCTCCTCGGATACCGCCCAGAGGACAGCGTCGTGCTCGTCGCCCTGCACGACAGCGACGGGCGAGGCCGGTTCGGCGGCCGTGCGCGGCTCGGCATTCCCGCGAGTACGGACGACTGGGAGCCCGCCGCGAGGCAGTTGGCCGACGGACTGGTGAGGGGCGGCGAGCGCAGAGGAGCCCGGCCCGAGCAGATGGTCGCCTTCCTCTGCCAGGAACCGGTGAAGGGGGAGACGGGCCGACAGGTCATGGAGCGGCTTCGCCCCCTGGCCCAGAGGATGCGGGTCGCGTGCGGCAATCTGGACGTGCCGGTGATCGAGGCCCTGTGCATCTCGGACGGGCGTTTCTGGTCGTACTGCTGCGACAGGGAGGAGTGCTGTCCGCGTGAGGGTCGGCCGATGGGCCTTCCTGGTACGTCCGTGCTGGCTGCCGCGGCCACGTATGCCGGAGTTCAGGTGCGTGGGACTCTGCGCGAGTTGCGGGCCAGGCTGCTGCCCTGGGAGACCGCCGCCGCCCTGGAACAGGAGATCGCCTTGGACGCCGCGGGCATGGCACTGGTCCCCAGGATCCTCGACGACGCGACACGTGCGGGTGTGGCAGAGGAGACGTTGCGGCTGGCCGAACGGCTGATGAGCCGGTTCGTCGCGGCACCGCCCGTGTCCGGGACGCTCACCGCGGATCTGCGCGACGACGAACTGCTCGGACACGACGAGGCCGCGAGGCTCATTCTTGGGCTGCAGGACCGCGCGACCCGTGACCGCGCGGCCGCATGGATGGAGGGCGACGAGGCCGCTCCCGCTCTTCGGCTGTGGCGAGCGCTGGCTCGTCGCTGCGTCGGACCGTACCGCGAGCACGCCGCGGCACCCCTGACCCTCGCCGGCTGGGTCGCCTGGTCCAGCGGCGACGACCTGGAGGCCCGGGAAGCCCTCGCCATGGCACTCGGCGCCGACTCGGACTACCTCTTCGCCCGCCTTCTGCACCAAGCCTGCAACGAGGGTCTGGATCCCGAGTCGATCCGCCGCTGCCTGCGGGCGGAACGTGCGGGCCGCGAGGAGCGGGGCGCCGGACGGCTCGAGGAGCCGCAGGGCGGCGAAGCGCCCGTACAAGCTGAGGCGGTGAAGGCCGACCGCCCGACAACCGACGCGGGTGGCCGCCGTCGGGCTCGGCGCCGCGCGGATTCCACGGACAGCTGTCCTCGCTCCGCAACCGCCGCCGGGCGAGATCGGGTTGGCCGCCTTGCGCGCCCTCGTACGTCGGCAGGGGCGAATCTCGCCGGCACGCGCCCGGGCAGCACGGCGTCGCGCACGCCGAAGAGCACGGCTGCGGGCACTGCGAAGAAGGGAGCCGTGCGTCGGAGCGGGTCCCGTCCGGATGGTGTGCGTTCCAAGAACACCGGCGCTGAGGGGGACACGTGAGAGGGGGACACGTGAGCCGCCGAGGTCAGCAGAGCCCTGACCGAGGTACCCGGCGGGTGGCTGTTGGCAGTGGAGCCCTGGTGGGTGTGGTCGCGGGTGTCGCGGGTGCCGCTCTGGCAAATGCGGTGAGGTTGGGGGCTGTTGCGGGTGGAAACCCGGCGGCACTCGGGGATGCCATGGATGCAGACGGTGGCTGCGGGACGGGCGCAGGCGTCGAACAGACCACGGTATCCGGGCCCCGGGTCGCCACGAGCACGTCTGAGATGGGAGTCGGCGCGAACAGCCGGGTTCGGTCAGAGTGCTGCGCTTCGGCGCCCCGCACCGCCTCACCCCGCCGGCCGAACACGCTGAACGCCGCTCCGCTTCGGCGGGGTTACCCCATACCGGGCGTGACCTGCAGGAGTCCCGCCCCGTTCACCTGAGTGGCGGAACGACTGGACCGACCGTGCCGCCGCACCGCCCCTGTCACTCCGGATCCCCCCCGCCGACGTCGCATCTGCCTGAGGCGCACTGAGAACAGAGGAAACCGCCATGCCCCAGCCGACTCCGACCTCCCCGCCCGCCGCCGGTCGCACGGTGACTGATGGACCGGTGCCGTCCCTCGTCCTGGGTGGGGGGCAGACCGCGATCGGTGGCGGTTCGGGGCAGGGCGCCTCGAGGTATCCGGGCGATTCCGCTCGAAGTTCCCCACCGAGCAGCCGCGGCGGTTCCCCTCCGGGCAGCCGCAGCGGGTCCCCTCCCAACGTGGGGGACCAGGGACCCGCTGTCCGATCGGCGGACCAGAATCCACCACCCCCTGGTTGGCGGCCTGCGGCAGACCAGGGCGGTCGCGCCCACGCGTGGGGAGGGCGGGCCGAGCTGCCTGTACAGCCGACAGGGCCCACAAGGCGCACAAGGCCGCCACACGGGAGCCCAAGTCTCTCGTCCCCATCGCCCGTCGGGCAGAGCGAGACGTTGCCGCATGCCGACCCCACGTGGCGCTCCTGGCCACCTGCCCACCCGACTCAAGACGCCCCCTCGCCGACTCGACCGTCGGCCGCTTCGCCGCCCCCGACATCGACCTCGTCGTCCGCCCGGCCGTCGGTTGTCCCGGTCGCTTCGCAGCCTGTCTGCTCCCAGCCGACGACATCGACCTCTGCGCCTCCGCGGCCGTCGCAGCCCTCACTTGTGCCGCTGTCGGTCCCCGCTCAGGCGGCGTCATCGCTCCCCGTGCCGACTCGGCCATCGGCCGCCTCGGCAACACCACCGTCCCCCGCACGCCGACCCACGGACCTCCCTCCCACCCACGAGGCCCTGATCTGCGTCGCTCTCCCGGGCCTCGCCATCTCCTCGGACCAGGGCCAGTTGACCGGACGGGGACTCGAAGGGTTCTACCGCGCGGGGCGGCGCGTGCTCTCGCGTTGTCAGGTGCGGGTGGCCGGACGCGAACCGCTGGCGGTGCAGGCCAGGATGAGCGGGGCCGACAGTGCCCGTTTCGTCGGCACACTGCGCGCCTCACCGCAGGCGGGCCCCGACCCGGAGGTAGTCGTCGAACGGACCCGGCACGCGGACGGCACCGAGCGGATCACACTGCACAGTGCGGCTGTTCGCCCCCTGCGTGTGCCGGTGGAGGTCGCCCTGGGGACGGACCTCGCAGATCTCGGCGCGATCGCGTGCGGCGACGTAGGACCGGAACTGCCCGCTACTGTGCACGATTCCGGCCTGCGGTGGTCGTCCGCCAGGGGAAGCTCGGCGGTGACGGCCGACCCGCCGCCGGCCGACGCGCTGGCCTCCGCGGGGTTGCTGCGCTGGGAGTTCGCGCTGCCCCCAGGAGGCAGCGCGAGCATCGAGCTGCGGGTGCGGTCCGGGGCAGGACCCGTACGGGCCGTGGGCCGAGCCGCGACGAGCCCGCTGGCGGTCGCGCGGGCGTCCGGCGACGACCCACGGGTGGAGCCCCTGTTGCGGACGAGCCTCGAGGACCTGCAGGCACTCCTGCTGCGCGACCCCGCCCATCCCTCCGACACCCACCTTGCCGCGGGTGTGCCCTGGCGCTGCGGACTGGCCCCGGCCGACGCCCTTGCCGCGGCCCGGATGACCCTGTCCCTGGGCACCCGGCTCGCCGTGGGCACACTCCGCACACTCGCCCGCACCCAACTCCGGGTCAAGGGAGCGCAATCCGGGATGATCCCCGGGCCGATACGGGACGCGGGCACGCATCTGCCACCGGGCTGCACCGGCACGGAGGCCACGCTGCTCTTTCCCGCGCTGCTCGCGGAGGCCCGACGCTGGGGGCTGCCCGAGTCCGAGACCGAGGAGCTCCTCCCGGCGGCCGAGCGGTGTCTGACGTGGCTGCGGGCCACCGTGGGCGACGGTACGTACCTGCGCGACCCGTACCCCGGCGGCCCGGTCCGCTGTGAGACCCAGGCCCACGCCCATCGTGCGGCGCTGCTCGGCGCCGATCTCCTCGACGCCGGTGGCAGGCCGGGCGGCGCAGAGCTGCGCGAGTGGGCCGGGGCGCTGCGGACGGCGTTCCGCGCGGACCTCTGGATCGACGACGTGGGCGGTGGCCGACCCGCCGCTGCCCGGACCCCGGACGGACGTCTCGTGCCGCAGCTGGGTGCCGCCGCCGTCCATCTCCTCGACACTGGTCTGCTGGGCGGGGGAGAACAGGCGCCCGGTCTGCTCGACAAGGTGCAGACCGAGCAGCTGGCCCGGCTGCTCGGCGCTCCGGCCATGGACTCGGGATGGGGCCTTCGGGGACTGGGCGCGAAGGAGGCGGGACACAACCCGTTCGGTCATCGCAGCGGCGCCGTGCGGGTCCACGCGACCGCGCTCGCCATCGCGGGCCTGGCCGCTGCCGACTACGAGAAGGAGGCGAGCGCGCTGCTGCGAGGTGTGCTGGCGGCGGCAGCGGCGTTCGGCCACCGGCTTCCCGAGATGTACGCGGGGGAGCAGCGCACCGAGGGGAGCGCTCCCCTCCCGCACCCTGCCGCCTGCCGCCCGGCTGCGGCGTCGGCGGCCGCCGGGGTTCTCGTGCTGACGACGCTCGCGGGCATCCGCCCGGACGCACCCGGAGGGACGGTCACCCTGCGGCCGATGCGCAGCGCCCCGCTGGGCGAGATCGTCCTGACGGGCCTGCGTGTTGCCGGTGCCCCCTTTTCCCTGCGCGTCAGCAGGCTGGGCCTCGCCATGGTCGAGGAGGCGGCCGACGGGCTGCAGCTGCGGGCGTGACATCGGACGACGCCATACCGCACGACGTATGTGACCTCGCGCCGCCCATCGTCCACGGCGGCCGCGAGGCACCCTGCGATGCCACAGGCAACGACATGCCGGAGGGGAGGTGAGGCGCATACCGGCCGAATTGGATCAGCCGTCGCTGCGGCCGGCGAAGGGAGTGTTTATCGTCAGGCAGACGACTATGATCGCCGCATGCCCTACGACCCGTCAGCCTTTCCGCCCTTTGCCGTCACCGTGGACCTGGTCGTGCTGACCGTGCGCCGCCATGCCCTGTGCGCGTTGGCGGTGCGCAGGGGCGAACCGCCGTTCCAGGGGCGCTGGGCGCTGCCCGGCGGGTTCGTACGGGCCGACGAGGACCTGGCGCAGGCCGCGGCGCGCGAGTTGGCCGAGGAGACCGGGCTGCGTGCCCACGACCCGTCCGTGCCCGCGCAGGACAACGGCGCTCACCTGGAGCAGCTCGCGACATACGGCGATCCCAAGCGGGACCCCCGGATGCGCGTGGTCAGCGTCGCCCACCTCGCGCTGGCCCCCGACCTGCCCGCACCCCGCGCGGGCGGCGACGCCAGCAACGCCCGCTGGGCGCCCGTCGAGGAACTTCTGCAGCAGGGCGGCTATGGCCGCGACGGCGAGCCGGTCGCACCGCTCGCTTTCGACCATGCGCAGATCCTGGCCGACGGAGTGGAGCGCGCCCGCTCCAAGATCGAGTACTCGTCACTGGCGACGGCATTCTGCCCCACCGAGTTCACGGTCGGTGAGCTGCGCCGGGTCTACGAGGCGGTGTGGGGTGTGGCTCTCGACCCCCGCAACTTCCACCGCAAGGTGACGGGCACGCCGGGCTTCCTCGTCCCCACCGGCGGCACCACCACACGTCAGGGCGGCCGCCCAGCCCAGCTCTTCCGAGCCGGCGGAGCCACGCTGCTCAACCCCCCGATGCTGCGCCCCGAGGTCTGACCCCAGCGCCCTGGACAGGAGCCCGGCGGGGCAGGACCGCGGCGATCCGGGCGCCGGAAGGACGGTGGTCCGGGCACTGGAACGGCCGGGGCGAAGGGCGAATGCGGGCCGGCAGAGGCGAACAAGGATCCGGTTCGGTCGACTGCCGCCCGGGCTACGGGCCTTGCGCTGCCCGGAAAAACGGACATAACGCGCTATCTTGCTGAGGGTGATCCAGGCCATCGGACTGACCAGCGAGACTCGCAAGCAGCTTCCTCCCGCCGTCGACGACGTGTCCTTCGAGGCGCGCGCGGGCCGTGTCACCGCGCTGCTCGGGGCGGCGGGAGCGGGCAAGACGACGGTGCTCAGACTCATGCTCGAACTTCAACGCGGCCGTGGGATCACCTACTTCAGAGGTCGTCCCCTGCATCGCATCGCCCATCCGTCGCGGGAGGTCGGTGTCCTTATGGGCGATGTCCCCGGGCACCCGGCCCGCACCGTCCGAGGCCATCTGCGCATGCTGTGCGCCGCCGCGGGCGTCCCGGCGCGGCGCGCGGACGAAGTCCTGGAGGTGGTCGGTCTCGTCAGCCTGCGCGACGAGCGCCTCGGCACCCTCTCGCGCGGTATGGACCGCCGCCTCGGCCTGGCCTGCGCGCTGCTCGCCGACCCGCACACCCTGGTGCTCGACGAACCCGCGGACGGGCTCTCGACTCGCGAGGGCCGCTGGCTGCACGGCATGCTGCGCGCACACGCGGCGCAGGGCGGCACGGTCCTGCTGACCACGGCCGACCCCAAGGAGGCGGCGCGCACCGCCGACCAGGTCGTCACCCTGGAGCGGGGCAGACTCGCCGCCGACCAGGATGCCGCCGACTTCTCCCGCACCCGGCTGCGCCCCCGCGTCGCCGTCCGCACGCCGCACGCATCCCGTCTCGCCGCCCTGCTGGCCAAGGAGGCGCGCACCACGCGGCGCTCCGTGGAGGTCGTACGCGAGGGCGGCAACCGCCTCTCCGTGTACGGCAGTACATGCGCCGCGATCGGCGAGACCGCGTACCGTCATGGCATCCTTGTCCACCAACTCGCCGACGAGATCGGCGACATGGGGTCGGACGCGGCTGCGGGCCTGTCGGCGGAGCCGCGAGCCGACGAGGCGCCGCTGTCGCCGGTCCGTGAGGCGATCGCCGCCCGGGATCACGGGCGTGCGGCCACGTCGCAGGTGCCGGTGCCGATGCGGCACAAAGGATCGGCCACGGCCGACGACCTCCCAGGGCCGCGCGAGGCGTCGCCCGCGCCGGACAGCAAGCCGAGCACCCCCCAGGCGGCCACCGGCGAGCCGCGACAGGCCGACGAAGCCACCGAGGGCTACCCGCCTTGCGCGCAGGCCGCAGCCCATCCCGACGATCCGCAGCCCGACTCCCGGCCCGCCGATTCGCGAGCCACCGCCCCGCAACCCGCCGCCTCGCGCCCCGCGGACTCCACAGCCGACCCCCTTCCCGATCTCCCACCCCCCATCTCGGTCCGTCCCGCCCCCAGCCCCCTCCGCCCCCTCCGCTACGAACTCCGCCGGGCCGCCGGAGTGGGCACCGGGTTCCTCACCGCCGGCGCCGTGCTCGTGGTGTCCGCGCTCACCGCCGTACTGCTCGCCCGTGTCGGGCACACTCCGCATCCGCGCCTGCTGGTCGCGTGGCCGCGGGAGCTCCCGCTGCCGCCCGCGGCGCTCGGGGCCGGGCTGCTCGGTGCGATCGCGTTCGGCGAGGAGTTCCGCCATCCCGCGCTGGCGGCGGACCGCGGCACCGTCCCCCGCCGGCTGGGGCTGCTGGCCGCGAAACTCCTCGTCGCCTCCGCCACCGCGCTGGTGCTGGCCGTCCTCACCGTCGGCTGTGACATCGAAGTGCTCTATCTCGTCTACGGGCGGGAACTCGCGGAAGTTCCCGCCGACTGGCTTTCGCTGAGCGCCAGTTGGCTCGGACTGATGGTCGGCTGTGCCTGGGCCGGCGTGCTGGCCGCGGGGCTGTTCCGCTCGACCACGGCGGGGCTCGCGGCGGTGGTCGCCGTACCCGTGCTGCTCGTACCCCTCGTTCAGCAGGTGATGGAGGGGCCGTCGGTGCGGACGGCGGCCGGTTTTCCGCTGCGGCTGCGTGAGGTGCTCCTGTCGCAGTGGCCGTTCGGGGGAGAGCGCTATCTCGCCGCCGTCGCGCGCGTGGTCGCCCAACCCGTCGGCGGCGCACTGACGTTGTCGCTGGCCGCGCTGCTCGCCGCCTATCTGCTCACGACCGCCCGCAGCAGGGTCCGATGACGACCGTCCATGCACGTCCCGGCCCCGTCATGCACACAACTCCCCGGGGAAAGCCCATTTCTTTCCGATAAGGCGTCAATTGCGACGGGGTGAGCGATCACCCTTTCGTGTGCTTTTCACCAAAGACCTCAAGGGAGTTGAGGACGGCGCCGACAAAGGATCCGTGAGTACCCTTGCGCACACCATGATGACCGCCGCCCGCGCCGCCGACTCCGGTCTCGCCGGCCCGGGCGATCTCGACCGCTACCCGTACGCCGAGGCCCCCGTCGCCGACCGCGTCGGATCCCCCGCCTGGGAAGGCGCGGACCCGGACCTGGGCCGTGTCGGCAGGCGCGCCGCCGGCAGCCGCGGACGCGGGCTGCACGGCCAACTCGTCCAGCAGCTCGGCCAGATGATCGTCTCCGGCGACCTGGGCGCCGACCGTCCGCTCGTGCCGGAGGAGATCGGCCAGCGGTTCGAGGTCTCCCGCACCGTCGTCCGTGAGTCGCTCCGCGTCCTGGAGGCCAAGGGCCTGGTCAGCGCCCGCCCGAACGTCGGCACGCGCGTGCGTCCCGTCAGCGACTGGAACCTCCTCGACCCGGACATCATCGAGTGGCGTGCCTTCGGGCCGCAGCGCGACGACCAGCGCCGGGAGCTGAGCGAGCTGCGCTGGACGATCGAGCCGCTCGCCGCCCGCCTCGCGGCCGGGCACGGGCGCGACGACGTCCAGCAGCGGCTCGCCGACATGGTCGAGATCATGGGCCACGCGATGAGCCAGGGCGACGTCCTCACCTTCTCCCGCGCCGACTCCGAGTTCCACACGCTGCTCATCCAGGTCGCGGGCAACCGCATGCTGGAGCACCTCTCGGGGATCGTCTCGGCCGCCCTCCAGGTCTCCGGCGGCCCGGTCACGGGCTGTGACCGGCCGAACGAGACGTCGCTGGCGCAGCACAGCCGGATCGTCGACGCCCTCGCCACCGGCGACGGGGCGGCCGCCGAGGCGGCCATGCGGCAGCTGCTCACCGTCCATCCCGAGGTGGAGCGCGTGGTGCCCGCACCCCGCGAGCACTGACCGCGCACCCCGGTCGCGCGGCCGAGGCTGACGCCTCCCCCCTCCTGGGGCCTCGCCCGGTCTGCGCGCCCTCCCGTCGGACCCGCAGGATCCACCCCGGATCCTGCGGGTCCGACGGTGCGACGAGGCCGCGGAATCGCCGTACAGTGCATGGTTGAGGCCATGGGTGAACTCTTCTGTCCGTGTCTGCCCGTTTTGATCGGTTACGGGATGTGACTCGGGCCACGCAGATTGGGCGTAACGCTCGGGGGAACAGCGCGATGACCTAAGAGGTGACAGCCGAGGAGGGAATACGGACGCCGCTCAAGGCGCTGTGCATCTTCCCGGCCCCCGCCCGCACCGTCGGCCCATCCCCAAGCCGGTGGTCGGCTCCTGTCCGCAGTGGACGGGGCCGGAAGCCGTTTTCCAACGTTCCGAGAGGTTGTTCGTGTCGGCCAGCACATCCCGTACGCTCCCGCCGGAGATCGCCGAGTCCGTCTCTGTCATGGCTCTTATCGAGCGGGGAAAGGCTGAGGGGCAGATCGCCGGCGACGATGTGCGTCGGGCCTTCGAAGCCGACCAGATTCCGGCCACTCAGTGGAAGAACGTACTGCGCAGCCTCAACCAGATCCTCGAGGAAGAGGGTGTGACGCTGATGGTCAGTGCCGCGGAGCCCAAGCGCACCCGAAAGAGCGTCGCAGCGAAGAGTCCGGCCAAGCGCACCGCCACCAAGACGGTCGCGGCGAAGACGGTGACCACCAAGAAGGCCACCGCCACCGCCACCCCTGCGGCGCCCGCCGCCGAACCCGCCGTCGAGGACGAGGCGCCCAGGAAGGCCGCCGCCAAGAAGGCGACCGCGACCAAGAAGGCGGCCGCCAAGAAGACCGCGGCCACCAAGAAGACGGCCGCGGCCAAGAAGACGACCGCGAAGAAGGACGACGCCGAGCTGCTCGAGGACGAGGTCCTCGAGGACACCAAGGTCGGCGACGAGCCGGAGGGCGCCGAGAGTGCCGGCTTCGTGCTCTCCGACGAGGACGAGGACGACGCGCCCGCGCAGCAGGTCGCCGCGGCCGGTGCCACCGCCGACCCGGTCAAGGACTACCTCAAGCAGATCGGCAAGGTCCCCCTGCTCAACGCCGAGCAGGAGGTCGAGCTCGCCAAGCGCATCGAGGCGGGCCTGTTCGCCGAGGACAAGCTGGCCAACGCCGACAAGCTGGCCCCCAAGCTCAAGCGCGAGCTGGAGATCATCGCCGAGGACGGCCGCCGCGCCAAGAATCACCTGCTGGAGGCCAACCTCCGTCTGGTGGTCTCCCTGGCCAAGCGCTACACCGGCCGCGGCATGCTCTTCCTGGACCTCATCCAGGAGGGCAACCTCGGTCTGATCCGCGCGGTCGAGAAGTTCGACTACACCAAGGGCTACAAGTTCTCCACGTACGCCACCTGGTGGATCCGTCAGGCGATCACCCGCGCCATGGCCGACCAGGCCCGCACCATCCGTATCCCGGTGCACATGGTCGAGGTCATCAACAAGCTCGCGCGTGTGCAGCGCCAGATGCTCCAGGACCTGGGCCGCGAGCCCACCCCGGAGGAGCTGGCCAAGGAACTCGACATGACCCCGGAGAAGGTCATCGAGGTCCAGAAGTACGGCCGCGAGCCCATCTCCCTGCACACCCCGCTGGGCGAGGACGGCGACAGCGAGTTCGGTGACCTCATCGAGGACTCCGAGGCGGTCGTCCCGGCCGACGCGGTCAGCTTCACGCTCCTCCAGGAGCAGCTGCACTCGGTGCTGGACACCCTGTCCGAGCGCGAGGCGGGCGTCGTCTCCATGCGCTTCGGTCTCACCGACGGTCAGCCGAAGACCCTCGACGAGATCGGCAAGGTGTACGGCGTGACGCGTGAGCGCATCCGCCAGATCGAGTCCAAGACCATGTCGAAGCTGCGCCACCCGTCGCGGTCCCAGGTGCTGCGCGACTACCTGGACTGAGTCAGATCCACTCCGGCGCCCCTGACCTGCTTCCCCGCGGGTCGGGGGCGCTTTGGTGTGCCCTCGCCTCAGCCGTCGCGGGCCGCCGGGTGGGCCGTCGGATCAGAGTCAACCTGGTGGCCGCCGCCCCCGCCGGCGATCACCAGCCGCCCGCAACGTCCCCGGGTTCGACGGCGACTTCCGGGACCGGGCCGCCGGGGCGGGGACGTGGGGACGTGGGGACGCGGAACCCGCGGCGTCGGCCTGCGCTTGTGACGTGCTGTTCCGGGTCCTCCTCGTCGGGGGCCTGGTGGCGCGCTACGTCGCCGGGCGGCGGCTTCTTGGCGGTGCACTGCTGGTCTGCGTCCCGCTGATCGACGTCGTACTCATGGGCGCCACCGTCCTTCAGCGTCCGGGACGGCGCGGAACCGACTGTCTGGCACGGCCTCTCCACGCCCGCTCACGAAGGTCCTCGTATACAGCTTGATCCGGCCCGCGGGTGACCACCCTCCGGCCGGCCGGGCACCGCAGCCCGTGCAGGACAAGTCCGAGGTCGGCGGGGCGGGCTGGGCCGGCGTCGTATCGGCGGTCACCGGCGGTGTCCGCTCAGTCGTGGAGGTAGGGCCGGTGCCAGTGGCGTTCGCTGAGGACCTTGGCCCACTCGGCTTCGAGCCGTTCCCGCCTGTCGTCGGGAAGCTCGTCCAGCCTGGGGCGGAGTCCCTCGATGATCTTCGCCACCTCCTGTGGGTCACGCCGGACAGGCAGACCGAGGTGATGGGCGATCGTGCGGAGGGTCATGGCGGTCACCCCAATCCAAGGTGTTCCGCGGACTGCGCTCCCCACCCGCCCGCGTCACGCAGGCCGAGCACAGCGCTCACATGTCCATACTGCGCGACTGCCGACGAGGTCGCGTTCGTACGGCACCCAAGGGCCGGGTCTCCCGAGTGGGGAGCGGGCCTTCGGGCTGTCGCCGCAGGTGCGGGGTGTCGCGGGCTGACTCACTCTGGGTTTTCCACGACCACCCGAGAGTGAGGAGCGCCATGCGTCGTACCTTTGCCCGGGCGCTGGCCGGGCCGCTGGTTCTGGCGGCTGCGGCAGCCGCCGTACCGCTGGTGTCCGCCGCCCCCGCGGCCGCTGACAGTGTCGTCGTCGGCGGGTTTCCGGTCGATGTGTCGCACAGTCCCTGGACCGTGGCGCTGTCCAGCCGTGACCGGTTCGGAGGTACGCGGGCCGGTCAGTTCTGCGTCGGCGTGGCGGTCAGCCGGTCCACCGTCCTCACGGCGGCCCATTGCATGGGCGAGGAGGTCCTCGGGACCACGCCGGACCGACTGAGCGACTTCAGTGTCATCGCGGGCCGCTCGGACCTGCTGTCGAGCGGCGGTCAGGAGATCCGCGTCCGCCGCACCTGGGTGAACCCGGGCTACGACCAGGCCACCAACGCGGGCGACTTCGCCGTGCTCACCCTCGCTCAGCCGCTGCCCGCCGGCGCCGTGATCAGGATGGCGGGCGCCGGCGATCCCGCCTATCTGCCGGGGGCGTCGGCCCTGGTCTACGGGTGGGGGGACGTCACGGGCGCGGGTGACTACGCGCGAGGGCTGCGGGCGGCGCGTGTGCATGTGCTGCCCGACGTTCTGTGCAGAAACGCTTATCCAGGCGGAGGTGAAGGCAGGTACATGGCCGACAGCATGGTCTGTGCCGGGGAGCCGCAGGGTGGGCGGGACGCCTGTCAGGGAGACAGCGGAGGTCCGCTGGTCGCTCAGGGGAAGCTGATCGGGCTGGTGTCCTGGGGCACCGGCTGCGGTCGCGCGGGCAGTCCTGGCGTCTACACGCGGGTGTCCGAGATCGCCCGGGCGCTGCGGTGGAGCGTCCGGGCGCCCGGCAAGGCCTGAGCCGAGCGGGGTATGAGCGCGGGCGGCCGCCCCTGAGGTGAGGGGCGGCCGCCCGTCAACCGGCCTGTGCCGGAGCTGGCTCGTCGTTGATGCGAGGTGTCAGCGCTCTTCGTCGGACGCCGATGCGGGAACGGACGTCAGCCGCTCCGTCTCGTCCTGTATCTCAGCGGCGATCTTCTTGAGTTCCGGCTCGAACTTGCGACCGTGATGGGCGCAGAAGAGCAGCTCTCCGCCGCTGAGCAGGACGACGCGCACGTACGCCTGTGCGCCGCAGCGGTCGCAGCGGTCAGCGGCCGTCAGCGGGCTCGCGGGGGTCAGAACAGTAGTCACGTCGCCTCTTCTCTAGCTCGACGAGCTGTCGTACCAGGGTCAACATCCAACCAGCCCCAAAACGTTCCCGCTCGTGGCTTCACCCTCAGTGAAATTTTTCCGAGGGGGCTGGCTGCTGCCGGCTTGGCGGCGAATGTGCCGTATCGCGTCTCTGTCTTGCTTACGGTTTCGCGCTGTCGGTCAAGGTCAGGTCCTCCCGGCTGGGTTGCCGGTTTGTTCATGAGGACGTGCCCGGAGCCTAAATGGTTCATGCCTGGAAGGGAACGTGATATGTACTTCACCCCATCGAGGGATCGAACACGCATGCGATCCTGGACTAGTCTGTGTTTCGTACGAGGGTGGCGTTACAACGGCTCTACCAGGCCTCGGTACCCTCTTGACGGCTACCGATGCCGCGCCCTTACCCATCAGGGCGTCACCTGAAATTCAGCGAGGAGCGAACCGCGTGACCGCCGAGACGTCCGTGCCGTCCACAGCGCTGCTGGCAGGAGCAGACCGGGACGGTTCCAACTACACCGCGCGGCACCTGCTCGTCCTCGAGGGCCTCGAGGCCGTGCGCAAGCGCCCGGGCATGTACATCGGATCGACCGACAGCCGCGGTCTGATGCACTGCCTGTGGGAGATCATCGACAACTCCGTCGACGAGGCCCTCGGCGGCTACTGCGACCACATCGACGTGATCCTCCACGACGACGGTTCCGTGGAGGTCCGGGACAACGGCCGCGGCATTCCGGTCGACGTCGAGCCCAAGACCGGCCTGTCCGGCGTCGAGGTCGTCATGACCAAGCTGCACGCCGGCGGCAAGTTCGGCGGCGGCTCGTACGCCGCCTCCGGCGGTCTGCACGGTGTCGGCGCGTCCGTGGTGAACGCGCTGTCCGCGCGCCTGGACGTCGAGGTGGACCGGGGTGGGCACACCCACGCCATCAGCTTCCGGCGCGGCGTTCCCGGAGCCTTCGCCGCCGATGGCGCGAACGCCAAGTTCGACGCCAAGAGCGGCCTGCGCAAGGCCAAGAAGATCCCCAAGACCCGCACCGGCACGCGCGTGCGTTACTGGGCCGACCGCCAGATCTTCCTCAAGGACGCCAAGCTCTCCCTGGAGACGCTGCACCAGCGCGCCCGCCAGACCGCGTTCCTGGTGCCCGGCCTGACCATCGTCGTCCGTGACGAGTTCGGCCTCGGCGAGGGCGGCAGTAAGGGCGAGGAGTCCTTCCGCTTCGACGGCGGCATCAGTGAGTTCTGCGAGTACCTCGCCACCGACCGGCCGGTCTGCGACGTCCTGCGCTTCTCCGGCCAGGGCACCTTCAGGGAGACCGTCCCGGTCCTGGACGAGCACGGTCAGATGACCCCGACGCAGGTCACCCGTGAGCTCGACGTCGACGTGGCGCTTCGGTGGGGCACCGGGTACGACACGACCCTGCGGTCCTTCGTGAACATCATCGCCACCCCCAAGGGCGGCACCCACGTCGCGGGCTTCGAGACGGCCGTCACCAGCACGCTGAACGAGGTGCTGCGTGCCAAGAAGCTGCTGCGCGTCGCCGAGGACGACATCGTCAAGGACGACGCCATGGAGGGCCTCACCGCGGTCGTCACCGTGCGCCTCGCCGAGCCGCAGTTCGAGGGCCAGACCAAGGAGGTCCTGGGCACCTCGGCGGCCCGGCGCATCGTGAACACCGTGATCTCCAAGGAGCTCAAGGCGTTCCTGACGTCCACCAAGCGCGACGCCGCCGCACAGGCGCGCGTGGTCCTCGAGAAGGCCGTCGCAGCCGCCCGTACGCGTATCGCGGCCCGCCAGCACAAGGACGCCCAGCGCCGGAAGACGGCCCTGGAGTCCTCGTCGCTGCCCGCCAAGCTCGCCGACTGCCGCAGCGACGACGTGGACCGCAGCGAGCTGTTCATCGTCGAGGGTGACTCCGCGCTCGGCACCGCCAAGCTCGCCCGGAACTCCGAGTTCCAGGCGCTGCTGCCGATCCGCGGCAAGATCCTCAACGTCCAGAAGTCGTCCGTGACCGACATGCTCAAGAACGCCGAGTGCGGTGCGATCATCCAGGTCATAGGGGCGGGGTCCGGACGGACCTTCGACATCGACGCCGCGCGCTACGGCAAGATCATCATGATGACGGACGCCGACGTGGACGGCTCCCACATCCGCACGCTGCTGCTGACGCTGTTCCAGCGCTACATGCGGCCGATGATCGAGGCGGGCCGGGTGTTCGCCGCGGTGCCGCCGCTGCACCGGATCGAACTCGTCCAGCCCAAGAAGGGCCAGGACAAGTACGTGTACACGTACTCGGACCGTGAGCTGCGCGACAAGCTCATGGAGTTCGAGACCAAGGGGATCCGGTACAAGGACTCCATCCAGCGCTACAAGGGTCTCGGCGAGATGGACGCCGACCAGCTGGCCGAGACGACGATGGACCCGCGCCACCGCACGCTGCGCCGGATCACCCTCTCCGATCTGGAGGCCGCCGAGCGGGTCTTCGATCTGCTGATGGGGAACGACGTGGCGCCGCGCAAGGAGTTCATCTCCAGCTCGGCGGCGACGTTGGATCGGTCGCGGATCGACGCGTAGCCGCTGCGCTGGGCTTTGGCCGGGATTCGGCCTCGGCCTCGCCTTCGGCGCTGGTTTTTGTTCCCACCCGCACCGCGCGTGCGGCATTCGTCGCCGGGTGCGGGTGGTCCCGGTGGCGCGTTCTCGCCGTTGGCGGCTTGCGGTGGTACGCGCTATGCGCCTTCGGCGAGTGAATCACCTGATGGGGTGAAGCGCGTTGAGAAGCCAAGTCGGCGATCTTTCCGTTCTGTCCATGCTTGGGCATGTGCTCAAGCGACGGTCGTCCGGGCGAAGCCAGCGGCGCGCGGTACGACGATCCCTGGTACGACGCCCTCGCCTCCGGGTGGGGGGAGTCGGGCGGTACGGACGCCACAGAGGCCGATCCTCCGGTCGCGGGTGACGTGTACCTCGAGGTGCAGCGCAGCGCGGCCTTCCGGGAAGTGCGGAGCCGGTATCGGAGGTTCGTCGTTCCGGCGGTCGCCGGGTTCCTGTCCTGGTACGTGGCGTACGTCGTGGCCGCCACGACCGCACCGGGGTTGATGGCCCGTCCCGTCGTGGGTGCCGTGAACGTCGCGATGGTCGCGGGGTTCGGGCAGTTCCTCACCACCTTCCTGTTCACCTGGGCCTACGCCCGCCACGCACGGCTGCGCCGGGACCAAGCCGCGCTCGAACTGCGCTGGGACACCCAGGAGTTGACGCGCGTCACACAGGGCGGTGCCTCGTGACGGACGACCACCAGGCCCTGGCCCTGCTGCTGTTCGGTGTTTTCGTGGCGATCACGCTGGCCATCACGACGTGGGTGAGCCGCAAACGGCGTGGTTCGGCGGAGGAGTTCTACGCGGGCGGGCGCCTCTTCACGCCCATGGAGAATGGTTTTGCCATCGCCGGTGACTACATGTCGGCAGCCTCCTTCCTCGGCATCTCCGGGCTCATCGCGCTGTTCGGCTACGACGGGATGCTGTACTCGGTGGGCTTCCTCGTGGCCTGGCTGGTGGTGCTGTTCCTCGTCGCCGAACTGGTCCGCAACTGCGGGCGGTTCACACTCGCCGATGTCGTCGCCGCGCGGATGCGGGAGCGCCCGGTGCGGATCGCCACGGGAACTTCCTCGGTCACCGTGTCCGTTCTGTATCTGGTGGCGCAGATGGTGGGTGCGGGCACCCTGGTCGCACTCCTGCTCGGGGGCACGAGCGAGGCGGCGCGGGCCTGGACCGTCATCGGCGTCGGCGCGCTCATGGTGATCTATGTGTCGTTGGGAAAGATGCGGGCCACCACCTGGATCCAGATCGTCAAGTCGGTCCTGCTGCTCGGCGGTACCGTCGCGTTGACCGCGCTCGTCCTGGTGCGCTTCCACGGCGACTTCGACCGGCTGCTGCTCACGGCGGCCGAGCGCAGCGGTCACGGTGACGCGTTCCTGGCGCCCGGGCTGAAGTACGGCGGTGACTGGACGGCCCGCTTCGACTTCATCAGCCTCGGCCTGGCGCTGGTGCTGGGCACCGCCGGGCTGCCGCACATCCTGTCCCGCTTCTTCACCGTGCCGACCGCCCGCGCGGCACGGCGTTCCGTGGTCTGGGCGATCGGGCTCATCGGCGGCTTCTACCTCATGACCATCGTGCTGGGCTTCGGCGCGGCCGCGATCATCGGGCCCGAGGCGCTGCGCGCGTCGAACGCGGCCGGGAACACGGCGGTGCCGCTGCTCGCCCTCGATCTCGGCGGCGGCGCGGCTTCCACGGGAGGAACGGTTCTCTTCGCCCTCGTCGGGGCCATCGCCTTCGCCACGATCCTCGCGGTGGTCGCCGGAATCACCCTCTCCTCCTCGGCCTCCGTCGCCCACGACCTGTACGCCTCCCTACGGCGCCGGCGCGCCCAGCCCCGCAGCGAGGTGGCCGTGGCACGTGTCGCGGCGGTCGGCATCGGCGTGGTGGCGATCGCCCTCGGACTGCTGGCCCGCGACCTCAACGTCGCTTTCCTGGTGGGCCTCGCCTTCGCCGTCGCCGCGTCCGCCAACCTTCCGGTGCTGCTCTACTCGCTGTTCTGGCGGGACTTCACCACGCGCGGCGCCGTATGGGCCGTGTACGGCGGCCTGGTCCCGGCCGTGCTGCTCGTGCTGCTGTCGCCAGTGGTGTCGGGCAGCCCCGACTCACTGTTCCCCGGAGTCGACTTCCAGTACTTCCCCCTGCAGAACCCCGGCCTCGTCTCGATCCCCCTGGGCTTCGTCGCCGGCTGGCTCGGCACTCTCACCTCGGCCGAGGTCCCCGACGAGGCCAAGCACGCGGAGACCGAGGTGCGGGCGCTGACGGGGGCGGGGGCGGTCTAGGGCAGCGGCGCCTTCACCGTCGTACGACTTCCCTGCCGGCGGTGGTTGAGGCGGCCCGTGCCACGGCCTGGCTGAAGCGGTCCGCGTCACGGTCTGATTGAAGCGAACCGCGCCACGGCTTGGCTGAAGCGGCCCGCGTCACTGCCTGGTTGAGGCGACTCGCGAGACCGTCGAGCCGTCGGCTGACGTTTGGGCGGTCCGCATCCGTATGAAGGGGCAGGCACGGTTCCTTCCCCCGCCCCCACGGGCCGTGCCTCAGGCGCGGGTCGCCCACACGTAACGGTGTTCCGGGCGACCCGCGTCACCGTACTTCAGGGTGAGGCGGGCCCGCCCCGTGCGCTCCAGGAGCTTGAGATAGCGCTGGGCGGTCTGGCGGCTCACCCCGGTCCGCTCGGCGATCTCCTGGGCCGACAGGGGGCCTTCGGCGTTCATCAGGGAGCGGCGTACGAGTTCCGCGGTGGTGGGGGAGTGGCCCTTGGGCAGGTCGGGCTCCGAGGGGGCCGACAGGGCGCCGAAGATGCGGTCCACCTCGGCCTGTTCCGCCTCGCCGCCGCCGTCGAGGGTGCGGCGCAGCTCCGCGTACGCCTCAAGCTTGGCGCGCAGTCCGGCGAAGGCGAACGGCTTGACCAGGTACTGCAGCGCGCCGTACCGCATCGCCGCCTGCACCGTCGACACGTCCCGCGCCGCCGTCACCATGATCACGTCGGTCTGGTGGCCGCGTCGCCGCATCTCCTGGACGACCGACAGTCCCGTCTCGTCGGGCAGATAGTGGTCCATGAGGACCAGGTCCAACTGGGGCAGCTCCTCCACATGGCGCAGCGCCTCGGCCGCGTTGTGCGCCTCACCGGCGACGTGGAAGCCCGGCACCTTCTCGACGTAGGCGGCGTTGACCCGCGCGACGCGCGTGTCGTCGTCCACGACCAGGACCTCGATCATCGCGACTCCTCCTCGGCGACGGACTGCGCAGCTGACGGCACGGTGAGGGCGGGCTGCAGGTCCGGTTCGGCCAGCGCCTCGGGCAGGACGACGGCGAACTCCGCGCCCCCGCCGGCCGCATCGCCCACCGTCGCGGTGCCGCCCTGCCGTTCCGCCAGCCTGCGCACCAGGGAGAGCCCGATGCCGCGCTCGCGGTGGGCCGGGCGCTGCTTGGTGGACCACCCCTCGGTGAAGATCAACTCGCGCTGCTCCTCGGGGATTCCCGGCCCTGTGTCGCGCACCCTGAGGATCGCGGTGCGCCCCTCGGCGCGCAGTTCGACCTCCACGCGCGCGTGCGGCGTGCCCGCGACGGCGTCCAGCGCGTTGTCCACGAGGTTGCCGACGACGGTGACGAGCCCCCTCGGGTCGATCAGCCGGTCCGGAAGCCCGGTCCGGTCCGCCAGGCGCAGTGCGACGCCGCGCTCGGCCGCCACGGTCGCCTTGCCGACCAGCAGGGCCGCCAGCAGCGGGTCCTGGATCTTCTCGGCGACCTGCTCGGCGGTGGCCCGGTGATCGCCGACCACCTCGCCGACGAACTCCACGGCGTCGTCGTACATCTCCAGCTCGAGCAGCCCGAGGAGCGTGTGCATGCGGTTGGCGTGCTCATGGTCCTGGGCGCGCAGGGCGTCGATCAGGCCGCGCGTCGAGTCGAGCTCCCGGCCGAGCTGCTCCAGCTCGGTGCGGTCGCGCAGGGTGGCGACGGCGCCGCCGTCGTCGGTGGGCATGCGGTTGGCGACCAGGACGCGCTGGCCACGGACCGTGAGCAGATCGGTGCCGGTCACCCGGCCCGCCAGCACGTCGGTCGTACGGCCCTCGCCGAGCGCCTCGTCGAGGGAGCGGCCGACGGCCTCGTCACCGATGCCGAGCAGGCGCCGCGCCTCGTCGTTGAGGAGACGGATACGGCCGCCACGGTCCAGGGCGACCACACCCTCCCGGATGCCGTGCAGCATCGCCTCGCGCTCCGAGAGCAGCGCCGAGATGTCGGAGAAGGCCAGGTCACGGGTCTGCCGCTGGACCCGGCGGGAGATGAGCCAGGCGGCCAGCGCGCCGACGGCCAGGGCGCCGCCCGCGTACGCGAACAGCCCCGGGATGGCGTGCAGCAGCCGGGCCCGCACGCTGTCGTACGCGATCCCGACCGACACCGCCCCGATGATCTTCCCCTCCCCGTCGCGCAACGGCACCTTCCCGCGTGCGGTCCGGCCCAGGGTGCCGCTGTCGATCTGCATGACCTCGTGGCCGGCGAGGGCCTGGCCCGGGTCGGTCGAGACGCGCCTGCCGATCTCGCTCGCCGTGGGGTGGGACCAGCGCACCCCACGCCGGTCCATCACGACGATGTACTCGGCCTTGGTCGCCTCTCGGATCCGCTCCGCCTCCCGCTGAACCGGGCCGCCGGCCGTCGCGGGCGTGTTCACCAGATCCTCGGCGATCTGCGGCTGGGCCGCCGTGGTCTGGGCGATCGACAGCGCGCGGCGCATCGCCTGGTCGTCCAGCTGGTCGCTCAGCGGAGCGAGGAACAGTCCGGTCGCGAGCACCGCGACTCCCGCGGCGATCGCCACCTGCATCAGCAACACCTGCGCGAACATCTGCCGGGGCAGACCGAGGCGCAGGCGGCGGGCGGGGGGAGAGGGGCTCATACCCATGACGGTACGTGGGTGCGCGGTAGCCCCGTAGAGGGGTGTGGTGTGGATCTCCTGATCGACGGCGCGGACGGGTTGTCCGGCCGTCTGTACATCCAGGAGCCGTATTCAGCGGGGCCCTGTATCCAGCGCCACCGGCGTGCGCGGGCGGGGTCAGCTCGCGAGCGCCGTGGCCATCGTCAGCTCGCGCACCGCTACGACGTCCATCCGCGCGGGCGAGCCGAGCGCCGACCCGCAGCTCTCGGGTCGGGGCGGCAGCGAGGTGCTCTGCGCCACGCCGACCCGCCAGTGGCGCCCGTCCCTGTGGGCGACGGTCACCTCCCACCGGGGGGCCGCGCCGTCCGTCCGTACGACGCTCAGCGCCTGGGCGGCGTCCTCGCCGGTGGCTCGGCGCACGGCCAGCTCGGCGGCCTGTCCCGGCCGCTCCCACGCCGAGTTCCCGCGGCAGCCGTCGACGACGATCCGGCCGTCCCGGACGCTGTGCAGGACCTCCTTGACGGCGTGGGCCTCAGCCCTGCCGTAGGCGTAGCCGTACGGCAGCACGAGCAGCGTCGGTGAGAACCGGTGTCCACCCAGATGGGTGACCTCCCAGACGCCTTCGACGCCGGAAGCGGCGAGCTCGGCCGCGAGAGGGCGGCCGAGGAGCGCGCAGCAGCGGTCCCGCTTGCCGTTGGTGCAGACGAGGGCGAGCGGATCGCCTGTGTGCGGCCGCCCCTGGAGGACCGAGCCGAAGGTGTGGGGGTCGCCCATGCCCAGCGCGGCGAAGTCCAGGTCGAGCAACCGCCGCGGGTCGCGCGTCGTGGCGGCGTGCAGCCAGACGTTGCCGGGGACGGTGTGAGCCACGTAGACCCTGCGCTCGGCGGGGACTCCGCAGTCGGCGTGCCGGCCGGGACGGCGGATCAGGGCGACGCGCACGCCCGTGCCCTTCGCCGCGGCCTCCAGGGCGCGGCCCAGCTCGGGATCCAGGTGGCTCTGGGTGAGCGCCTGGGCACCCCACGGACCGGCCTGCTCCAGCAGCAGCCAGGTCGTTGCGGTCGCCGCGGTTCCCGCGATGGGCTCGTCGAGGTCCTGCGAGACAGTTGAGCACGTACTCACAAAGGTGAGCCTAACCTGACTTGGGTAGGGCCGGCTTGCCGAGGGGGCTGCGGGAGGCTTCTGTCCCGCTGCGGCAGCGTTCGGCCGTCCTGTCGCGGCAGCGCCCGGTGTGTCCTACTCCGGGAGGGGCCGAGGCGGCTTCGGGCCCGTGTAGTGCCCGCTCGGCCGTATGCGCAGCGGGCGCTCGCCGTACTCCTCCAGGGCGTGGGCGATCCAGCCCGCCGTGCGGGCAACGGCGAAGATCGTCTCGCCTGCCGTGGAGGGCATGGAGGAGGAGGTCGTGAACACGGCCAGGGCCAAGTCGACATTGGCGTGCAGCGGGGTGTGGCGGGCGGCCGTGGCGACCATGTCGCGGGCCGCGGCGAGGGCGGGCGCGCAGTGGGGGATCTCCTCCAGGAGTTCGAACAGGACACGCGCGCGTGGATCCTCGCCGGGGTAGAGCCGGTGCCCGAGCCCCGGGATGCGCCGGCCTGCTCGCAGCTCCTCCGCGATCACGGGACCCGCGTCGCCCCGGTCGAGCACCTCCATGATGAGCTTGTGGGCGAGGCCGCTGGCCGCGCCGTGCAGGGGGCCCTCGATCACTCCGAGCCCGGCGGAGACGGCCGCGTAGGCATGTGCGCGGGCCGACGCGGCGATACGTACGGCGAGCGTCGATGCGGCCAGGTCGTGATCGACGAGTAGCCCGAGTGCTGTGTCCAGCACCCGCAGTGCCGCCTCGTCGGCGGGCCGCCCACTCAGCCCTCGCCACAGACGTTGCGCGACTGAACCCTGGTCGCGATAGGTGAACCCCGCGGGCGTCAGGGCGGCGACGAGGGTCGGGATGAGAGTGCGGGCGGTGCCGACGACGGCTTCCTCGGAGAGGTCGAAGCGCAGCGGGTCCGCCGCCGCGGCGGCGACCGCCGCGACTCGCAACCGGTCGGTGGGGCCGCTGTGTTCGGGCAGGGCGTCGACGGCGCGGCGGGCAGCGGCGACGGAGCCGTCGGGGGCGGCGAAGGTGACGCCGCGGCGCAACCGGCCGGTCCACAGCCACTCGGCGACCTCTTCGTAGGAGTGCCGGGTGGCCAGTTCGGTCGCGTCGACACCTCGGAAGTAGTAGCGGTCGGTGTCGATGAATGTGAGGCGGGTCCGCACGGACAGCTCGCCGCCGGATCCCGAACCGCCCGTGCTCTCCCGCCTGTTGCGCCGGGCGAGCGCCTCGACCTCCTGTGCGTCGAAGGTGCTGCCCCGGCCGGCGGGCGCGCGGCGGCTGCTGAGGTGACCGCGGCTCACGTATGCGTACACGGTCTCGGGCTTCACGCCGAGCAGCTCGGCGGCCTCCTGAGTGGTCAGCCGTCGTCCCCCGGGGCCGGATTCTTGATCGCGCATGGGGTCACCGTATCCAGGAGAGGGGACATTGATCCCTGTATTGATTCAATCAATATTGACAGAGGAATAGTCAAGCATAGACAGTCTAATCAAGTTCAGGGAGGAATCATGTCCGTCAACAGGTCAGCAGCCACGCTCGTCGACGTGCCGCGTGGACTCGCGGGTGTCGTCGTCACCGACACCGAGGTCGGCGACGTCCGGGGGCTTGAGGGCTTCTACCACTACCGCCAGTACTCGGCTGTCGAGCTCGCGCAGACCCGCCCGTTCGAGGATGTCTGGCATCTCCTTGTCCAGGGTGATTTGCCGGACCCCTCACGCGCAGCGGCCTTCGCGGCCGAGACTGCCGCGCTCAGGCGGCTGCCCGACGAGGTGTGGGCGGCCCTGCCCGCCATCGCGGCGGCGAGCGGTCGGTCCGGCCCGCTGGCCGGCCTGCGTACCGCGCTGTCCCTGCTCGGCGCGGCGAACGGCTTTCGGCCGGTGTACGACATCGACGCCGACGAGCGCCGCCGGGACACCCTCGTCGCGGCCGCGGCCGTACCCGTTCTGCTCACCGCGTTGCACCGGCTGGGCAGCGGACTTGATCCTGTCGAGCCGCGTGAGGATCTGCCGTACGCGGCGAACTACCTGTACATGTTGACGGGTTCAGAACCCGACCCGGAGCGTGCGCGGGCGATCGAGCAATACTTGATCTCGACCATCGACCATGGCTTCAATGCGTCAACCTTCACGGGGCGCGTCATCGCATCCACGGGCGCGGACGTGGCGGCCTGCCTTGTCGGTGCCGTGGGTGCGCTGTCGGGGCCGCTGCACGGTGGTGCGCCCAGTCGTGCGCTGGACACGCTGGACGCGATAGGCGCTCCCGACAGCATCGATGCCTGGATCCGTGAACGCGTCCTCGCCGGCGACCGCATCATGGGCTTCGGCCACCCGGTCTACCGCACCGAGGATCCCCGCTCCCGGATGCTCCGGGAGATCGCTCGGACCTTCGGCGGCCCACGCGTCGAGTTCGCGGTGGAGGTCGAACGCCGCGTGGAGGCGATCCTCGCCGAACTGAAGCCCGGCCGCGAGCTCCACACCAACGTCGAGTTCTACGCCGGCGTGGTCATGGAACTCTGCGGTCTGCCGCGCGAGATGTTCACACCTACGTTCGCCGCGGCGCGGGTCGTGGGCTGGAGTGCCAACATCCTGGAGCAGGCACAGGACTCGAAGATCATCAGGCCGGTGGCGCGGTATGTGGGGCCGGGGGCGCCGGTGGGCGTGCCGCCGATGGCCTGAGGCAGGTCCGGCCCCCAGCACTCCTTGGTCACCGGTCCCCCCCCGATTAGCCGGTAACCGGTCGTCGCGTGATGTACGGCGCTGGGGGTGGCGTCACCTCCTGAGGAGTCCTTGGACCGCGTCGATCGCGGCACGTACCGCTTCGATTCCGGCGCCCTGCCGGCGGCTGAGCCGGAGAATCTCACCAGAGGTGCCCTCGGCCAGCCTCGTCGCGAAGTCGTCGGGCAGCGCGGTCCTCTCGTACGCCTCGATCGCCGCAACAACGGTGTCCATCGGAATGGACGACGCTTTGGCGGCTTGCTTGATCCGCCTGCGCAGTTCGGCGAGGTCGTCCATGTCGGTCTTGGTGGCGGACAGGGTCGCCAGTCTGTCGATCTCGACGGCCGCCTCGTCGAGCAGGATGTCGATGGGCGCGTGACGTTGGGCCTGCTTGTCGCGTCGGTGGTGGAGGATCGTGACGATCACACCGAGCAGAGCCACGACCAGGCTGATGCCGGCGAAGACCGCGGCCCACGTCCACGAGCTGTTCAAGCCGCCCTCGGCGGTGCCCGCGGCGTTCAGCAGCGTGTAGGCCGGGTGAGCGTCCGGGATGTGCTCCCTCGGGGAAGGCGCCGTCGTCGACGCCGCAGCGCGCGTACCGGTCACGGCGGCGCTGTGAGTCGACATGGCGGCGGCACTGGGCGCGTGCGACAGCAGCAGGGCCGCCCCGAGCGCGAGCGATCCGGCCAACCGGCTCACCCATACGGGCAGAGAACGCCTCGGAGTCGTGCTGCGGGGGAAGGTGTCGGTGCAGCTGGGGGCGGTGCTGGGGGGTGATGGATGGGGCGTCGGTGCGCAACTGGCCATCCGGGAAGTGGGATCCTTGATCTGCACTGGACTGGCTCCTGGTACGGGAGATGCCGGTGTACTCCCGCCGCTCCCCGTCAGGCGTAGGAAACCTGGGGAGCGGCGGCTGCCGTTCGGCGCGGCAAGGCAGCGGGAGAAGTTCGCGACCGAGCCTGCTGTGGTTCTTGGTCCCGGCGCCGTCGTGAGGCTACGGCTTGCGGAGTCCGAAGCGAGGTGCGCGGGTTCGCTCGGTCGCTTCGGTGAGCGGCGAGGACAAACGGGCGCACGTGATCACCTCAGTGGAGCCCGCCTGGGGCCACTGGTGAGGAGTTGGTGGATCAGGCATGGTTCTCGAGCGGCGATTCACCGACGACCATCACTGCCCTGCCGTCGCCGGCGGGTGGCACGGTAGCGGGTCCGAGGCGCCGGTGAAGGTGCCGCGGGCAGCCTGAGAACGCGTGCGGCCTGGTGCCGTTCCGGCGCCAGGCCTCATCGGTGGGGATCGAGCAGTGACGGGGTGCCGGCTGCTCGCCGGGTGGCCCGGCTCGCTCAACGGTGGCGCGCGGCCGGGGAGTGTGACGGTACGGTCTGGGGTGGACGCGTGCCCGTGCGGTGGACCTAAGCGTCGGGGATGTCCTGCTTGGCGCGGATGAGAGTCTCGCGGCTGACGATGACGATGCGCTCGTAGTCGGCGCGGGAGGCGTCGGCGGGGAGTTCACGCTCGAGCGCCTCGGTGGCCTCGGTGCCGATCACGGCGAAGTTGCCGTCACTCAGCTCGAACACGTCTGGGCAGTTGGCTCCCGAGGCACTGCCCCGGGCGCTGGGAGGCACACCAATGCGGCGCACGATCTTCAAGGTGCTTCCGATCCTTATGAAGGGTTTCGTGGACGGAAGCACGTTACTGGGATTCCCGAGGTGTGTCGGTAAAGTGGCGCGACTCGTGTCGGTGCGTTGACCGGTGCCACCCCCTGGCGTAGTCGATCAAGCAGTCGGCGGGTCGCCGACCACCCACCACTCGTCCGTGTCCGCCTCGTTGAGGTCCTTGATGAGACGGTCGACGATGCGCCCGACCCGGGCCTCGTCGGACGAGTGCTTCAGAGTTGCGCGCTGCCCCTTCGAGGCCTCCCAGTACTCACGCATCAGGGGGTTCTGGAACAGCTCGCGCGCGTGTCCGTGGAACTCCTCCTGGTCGAGGATCCCCGCTCGATGGAGGTGGTAGAGGTTGATGTACCAGGCATTGGCATAGAAGTACTGCCGCCGCCTCTCCGCCGGAATGTTCGGGTCGTACGTGTCGATCACGGCGGCCAGGGAGGGGTTGTCGATCGCCCGGGACAGCAACTCCCAGTGCATGCGTTGCTGGTGAGCCAGCGCTTTTCGCCGGGAGTCGAGCTCTTCCAGCTCCAGGCGCCTGAGTTGCAGCCGCTCCGCTTCGAGGCGCCGTCGGTGCGAGGCCAGCGTCATCCCGGCGGTGGCGAGCAGCAGACTGGCCGCGGCGGAGCCCAGCCTCCTCGCGGCGTTCTTCTTTGTGGCCATGTCAACCCCCGAATCAGGCGGCCGTCCGCCGGTCGTCGGGGTGCGGGTCGACTGGAGGGGACCGGCGAGCGGTGGGCGGCGCTTGCCGTCTCCCAGAGTGCCGAGCGGCTCTGATCGGCGGGGAGGCGGAGAGGAGGCGCACGGAGGGAAGCGAGGGTCGCACGCTCCGGCGCCTTGCCCAACGTCTGCCCGGCAAGTGCTGCTAACAATCGTTCACTTCGCGGTGATTCTTCCGGCTCGTATCCTGGGTCGGCATTCAATCCTCGTACGTGCGCCGAGCTGTGAGCCGGTGCACCCGTCGGCGTGAGAAAGGTCGCACGTTGAGCCAGCCGAACCCCGGTCCGCAGCAGATTCCGGTCGTCGTCCTCGCCGGATTCCTCGGTTCCGGCAAGACGACTCTGCTCAACCATCTCCTCCACCGCAGCGGGGGCACCCGCATCGGGGCCGTCGTCAACGACTTCGGCGCCATCGAGATCGACGCCATGGCCGTCGCCGGCGCGCTCGGTGACTCCACCGTCTCCCTGGGGAACGGCTGTCTGTGCTGTGCGGTCGACGCCAGTGAGCTGGACGTCTATCTCGAGCGGCTCGCCCGCCCCTCCACCGGCATCGACGTCATCGTCATCGAGGCCAGTGGACTCGCCGAGCCCCAGGAACTCGTGCGCATGGTGCTCGCCAGTGAGCAGCCGCGCATCGTGTACGGGGGGCTCGTCGAGGTGGTGGACGCCGCCGAGTTCGACGACACGCGCGCCAGGCATCCCGAGATCGACCGGCACCTCGCCCTCGCCGACCTCGTCGTCGTCAACAAGATCGACCGGGCCGGCGACGGCGAGCGTGTCCTCGGGCTGGTGCGCGAGCTCGCCGGCCGTGCCGCGGTCGTCCCCGCCACCTACGGCCGGATCGACCCCGAGTTCCTCTTCGAGTGCAGGCCCAGCGAGGAGCGCATCGGGCAGCTGTCCTTCGACGACCTGCACGAGCACGACGACCTGCACGAGCACGACGATCCGCACGGGCACGGCGAGCACCACACCGGCCATCTGCACACCGGCTACGACAGTCTGTCCTTCACGTCCGAAGTGCCCCTCGACCCGCGCCGGTTGATGGGGTTCCTCGACAGCAGGCCCGAGGGGCTGTACCGAATCAAGGGATACGTCGACTTCGGCCCGCACGACGCCACGAACCGTTACGCCGTGCACGCGGTCGGGCGTTTCCTGCGCTTCTACCCGGAGCCCTGGGCCGGCGCCGACGCGCGCCTGACCCAGCTCGTCCTCATCGGTTCCGGCATCGATGCCGCGGGCCTGGCCAAGGAGCTCGAGGCGTGCAAGAGCGACGCCCCACACGCCGACGAGCACGGCATGTGGGGCGTTCTGCGCTATGTGCGGGGACCGGAGGAATCCTTGGGAGAGCCGGAGGAAGCGGCCCTCGAGGAGATCTAGACCGGCCCGGCCACCACCGCCACCGTCTTCGGCAGCGACACACCCGAGCCGTCGCGGCGCGGGTCGATGTCCGGGAGGTCGGCCGGGGAGCCGTTCTTCTGTGCGGCCCGTGCCGGGGTGGCGCCCGCCCAGGCCACGGACAGGCAGTCCTCGCCCTTCAGGAACCGCTGGCAGCGCACGCCTCCGGTGGCGCGGCCCTTGCGGGGGTACTGGTCGAACGGGGTCAGCTTGGCGGTCGTCTGGACCGAGTCGTCCAGCGTGCCGCGTGAGCCCGCGACCGTGAAGACGACCGCGTCGACCGCCGGGTCCACCGCCGTGAAGGAGATGACCTTCGCGCCCTCCGCGAGCTTGATGCCCGCCACGCCGCCCGCGGGACGGCCCTGCGGGCGGACCTGCGAGGCCTGGTAGCGCAGCAGCTGGGCGTCGTCCGTGATGAAGACCAGGTCCTCCTCACCGGTGCGCAGCTCCACCGCACCCACGATCCGGTCGCCCTCCTTGAGGGTGATGACCTCCAGCTCCTCCTTGTTGGACGGGTAGTCCGGCACCACACGCTTGACGACGCCCTGTTCCGTGCCGAGCGCCAGGCCGGGCGAGGACTCGTCGAGTGTGGTCAGGCAGACCAGCGTCTCGCCGTCCCGCAGCGAGACGAACTCCGACAGCGGTGCGCCGCCCGACAGGTTCGGTCTCGACGCCGTCTCCGGCAGCTGCGGCAGATCGATGACGTTGATGCGCAGCAGGCGGCCCGCGGATGTCACCGCGCCCACCTCGCCGCGAGCCGTGGCCGGCACGGCCGAGACGATCACGTCGTGCTTGGTGCGCTTGGCGTCCTCGGCGTCCGCGAAGGGGTCGCCGTTCGCCGTACGGGCCAGCAGACCCGTCGAGGACAGCAGGACACGGCACGGGTCGTCCGCCACCTGCAGCGGTACGGCGGCGGCCGGGGCGCCCGCCGACTCCAGCAGGACCGTACGCCGCTCGGTGCCGAACTTCTTGGCCACCGCGGCCAGTTCGGAGGAGACCAGCTTGCGCAGCTCCGCGTCCGATTCCAGGATCCGGGTCAGCTCGGCGATCTCCTGGTTGAGCCGGTCCTTCTCGGCCTCCAGCTCGATGCGGTCGTACTTGGTCAGGCGGCGCAGCGGAGTGTCGAGGATGTATTGGGTCTGGACCTCGCTCAGCGAGAAGCGCTCCATCAGGCGCTCCTTGGCCTGCGCGGAGTTCTCGCTGGACCGGATCAGGCGGATGACCTCGTCGATGTCCAGCAGCGCCGTCAGCAGGCCCTCGACCAGGTGGAGACGGTCGCGGCGCTTGCCGCGGCGGAACTCGCTGCGGCGCCGTACGACCTCGAAGCGGTGGTCGAGGTAGACCTCGAGGAGCTCCTTGAGGCCCAGGGTGAGGGGCTGGCCGTCGACCAGCGCGACGTTGTTGATGCCGAAGGACTCCTCCATCGGCGTCAGCTTGTACAGCTGCTCCAGGACCGCCTCCGGCACGAAGCCGTTCTTGATCTCGATGACCAGGCGCAGGCCGTGCTCGCGGTCGGTGAGGTCCTTGACGTCGGCGATGCCCTGGATCTTCTTCGAACCGACCAGGTCCTTGATCTTGGCGATCACCTTCTCCGGGCCGACCGTGAAGGGCAGCTCGGTGACGACCAGACCCTTGCGGCGGGCGGTCACGGTCTCGATCTCCACCGTGGCGCGGATCTTGAAGGTGCCGCGGCCCGTCTCGTACGCGTCCCGGATTCCGGAGAGGCCGACGATCCGGCCGCCCGTGGGCAGGTCGGGGCCCGGGACGTGCTTCATCAGGGTGTCCAGATCCGCGTTCGGGTGGCGGATCAGATGGCGGGCGGCCGCGATGACCTCGCCGAGGTTGTGCGGCGGCATGTTCGTGGCCATGCCGACGGCGATCCCCGACGCGCCGTTGACCAGGAGGTTCGGGAAGGCGGCGGGCAGCGCCACCGGCTCCTGCTCCTGGCCGTCGTAGTTGGGGGTGAAGTCGACAGTGTCCTCGTCGATCGACTCGGTCATCAGGCTCGTCGCCTGGGCCTGCCGGCACTCGGTGTACCGCATGGCGGCCGGCGGGTCGTCGTTGCCGAGGGAGCCGAAGTTGCCGTGGCCGTCGACCAGCGGGACGCGCATCGAGAAGGGCTGGGCCATGCGCACCAGGGCGTCGTAGATCGACGCGTCGCCGTGCGGGTGCAACTTACCCATGACCTCGCCGACGACGCGGGCGCACTTCACATAGCCGCGGTCGGGACGCAGGCCCATCTCGTTCATCTGGTAGACGATGCGGCGGTGCACCGGCTTGAGGCCGTCGCGGGCGTCCGGCAGGGCGCGGGAGTAGATGACCGAGTACGCGTACTCGAGGAAGGAGCCCTGCATCTCGTCGACGACGTCGATGTCGAGGATCCTCTCCTCGTACGAGTCGTCGGGCGGCGGGGTCTTCGTGCTGCGGCGGGCCATCGCTGCCGGCTCCTTGCTGAAGCGTTGACGGGATCTGACGCGGACCATTGTGGACCGCGGCACTGACAAGCATCGACCAGGACCCGATGTTGGGCTCCCGCCCGGCGTCCGAGAAGTGTCGCCGACGCACGGCCCCGCCTGCGACCGGCGGGTGGTACCGGGCACCAACCGCCCTGGCCGAGCCCGCCCTTCTCGCTGTGGACCGCCCGATTCGTGGTGGCCGCGGTCCGTGTCCGCCGCGAGGTGTCCGCCGCGGTGCCTGGTGGCTGCCTGGCCATGTTTCGCGATAACGGACAGCGTCCTGCGCAGATCCTGGGACGCGGTGGCGTCATGCGCATGTCGTGCGGCGACGCGGGGTTGCCTCCGCCTGCCGCGTGCGGCGACGCGGAAGAGCCTCCGCCTGCCGCGTGCGCCCTGGGACAGCCTGGTGCCTGTCGCGTGCGACGCCGGACAGCGGCCCGGGCAGGAAAGGATCGGTACGGACCGTCGCGATCGGCGGCCGTTCAACGAAGGCAAGCTCGCGCCGCGCAACCGTTCACTCGCCGGAGTGATCGCGGGCACCGTGCCGGGCCGGGCTCTCACCGGCGCGGACGACTGCGCGCCCACTGCCGTACCGACGGCACGCGCGCGTGCGATGCGCCGGCCTGCCGCCGACCGTCGCGCGGATTCCGCCGGGGCGAGGGAACGGCCGGTCCCCGCCTTCCCCGTCCTCTTCGGCGGTCCCCCGGTACGGGGCGCCGAGCCCTGCCCGATGCCCGTTCTCCGCGGCGGCCCCCGCCCGCGTTCACCCCGGTACGGGCACGGCGTTCTGACCGGGAACTTCGCCGACCCTTCGGACGCTGCATACAGTGGCAGGAACTGAAGCCGAACCGCTCGGCAGAACGCAGTGCACGCGACCGGAAGGACACCTTGCCCATGGGTCACACGGCCACACCGGAGGCACAATCCGGCGGCCTCACCGCGACGGAGCACCGCCTGGCCAACGGCCTGCGCGTGGTGCTCTCCGAGGACCACCTCACGCCGGTCGCCGCGGTCTGCCTCTGGTACGACGTCGGCTCCCGCCACGAGGTCAAGGGCCGTACCGGACTCGCCCACCTCTTCGAGCACCTGATGTTCCAGGGTTCGGCAAGCGTGAAGGGCACGGGCCACTTCGAGCTCGTCCAGGGTGCGGGCGGCTCGCCGAACGGCACCACCAGCTTCGAGCGCACCAACTACTTCGAGACCATGCCCGCCCACCAGCTGGAGCTCGCGCTGTGGCTGGAGGCCGACCGCATGGGCAGCCTCCTGGTGGCGCTTGACGAGGAGGGCCTGGAGAACCAGCGGGACGTCGTCAAGAACGAGCGCCGCCAGCGCTACGACAACGTCCCGTACGGCACCGCTTTCGAGAAGCTGACCGCCCTGTCGTACCCGGACGGACACCCGTACCACCACACGCCGATCGGCTCGATGGCCGACCTGGACGCGGCCAGCCTGGAGGACGCGCGCGCGTTCTTCCGCACCTACTACGCGCCCAACAACGCCGTCCTGTCCATCGTCGGCGACATCGATCCGGAGCAGACGCTCGCCTGGGTCGAGAAGTACTTCGGCTCCATCCCGGCCCACGACGGCAAGCCCGAGCCGCGCGACGGCTCGCTGCCCGACGTGATCGGCGAGCAGCTGCGCGAGGTCGTCGAGGAGAACGTCCCCGCGCGCGCGATGATGGCCGCCTACCGGCTCCCGAAGGACGGCACGCGCGAGTGCGACGCCGCCGACCTGGCGCTGACCGTGCTCGGGGGCGGCGAGTCCTCCCGCCTCTACAACCGGCTCGTACGCCGCGACCGTACGGCCGTGGCGGCCGGCTTCGGCCTGCTGCGCCTGGCCGGGGCGCCCTCCCTGGGCTGGCTGGACGTGAAGACCTCCGGCGACGTCGAGGTCCCGGTCATCGAGTCGGCCGTCGACGAGGAGCTCGCCCGCTTCGCTCAGGAGGGCCCCACCGCCGAGGAGATGGAGCGCGCGCAGGCCCAGTTGGAGCGCGAGTGGCTGGACCGGCTCGGCACCGTCGCGGGCCGCGCCGACGAACTGTGCCGGTACGCCGTCCTGTTCGGCGACCCCCAGCTCGCGTTCACCGCCGTACAGCGCGTCCTCGACGTCACCGCCGAGGAGGTCCAGGCGGTCGCCAAGGCCCGCCTGCGCCCCGACAACCGCGCGGTGCTCGTGTACGAGCCGACCGCAGCCGAGGCCGCCGAGACCACCGACGAGAACGAGGAGTCGGCGCAGTGACCGAGCTCGCCAGCATGGAGTTCCACCCGCAGCCCCAGGCCGGCCAGGCCCGGCCCTGGGCCTTCCCGGCGCCCGAGCGCGGCAAGCTGGACAACGGCCTGACGGTCCTGCGCTGCCACCGCCCGGGCCAGCGGGTCGTCGCCGTCGAGGTGCTCCTGGACACGCCCCTGGACGCCGAGCCGAAGGGCCTCGACGGCATCGCCACGATCATGGCGCGCGCCCTGTCGGAGGGCACCGACAAGCACACCGCCGAGGAGTTCGCCGCCGAGCTGGAGCGCTGCGGTGCCACCCTCGACGCCTACGCGGACCACCCAGGCGTCCGCGTCAGCCTCGAAGTGCCGGTCTCCCGCCTGCCCAAGGCGCTCGACCTCCTCGCCGACGCCCTCAGGGCGCCCGCGTTCGCGGACGCCGAGGTCGAGCGCCTGGTGCGCAACCGGCTCGACGAGATCCCGCACGAGCTGGCCAACCCCTCGCGCCGCGCCGCCAAGGAGCTCTCCAAGGAGCTGTTCCCGGCGACCTCGCGCATGTCCCGGCCGCGCCAGGGCACCGAGGACACGGTCGCGGGCATCGACTCCGCGGGCGTGCGGGCCTTCTACGAGCGGTACGTCCGCCCCGCCACGTCCACCGTCGTGGTCGTCGGCGACCTCACCGGCGTCGACCTCGACGCCCTGCTCGGCGACACCCTCGGCGCCTGGACCGGCTCCCCGGCCGAGCCGCGGCCCGTCCCGCCGGTGACCGCGGACGACACCGGCCGCGTCGTCATCGTGGACCGCCCCGGCTCCGTCCAGACGCAGCTGCTGATCGGCCGGGTCGGCCCCGACCGGCACGACCGCGTGTGGCCGGCGCAGGTGCTCGGCACGTACTGCCTCGGCGGCACCCTCACCTCCCGGCTGGACAAGGTCCTGCGCGAGGAGAAGGGCTACACCTACGGCGTGCGCGCGTTCGGGCAGGTCCTGCGCTCCGCCCCGGACGGCACGGGCGCGGCCATGCTCGCCATCAGCGGCTCCGTCGACACCCCGAACACCGGTCCCGCGCTGCAGGACCTGTGGACGGTACTGCGTGGCGTCGCCGAGGGAGGCCTCACGGACGCCGAGCGGGACTTCGCCGTGCAGAACCTCGTCGGTGTCGCGCCGCTGAAGTACGAGACCGCCGCGTCCGTGGCGAGCACGCTGGCCGACCAGGTCGAGCAGCACCTGCCCGACGACTACCAGGGGACGCTGTACCGGCAGCTCGCCGCGACCGGCACCGTCGAGGCCACCGCGGCGGCCGTGAGCGCCTTCCCGGCGGACCGCCTGGTGACCATCCTCGTCGGCGACGCGGCCGCGATCCGGGAGCCCGTCGAGGCCCTCGGCATCGGCGAAGTCACCGTGGTGGCAGCCGAGTAGACGGTGCATTACGGCGCCGCGCGCGCGTAGGGGCCCTGGTGACGACAGAGTCGCCAGGGCCCCTTTATGCCCGAATTGAGGAGAGGTTGCCTGTCTGGCCTGTGGGATGCGCTACAAAATCCGGGATCCATTTGGGGATTGAAAGATGTCCCGTTTAGCGTCTTCCGGGCTGTCCGTCAGGCAGTGCGCCGCGCCCGCGGCACCGGACAGTCATCGCCGAGTCCCCGTACGGCGCGAGCCAGGGGAGCCGGGGACCCACCCGTAGTCCCTGGGGTGAATCGGACGCCCGCGCGAAGGCGAGGGGGTCCGTAGGAGACCTTCCTGCTCCGAACCCGTCAGCTAACCCGGTAGGCGAGAAGGAAGGAAAGGATCAGCCACTACATGGCGTTCACCTGCGCCACCGGGAAGAACCGCCCCACCGGGAAGCACCGCCGGCCCAGCCGGTTCGAGCGCACGACGGCCCGTGCGGCCGGCGTCGCCGCCCTCACCGCCACCGGCGTCATGGGCACCCTGGCCGCCCCGGCACTCGCCGCGGAACCCGCCGCCGAACAGACCGGCCTCATACCCGTCATCAGCGTCGACAACTCGATCGCCGACCAGATCGACGCCCAGGCCGACGCCCAGGAGCAGGCGGCCAAGGAGGCCGCCGCGGCGAAGAAGGCCGCCGAGGACGCCGCGCGCAAGAAGGCGGCGGAGAAGGCCAAGAAGGAGCGCGAGGCCAGGGAACGCGCCGCTCGCGAGGCCGAGCGCAAGCGTCTGCTGTCCTACGTGGCCCCGATCTCCGGCTCGTACGTCTCCACCGGCTACAAGGCCGGCGGCGCCGTCTGGTCCTCCGGCAGCCACACGGGCGTCGACTTCCACGCCGCCAGCGGCACCTCCGTGCACGCCGTCGGCTCCGGCACCGTCGTGGAGGCCGGCTGGGGCGGGGCGTACGGCAACCAGGTCGTGATCAAGATGAACGACGGCACGTACACCCAGTACGGCCACCTGTCGTCCGTCGGCGTCTCGGTGGGCCAGACGGTCACCCCGGGCCAGCAGATCGGCCTGTCCGGCGCCACCGGCAACGTCACCGGGGCGCACCTGCACTTCGAGGCCCGTACGACGGCGGAGTACGGCTCCGACATCGACCCCGTCGCCTACCTCCGCTCGCACGGCGTGAACCTCTGACGCCCTCCACGCGCGCGTGAGGGGTCTGACGACTCCCACGCGCGCGGAGGTGACGCCTTCCACGCGCCCGCGTGTGTGACCCTTTCCACTTCCACCCGCGTGGAGGCTCACCATCCCCGTGATCGTCTGACGATGCCCGCTTGGTCGTCCGACGGCACTGGCTCCGCTCCCCGAAGCCCCGGCTCTCCTGGCCGGGGCTTTCGGTGTTTCGCACGAACCGCTGTCCAAAAAATATCCATGGATTCCGGTCCGCCGTCGGAAATTCCGGCCGGTTGCAATAGAGTCACTGAACACACGTCATTCGTCGACGTTTCACGGGGATTAAGGCGGAGGTCGGTCATGCGTATTCCGGCGCACTCGGTGTGCACGGCGATCCGGGACGACATCGTCGCCGGTGTCTACGAGCGTGGCAGCCGGCTCACCGAGGAACTCCTCGCGCGCCGCTACGGCGTCTCCCGTGTCCCCGTGCGGGAGGCCCTGCGCACCCTGGAGGCGGAGGGCTTCGTGGTGACCCGGCGGCACGCGGGCGCGTGCGTCGCCGAGCCGACCGAGCAGGAGGCCGCCGACCTGCTGGAGATGCGTACCCTCCTGGAGCCGCTCGGCGCCTCCCGGGCCGCCCAGCGGCGCACCGAGGCCCATCTGAAGGTCCTGCGCGGCCTGGTGAGGCTTGGCCAGGAGCGGGCCAGGCGGGGTAACAGCGACGATCTGCGCTCCCTGGGCGGCTGGTTCCACGAGACGCTGGCCCAGGCCTCCGGCAGCCCCGCCCTGACCTCGATGCTGACCCAGCTGCGGCACAAGATCGCGTGGATGTACGCCGTGGAGTCGCCGGCCGACCCGGTGGAGTACTGGACCGAGCACGGCGCGATCGTGGACGCGGTGGCGCGCGGCGACGGCGAACGCGCCCGTGCGATCACGGCGCTGCACACCGAGCGCGCGATCTCCGCGCACCGGCTGCGGTTCGGCTCCGGCGGTGACCGCGCGGAGCGCGTGAGGAATTCGCAACATCCCGTAAACATGCCGAGCCTGCGGCATTAACAAGGGCGCCGTATACAAAGAAGAGATATTCGGTGGCGGGGAATTTCCGCTGCCCTTTTTCAGGTGTGCCGTTAATTCCGTCGGCCCCCGCCCGGAAACTCGTCGGCCTCCGCCCGGAAACTCGCCGGCCCTCGCCGGGAACTCTCGTCGGCCCCCGGTTACGACTCGTCATCCGCCCGCCGGAAACAGCGAAGCCGCGCCCGCCGGAAACAGTGAAGCCGCGCCCGCCGAAGGCGGACGCGGCTTCACCGCGTGCTGCGGGAGCCCGCTCAGGTCGTTCAGACCGTCTCGGGCAGTTCCTCGAGCCCCTCGGAGACCAGCTTCGCGAGGCGGTCGAGGGCGGCGTCCGCACCCTCGGCGTCGGAGGCGAGGACGATCTCCTCACCGCCCTGGGCGCCGAGGCCCAGGACAGCCAGCATGGAGGCCGCGTTGACGGGGTTGCCGTCGGCCTTGGCGATCGTCACCGGGATACCTGCGGCCGTGGCGGCCCGGACGAAGATGGAAGCGGGGCGGGCGTGAAGGCCCTCGGCCCAGCCGACGTTGACGCGGCGCTCAGCCATGTGATGCTGCCCTTCGGTTTTCAGGGTTGTCTAGACCAGTTTCCCACACCCGTGAAGCATGCCGGGAGGGACAAAACGCCCCTCCTGAGGTGACCGTCGGGTCGCGGCCTCGACCCGACATACGTCCTCCACAGACTGCCTCGCGCCGTTGTCGTACGCGAGCCGTACGCTGGGCCCCATGCAGAGCGCCTCGGACCGGCACGAGTACCCCGCCCACTGGGAAGCCGACGTGGTGCTGCGCGACGGCGGCACCGCACGCATCCGCCCCATCACCGTTGATGACGCCGAGCGCCTGGTCAGCTTCTACGAGCAGGTGTCGGACGAGTCGAAGTACTACCGCTTCTTCGCGCCCTACCCGCGACTGTCCGCGAAGGACGTCCACCGCTTCACGCACCACGACTTTGTGGACCGGGTGGGACTCGCGGCCACGGTGGGCGGCGAGTTCATCGCAACCGTACGCTACGACCGGATCGGCCCCGACGGAACGCCCGCGTCGGCACCCGCCGAGGAGGCCGAGGTCGCCTTCCTGGTCCAGGACGCCCATCAGGGGCGCGGTGTGGCCTCCGCCCTCCTCGAACACATCGCCGCGGTCGCGCGCGAGCGCGACATCCGCCGGTTCGCCGCCGAGGTGCTGCCCGCCAACACCAAGATGATCAAGGTGTTCACGGACGCCGGGTACACCCAGAAGCGCAGCTTCGAGGACGGCGTCGTCCGCCTGGAGTTCGACCTGGAGCCCACCGACCGCTCGCTCGCAGTGCAGTACGCGCGCGAGCAGCGCGCCGAGGCCCGGTCCGTGCGGCGGCTGCTGGTGCCCGGCTCCGTCGCCGTCATCGGCGCCGGCCGCACGCCCGGCGGGGTGGGCCGCAGCGTCCTCGGCAACATCAGGGACGCCGGGTTCGCGGGGCGGGTGTACGCCGTGAACAAGGCGTTCCCGGAGGACCTCAAGGAGCTCGACGGAGTGCCCGCGCACCGCTGTGTGCGGGACATCGAGGAGCAGGTGGACCTCGCGGTGGTCGCCGTGCCGGCGGAGTACGTCCCCGAGGTGGTCACCGAGTGCGGCGAGCACGGCGTGCAGGGACTGGTCGTGGTCTCCGCCGGGTACGCCGAGAGCGGGCCCGACGGGCGCGAGCGGCAGCGCGAACTCGTCCGGCACGCGCGCGCGTACGGCATGCGCATCATCGGGCCGAACGCCTTCGGGATCATCAACACCGCCGACGACGTACGGCTCAACGCCTCCCTGGCTCCCCAGATGCCCCGCCCGGGCCGGATCGGGCTGTTCGCACAGTCCGGCGCGATCGGGATCGCGCTGCTGTCCCGGTTGCACCGGCGCGGCGGCGGAGTGACCGGCGTCACCGGTGTGTCGACCTTCGTCTCGTCCGGCAACCGGGCCGACGTGTCCGGCAACGACGTCCTCCAGTACTGGTACGACGACCCGGACACCGACGTCGTCCTGATGTACCTGGAGTCCATCGGCAACCCCCGCAAGTTCACCCGGCTCGCCCGGCGTACGGCGGCGGCGAAGCCGCTGGTCGTGGTGCAGGGGGCGCGGCACGGCGGCGCGGCGCCGCAGGGGCACGCCGTACGGGCCACGCGGCTGCCGCACACCACGGTGTCCGCGCTGCTGCGGCAGGCCGGGGTGATCCGGGTGGACACGATCACCGAACTGGTCGACGCGGGACTGCTGCTCGCGCGCCAGCCGCTGCCGGCCGGGCCCCGGGTGGCGATCCTGGGCAACTCCGAGTCGCTGGGACTGCTGACCTACGACGCGTGCCTGGCCGAGGGGCTGCGGCCGTTGCCGCCGCTGGACCTGACGACGGGGGCGTCGGCGGCCGACTTCCACGCGGCGCTGTCGCGCGCGCTGGCCGACGAGACGTGCGACGCGGTCGTCGTCACCGCGATCCCGGCGATCGGGGACGCCACGACCGGTGACGCCGAGCTGGCTCAGGCCCTGAGGTCGGCGGCCGAGCGGGTGCCGGGCAAGCCGGTGCTGGTGGTGCACGTGGAGCTGGGCGGGCTGGCGGAGGCGCTGTCGGCAGCCGCGAGCACCGCACCCCGGGCGGGTACCCCGGCATCCGGCACCACGGTCCGCCCCCACCCGTTCCGTCCTCTGGACTTCCTGGCCGAGGCGCCGGCCGAGCAGCCGGACACCGCCGACGACACCCCGCGCCTCATCCCCGCCTACCCCGCGGCCGAGCGCGCCGTCCGGGCCCTCGCCGAGGCCGTCAAGTACTCCCAGTGGCGACGCGAGAGCGCCGACCCCGGCAAGGTGCCCGAGTACGAGGACATCGACGAGAAGGGGGCCGCCCGGCTGATCGACGGGCTGCTCGCGCGCGGGCAGGGCCTCACGCTCGGCACGGACGAGACCTGCGACCTGCTCGGCAAATACGGCATCCAGGTGCACCGCGCCCTGCACGCCCCCACCCCCGACGCCGCGGCCGAAGCCGCCCGCACCCTCGGCTACCCCGTCGCCCTCAAGGCCACCGCCCCGCACCTGCGGCATCGCGCCGACCTCGGCGGCGTACGCCTCGACCTCGCGGACGAGGAGCAACTGCGACGGGCGTACGCCGAGTTGACCGCGCTGTTCGGGAAGCCGGAGGAGCTGCGGCCGGTCGTGCAGAGCATGGCACCGCGCGGCGTCGACACCGTCGTACGGGCCGTGATCGACCCGGCGGCCGGCGCCGTGCTGTCCTTCGGGCTCGCCGGCGCGGCCTCCCAGCTGCTCGGCGACATGGCGCACCGGCTGATCCCGGTCACCGACCGCGAGGCGACCTCGATCGTCCGGTCGATCCGGACGGCACCGCTCCTGTTCGGCTGGCGCGGCTCGGCACCCGTCGACACCCCTGCCCTGGAGGAACTGCTCCTGCGGGTGTCACGGCTGGTCGACGACCACCCGGAGGTCGTCGCGGTCACCCTCGAGCCGGTCGTCGTCGCCACCCACGGTCTGAGCGTGCTCGGCGCCTCCGTGCGGCTCGCGCCGCCGCCCGCCCGGGACGACCTCGGGCCGAGGACCCTCCCCGCGTACTGAGACCGCCGTGAGCGGTGCCTCGCAGTCAGTGCACCCCCGTAGGATGGGCGTCATGGCCAAGACCAGTACGACGACCCAGGGGCTGCGCGCGGCGATCGAGCGCAGCGGCTACTACCCGGCCCTCGTGGCCGAGGCGGTGGAGGCCGCCGTGGGCGGCGAGCCCATCCGGTCGTACCTGGTCCATCAGGAGACGACGTTCGACCAGAACGAGGTGCGGCGGCACGTGACCGTGCTCGTCCTCACCGGCAACCGCTTCATCGTCAGCCACACCGACGAGCAGGCCGCGGACAACACCTCCCCGACGCCGTACGCCACGACGTCCACGGAGTCCGTGAAGCTCGGCCGGATCTCCTCGGTCGTGGTCAGCCGCGTCGTCGCCAACCCGGAGCAGTACGCCCCGGGCACGCTGCCGCGCGAGGTCGTGCTGACCATCGGCTGGGGCGCCGTCTCCCGCATCGACCTGGAGCCCGCCGCCTGCGGCGACCCCAACTGCGAGGCCGACCACGGCTACACGGGCAGCTCGACGGCGGACGACCTGAGCCTGCGCGTCAGCGAGGCCGGTGACGGCCCCGAGACGGTGCGCCAGGCGCTCGCCTTCGCGCAGTCGCTCTCCGAGGCGACCGCGGACGTCACCCGCTGAGATGATCCAGCCCGCCACCTGGGACTCCCACCCGGAACCCCTCGCCGTAACCTCCGCGCCGCCCCCCGAGTACGGCAGCGGCTCGCTCGCGGACCTGCTGCCCACCCTGGCCGCCGGCATGGCCGTACCGGACATGACCGCCGCGATCCCCGAGCTGACCGCCGCCGACCGCAACTGCGTGTTCCTGATCGACGGCCTCGGCTGGGAGCAACTGAAGGCGCACCCGGAAGACGCCCCCTTCATGAGCTCCCTGCTGGGCAGCTCGCGCGGCGGCACCGGACGCCCGATCACCGCCGGCTACCCGGCGACCACCGCGACCTCCCTCGCCTCCGTCGGCACCGGCCTGCCACCGGGCGCCCACGGCCTGCCCGGCTACACCGTGCGCAACCCCGAGACCGGCGAGCTGATGAACCAGCTGCGCTGGAATCCATGGACGTCGCCGCGCGTCTGGCAGCCGTATCCCACGGTCTTCCAGCTGGCACAGCAGGCGGGCGTGCACGCGGCCCAGGTGTCGTCGCCCGCCTTCGAGAACACCCCGCTGACCAAGGTCGCGCTCAGCGGAGGAACGTTCCTCGGGCGGCTGACCGGCGAGGACCGCATGGACCTCGCGGCCGAGCAACTGGCCGCCGCCGACCGCTCCCTGGTCTACACGTACTACGCCGAGCTGGACGGCGCAGGCCACCGCTTCGGCGTCGACTCCGACACCTGGCGCGGCCAGCTCATGTACGTCGACCGGCTCGTCCAGCGCCTCGCCGAGCAGCTCCCGCCGCGCAGCGCGCTCTATGTCACCGCCGACCACGGCATGATCGACGTGCCCTTCGACGAGCAGCACCGCATCGACTTCGACGAGGACTGGGAGTTGCGCGCCGGCGTCGCCCTGCTCGGCGGCGAGGGCCGGGCGCGGCACGTGTACGCGGTGCCGGGCGCCCAGCAGGACGTCCTGACCTGCTGGCGCGAGGTGCTCGGCGAGCAGTTCTGGGTGGCCTCACGGGACGAGGCGATCGCGGCAGGCTGGTTCGGGCCGCGGATCGACGAACGGGTCTACGACCGCATCGGCGACGTGGTCGCGGCGGCTCGGGACGACGTCCTGATCATCGCGTCCGAGCGGGAGCCGAAGGAGTCGGCGATGGTCGGCAACCACGGCTCCATGACCCCCGCCGAGCAGCTGGTGCCCCTGCTCGAAGTACGCTCCTGACGCGTCCCGCAGCCCTCCTCCCTCCCCTCGTTGCCGAAAGGTGCTCAACTCAACATGCCCGAGCTGGTGTTCTTCTCCGGAACGATGGACTGCGGGAAGTCGACCTTGGCGCTGCAGATCGAGCACAATCGAACGGCGCGTGGTCTGCAGGGCCTGATCTTCACGCGTGACGACCGTGCGGGTGAGGGCAAGCTGTCGTCGCGTCTGGGGCTGGTGACCGACGCGGTGGAGGCCGGGCCGGGGCTGGATCTGTACGGCTATGTGGTGGAGCAGTTGTCCCGGGGTGGCCGGGTCGACTACGTGATCGTGGACGAGGCCCAGTTCCTGCTGTCCGGACAGATCGACCAACTGGCCCGGATCGTCGACGACTTGGAGCTGGACGTCTTCGCGTTCGGCATCACCACCGACTTCCGGACGAGGCTCTTCCCCGGCTCCCAGCGCCTGATCGAACTTGCCGATCGCCTGGAGACTTTGCAGGTCGAGGCGATGTGCTGGTGCGGCGCTCGGGCCACGCACAATGCGCGCACCGTGGGCGGGGAGATGGTCGTCGAGGGGGAGCAGGTCGTCGTCGGCGACGTGGCTCAGTCGGCGGCGGAGGTCGGGTACGAGGTGCTCTGCCGGCGTCATCACCGCCGGCGGATGACGAGCGCCACGGCGCGGGCGGCGGCGCTGTCGCCGGACGTGCTGCCGGTCACCGCCACCTGACCTCCGGCCGGCGAGAAGCGCGTCGGTCCAGGACGTGATGCGGAAGCTGCGCGGGGAAGAGTCCTCGTTTCGGTTCAGCTCCGGGGCTCAGCGGCCGCCTCAACTGCCGAGGTCGCTGCCGCGGCCAATGTGTCGAGTACACCGCAGATGTCGGGGCGGCGGGCCATTCCCGTGTGGTACAGAGCTTGGACGCTCCGCCGGACCGGGGTGGTCAGCGCATGGACGCTGAGTTCCGGTGAGGATGCCGGCAGCGCCAGCCGGGGGATGAGGGCGACTCCTGCGCGGCGGGTGATCAGTGCCGTCAGGACGGTGAAGTCGTTCGCCACGGCCACTGGCCGGGGCACGAAGCCGGCTGCTCCGCATGCGCGTTGGGTCATTTCGTGGCAGGCCGTCTCGGGGCCCGGGAGCAGCCACGGCGCGTCGGCGAAGGCCGCGAGCTCGGCCGCGGCACCCGCCGACAGACCGCGCCGGGCGGCGTCGACCGGGTGCAGCACCAGCAGGACCGGCTCGTCGAACAGCGCCCGCTGCTCGCAGCCCGGAGGCAGCGGACGGGGCACCAAGCTGTAGGTGTGGGTGACGGCGATGTCGACCTGGTGCTTGCGCAGCGCGGCCTCGGCGGCGTGCGGCTCGTGCTCGACGACGTTGATGACCGGGGCGTCCGGGGCCGGAGCCCGGCCCGGGTCGGGCCACAGCCTCGGGAGCAGGGCGCGGGCGGCGGTCGGGAACGCCGCGATCCGCACGCTGCTGCGCTCGCCGCGCCGCATCGCCGCCAGGTCGGACTCGGCGGCGGCCAGGTTGCCCAGGACCACATGGGCATGGTCGATGAGGCGCTGTCCGGCGGGTGTGAGCTCCAGTCTGCGCCCGCGCTTGTGCAGCAGCGGGACGCCGGCCTCCTTCTCCAGGGCCGCCAGCTGCTGGGACACCGCCGAACCGGTCAGATGCAGCGCCTCCGCGGTCGCCGCCACCGTGCCCTGCGCGGCGAACTCGGCGAGCAGACGCAGTCGCCGGACGTCCAACAAGTAGCTCACCTACTGTTTCCTGCAAGAAAACCTAACTGGACCTAATCGATTGTACGGGGCACAGTCGATGGGGTGAAGCTCGACAAGACCCTGCTCGCCCTCGTCGTCACCGTCGTGCTGTGGGCCTCCGCCTTCCCCGCGATCCGGGTGGCCCTGGAGGGATACGGCCCGGCGCCGCTGTCCCTGCTCCGCCTCGTGGTGGCCACCGCGGCGCTGGCCCTCGTGCTCCCCTGGGTGGACGTACGGCTGCCCGACCGTCGCGACCTGCCGCGCATCCTCGTCGTCGGCGCCACGGGCATGAGCGCGTACCAACTTCTGCTCAACTGGGGAGAGGTGCACGTTCCGGCCGGTACGGCGGCCCTGATCGTCGCCACGGTCCCGGCGTTCAGTGCCCTGCTGGCCGCGGCCTTCCTCGGGGAGCGGCTCGGACCGGGCAAAGTCGCCGGATCCGTCTGCGCGCTCGCCGGTTCGGCCATCATCGCCCTGACCGGCGGTGAGACGCGGTACACGGCGGCGGCCTGGACCGTACTCGCGGCCGCGGTGGCGCAGGCCGTGTACCACTTCGCCATCAAACCGCTGCTGCGCCGCTACAGCGGGTTCGAGGTCGCCGCCTACGCCATGGTGGCCGGCACCCTCCTGCTGCTCCCGCTCGCTCCCGCCACCGCGCACGCCGCGCTGGACGCCCCGGCCGACGCCACCCTGGCCGCGCTCTACCTCGGGGTTCTGCCCTCGGCCGCCGGGTTCGTGGTCTGGGGCTACGCGGTTGCCCGGCTGACCGTCACCGCCGCGACGGCGGCGCTGTATCTCGTGCCCGTGACCGCGCTCGTGGTCGCCTTCGTCTGGCTCGGTGAGAAGCCCCGGCTCGTGGAACTGCTCGGCGGAGTCGTCACCCTCGGGGGTGTCGCCCTGCTCAACAGGCGGCCGAGAGCCGTCGCGGCCGGGGGCGGGCGCAGTGCCGAGGGCGCCTCGGGTGCGGTGTCGGCGGCGCCGAGTCAGGCAGGCCCGCCGCGGAGTTGAGGCAGGCCGGCCGGTCGCGGAGTTGAGGCGGGCCGGCCGGTCGCTCAGTGCGCGGGCGTGTCCTCCAGGCTCGCCGCCTGGTCGAGGCAGAGGACGATCCACTCGGCCAGATTACGGCCGTGGCGCTCGGCGGCAGTCGCCCATCTGCTCTCCTGCTCGCTGCTGACCTGCACCTGGAGACGCACCTGTTGCTTGTTCTCCCCCTGCGGGGTGCTCAGCGCCTGACGCACCCGTTGCCGGAGCATGTTGCGCGACCAGCCCTCCTGGGCGGCGCGTTCGAGCCACATCGCGCGTTCGGTGGGTTCCAGGGAGGCGACTTCGGCGTGGTGCTGGAAGCTGACCTTCGGATGCCGTTCGGGCGCCGGGTAACGCCGGGCGATCCAGGCGTAATTGCGCAGTGTCTTGTAGTCGAGGCCCGTTTCCTCGGTCGCCTTGCGGTATCGGTTCGGGTACTTCTCCTGACCGTAGACAAGCCAGTCACCGAGCCACCAGCAGGACGAGTCGGATATCAGGAACAAGTGCCTTCCGAAGCGTTGCCACTCAGTCAGCGAGAAGTCGGGCGGCAGGGAGAGGCTTGTCCGGCGAGTGAGCGCCTGAGGGTTGAGCGGAGGTGTGGGGGCACCTCGAAGATCGGCCAGGGTGGCAGTTTTCCCCATGCAGATCACTTCCTCGGTAAAGGGCTGACTGATGGTTGAAAGTCGGAAAGGGGTGCGTGGTTGCACGCGTAACTGGCGGAACACGCCAAAGGCAGGCGTGTGCCCGAATTTTCCCGACTGTGAAGTCCCCTAGAGCTGCGGAGTGGCCGCTGTGGCGCGCCCCTGACCAGCCGACTGATGTGCGAGATCCGGACACGCGCGACAACAGCGTGTGCGGAGGTTGTTATCGCTACAGTTCGACAACTCGGCCTCTTCCGCATCGTGGGGGGTCTACGTGTCAAGGGCGCTGGGTGCCGTGCCGTGGAAACGGCAAGCAATCGTTCCTGGCGGTGAGCCCATTGTGACATTGCGTTCGAGCCGGGGTCCAGATCGTTCCGCTGTCATTAATGGGTCTGGCCGCGACAGGTCACTGCGCGCGGCGGTAACGGACGAAGATCGTCCGGATTCGCAATGTCCGTGCGAGAAGATTTTTGGCCACATCAACAGATGATCTTGGTAGGCTGCGCCCCCTGTTCGAGGGAGGGTGGATGGGTTCGCGAACCGGTTCGAATGGTGTGGCAGGTATGGATCAGCTCAGTGCGGGACCGTCGAAGTGTCCCTGCGTCCTCGGGAATTCCCCGTCTCCCGGACATGTGCCGCCACTTGGGCTGGAGCAGGAAGCGGAAGTACGCCGTCTGGTCGAACGGACCGCTGCCGTGCTGCGCGACATGGCCGGCGAGTTCAACCATCTCGGCGAGTCCCTCGGCCGTTCGGCGGCCTCGCCCGGCCGCCGCGCGCAGTCCGACGGCGCGTCCTACACCATGCAGCACCTCACCGAACCGGCCAAGATCACGGAGGCGTTGTTCGACACCGCGGCCGTCGCCGTCAACGAGATCGTCAGTACCCACCCCGGCCCGGTGCCGACGGACGGAACCCTCGCGGAGGAACTGGAACGTACGCGTTACGCGCGCGAGCGGGGAGTTGTGGTACGGAGTCTGTACGGCGAGTGCTACTTCAAGTCGCCGGGCGGAGCCAAGCATCTGCGCGATCTGGCCACCATCGGCGTGCGCGTCCGGCTGATGGGTTCGGTGCCCCTCCGGGTCGTCGTCAGCGACAGCCTCGCCATGTTCTCGGCACCGGAGGACGACGGCTTCGTCGTCCTGCGCCCGGCGTTCATCACCAGCGCCGCGCGCCGCGTCCTGGAACACTGGTGGGTCACCGCGACCCCGCTGGACGACCTCGTGAACCGGCCGCCGGGCGCCCCCACCCCGCAGGAACAGGCCATCCTGCGGCTGATGTCGGCAGGAGTCCGGGACGAGGTCATCGCCCGGGAGATCGGCGTCTCCATCCGCACCCTGCGCCGCACCCTCGCGGCGCTCATGGACAAGCTGGGCGCGGAGAACCGGTTCCAGGCCGGCATCAAGGCGGTGACCCGCGGCTGGCTGTAGCGCGGTGCCGCTCCTGCTCGCGAGGACCGGCCCTGAGAGCGTGTGTGACATCCCCGGCCGGGCGCGCGACCCCTGGCACGCAATCCCCCAGGCTCTCGACTTCGCTGGAGCAGGGGGGACCATGACGCCGTGCGCCGTTCCGGCCGGAGATATGACACAGGCTCAAGCGGTCTCGGCGGTGGTGACGCGCACCGCCGACACCCACTCACGGCTCAGCGCGTCGACGTCGGCGTCGAGCGGTCCGTCGCCGACGACCGAGACCGAACGGGCGCCGGAGTCCGCCTGCTCACCGAGGACTTCACCGGACTCCCGGGCCACCAGCACGGCCGTGCAGCGGGGCGGCGCCTGCGCGTCGGCCGGCTCCGCCACCGGCCACAGGCCGTCGCGCTTGATCCAGCTCACCTCGGTCCGCTGCCCGTCGAGAGTCACCTCGCCCAGTACACCGCTGCCGTGGTCGAGATAGCGCTGCACGGCCCGGCGGACCGGCTGGGGGTAGTCGGGCTTGACGCCCAGGGCCAGATCGACGATCGCCGGTTCCAGCGCAACCCCCGTCGCCAGATGCCACAGCATCGTGATGGCGTCGCCGGGCAGCCGCGCGGCCACCTCCATCAGCACCGCCTCGCCCCGCGACAGACGGAACTCGGCGTGCGTGATCCCGTGCCGGAAGCCGATCCGCGCCAGCACGCCCGCGTTCGCCGCGAGCAGCGCCGCCTCCTCGTCCTTGGTGAGGCCGGGCGCGGGGCTGGTGTGGCCCATCTCGGTGAAGAAGCGGCCGCCGTCCTCATTGGTGCGCTTGGCGGTGATGCCGGACCACAGCACCTCCCCGTCGAAGACCAGCGCCTCCACGGAGAACTCCGGTCCCTCCACCAGCTCTTCCAGCAGCACCGACTCCTCGGGGCCGTAACCCTCCAGCGCGGCCCGCAGCTCCCGCGCGTCGTTGACCCGGCGCACCCCGGAGCTGTACATGCGGCCGGCGGGCTTGACGACCGCCGGATAGCAGGGCGGCTCGGCCTCGGCGCGGCCCGACGGGGCGACCGCGCGCCAGCGGGGACCGAAGGCGTCCAGCGCGGTCCGCTGCATGATCTTGTCCCGGCAGACCCGGGACGCCCAGCCGCCGGGTCCGGGCAGCCCCAGCAGCTCCCCGAGCGCCCCGGCGGGGTCGACGAAGACCTCGCCGCAGCAGATCGACGCCTGGACGTCGTACTCCCGCACCCAGTCCTGAACCGCCGCCAGCACCGTGTCCACCGAGGAGTCGGGGACAGCCACCAGTTCGTCCATCAGCGACAGCGGATGCGCCGGGTCGGCCATGTGCGCACGCAGCCGGTCCAGCGGCGTGTCCGGCCCCACGAGGACCAGCGGCACCAGGTCGCGCGCGACGATCTCCTCGATCAGCCGGGTCTGCCGCCCGAGAACGACCAGGTCGCTCATCACGACCACGGCAGGCTTGCGGTTGTCGGGGTACATGGGGGTCACCTCACGAGGGTTGTGCGGGGGAGACCGGGGCGGAGTCCACCGGCTCGTTCGGGTCGGCGTCCGGTGCCCCGGCGTTCTCGCCGGGCAGCGCCGCGGTGATCGCCGTGCGCAGCCGCAGCACGACGGCGGCGAAGGCGGCGAAGCTCACGGCGAGCAGCGCGACGAAGACGGTCATCGAGGCGCGCAGCCCGAGGGCACCGCCCGCCCAGCCGCCGAGCAGGGCACCGAGCCCGATCGGCCCGAAGGCGAAGAACCGGTAGGCGGCCGAGACACTGCCCAGCCGCTCGGGCGGGGTGAGGACCTGACGCAGCGAGACCGCGTGCACGTTGTAGACCGTCATGCCGAAGCCGTAGATCAGGAACGCGGCGGACGCCATCGTCATCAGAACCAGGCGCGGGCCCGTGGCGAACACGAGCAGCATCGGGGTGAGCGAGGCCAGGCCCATGCCGACCACCAGCGCCCGCACCGTGGACATCTTCCCGCCCCGGCCGCCGGCCACCACGGCGCCGAAGACGGTGCCGAGCCCGCCCACCGTGATCGTCAGGCCGACCGAGCCCGGGGACAGGCCCCAGCTGCGCACGGCGAGCAGCAGATAGATCGTCAGGACCGCCTGCTCGAGGAAGTTGAACAGACCCGCCTGCACGGTCGTCACCCGCAGGATCGGGTGGCGCAGCAGGAAGCCCATGCCGGAGACCGTCGCCGCCCACACCCGCGGCTTCTGCGCGCTCTTCGCCTCCGGGCGGCGCGGGATCCGCAGCCCCAGGCTCAGCACACCGGCCGCCAGGCACAGCACGCTGATCACCACCAGACCGGGGCCCGAGCCGGTCCGGTCGTAGAGCAGACCGGCCACGCCGGGGGCGCCGACGAGGCACATGGAGTAGACGAACTCCAGCCGCCCGTTGGCCGCGACCAGCCGCTCCGGCGGCACCAGGTCCGGCGGTACGGTCTGTGCGCACATGTCCGCGAACGCCACCAGGCAGCCCATGACCGTACAGACGGCCACCAGGACCAGCACGCGGTGCGTGCCGTCGCCGTAGAGCGGCACCATCAGCAGGGCGGCGCTGTTGCCGAGGAACGCGACGGCGAAGCAGGTGCGCCGGTCCCAGCGGTCGAAGGCGCCGCCGAAGAGCAGGGCGACCGCCAGCACCGGGAAGTACTGAAGGGCGTTGAGGAAGCCCAGCACCGCGGGGCTCACGCCGTAGCCGCTGATCGCGAGCATCGGCAGGAACAGCAGCGCCACCTTGGCGCCGACCTGCGCGCAGATCTGGATCAGCCAGAACCTCAGGAACGGGCCGGTCAGCACCCGCTGTTCGGCCCCGCTCACAGCAGCTCCGCCAGCGCCGGGTCCGCGAGGGCGCCCGCCACGGTCTTCGAGCTGCCCACGAGCGTGCGCAGGGTCCGCGCGTTGGCCTCGGCCACCTGCTCGTCCAGCCCTTCGAGGACGCTGTGCTCACTGAGGTCGAGCAGCCACAGGGCGCCGAGCCGGCCGCCGCGCAGCGCCTTGGCCTCGGACGCCTCGATGCCCGCGTGCATCCGGCGCACCCCGCGCTCGGAGGCTTGCTGAAGCGGCAGGTAGTAGACGATGTTGAAGTATTCCGCGGCCCCGGTGAGGGCCTCGTAGTCGAAGCCCGCGGCGCGCAGGAAGAGGGAGTCGCCCCACACGTAGTACAGGCAGAAGCCGATCGGCCGGCCGTCGGCGGCGCGGGCCAGGAACACCTCGGTACGGCCCTTCATGGCGCGCGCCTGGTCCTGGAAGGACTCCGCGAAGGCCTTGGCGTCGGCGGCGTGGCCGTAGCGGCGCTGGGTGCAGGCCAGCAGGTGGCCGGTCTCCTCGCAGCACTCGTCCAGCGTGAGCTGCTCCACGCGGTACCCGGCCTCCTCGAACCGGCGTCGGTCGCGGCGCACCCGGACCGAGCGCTTGTAGCCGAGGCTGTCCAGATAGCCCTCCCAGCCGCCCTCCGGCACGGGTATCCAGGCCTCCAGCTGGAGCAGTACCGGGGGCGCGGTGACCCCGGCCCGCCGGAACGCGGCGACGGTGCGGTCGTCCACGTACATCGCCACGCACGGCACCGGGTCGCCGGCCCCGATGCCGACGAGGTCACGGGTGGCCGGGGCGGCGGCCTGGCGGCGCAGTTCGGGCAGCAGAGCGGCGGCGGCCTCGTCGTGCGAGAGGGCCGCGTCGTGCAGCAATTGCGTGTGATATCCCCAGTGCTGACCCACCATCAGCCCCTGGGCGCCTGGGCCGGGAAGGCCGCGGGCGGTGAGCAACTCGTGCCACTGGTAGAAGGCGTTGCCCATGCTCCGCACGGCCGTCACCGGGACCGCGGCCTCGGGCCGCTGCGGGCCGCCGGTGTAGACGGCGCCGACGTGGCCCGGCCGGTCCGCGTGACAGAAGTCGAGCCAGCCGGACGACTGGTACAGGTGGGGACCGACCAGGCGGTCCCAGCTACCGGGAGCCAGGCCCCCGGTAGCTGTGACGAAGGGGTTCATCCTTACCTCGGGTCGTGGATCATCGGCAGGGTCAGACTGCGCACCGTACTGCCGACCCGGCTGCGCAGTACAACCTCCCCGTTCTCACGGCGCAGTTGGACCGTCCGCTCCTCCGACCAGCCCGCGTAGCGGAACTCCCCGTTCTCGATGTGGATCAGCCGGATCGGCGACCCGCCCTCGTAGGTGAGGAGCAGGTGGTCGTCCTCGGCGCGCACCGTCGCGCCGCGCCGGGGCACGGCCGGGTCGAGGAACGCGCCGTCCTCCTCCTCCCAGTCGGTGAAGGTCTCCGGCACCTCGAAGGCGCACTCCCACTCCTCGGGCGCACCGGGCAGCGGCGTGTTGGGCCGGTTGAGCACCGCGCCGCCGTCCAGCAGGAACTCCTTCCAGGAGTCCGGGAAGATCTCCGCCAGTTCCGGCACCATCAGGGTGTCGATCACCAGGTGGACCCGGGGCGTGGTGCCGTCGTTGCCGACCTGGTGGTTGCGGCTGAAGTCGCCGAACCAGAACTCGCCGGGCTGCCAGCGGTAGTCCTCGCCGTCCAGGTGCAGGACGGCGTCCGGGTTGGTGGTGACCGGCACGTGCAGCCGGGCCACGCCCCACGACGGGCCGTACTTCGTGTCGAAGTGCAGATGGCTGTGGGTGTCAGGGCCGAGCGCCATGTAGCGCACCGCGCGCAGCGGGGCCGGGATGGCGCTGAGCACCGCGCGGGCGTGCGGGGCGCGCTCCAGCCACGGCGTGTCGGCGAAGTCGACCGGTCCCGGACCACCGGGGTCGGTCCGTCCGCCGTCGCCGCCGGGGCTGCGCAGGGCCAGGCAGGTCCAGTCGACCTTCGACTCCCAGCCGATCTCGTCGCCGTAGACGCGCTGGCGCTGCCAGGCGTGCCGGCGCAGTTCCGCGAGTTCCCCGGCGAGGGCCTCGCCGTCGAATGTCGCGTTCAGCCGGGCCGTGGCCCCGGGCTGCTGGACGGTCGTCGTCACACCGCCTCCGTCTTCAGGTCGTCGGGGACGATCTCGTTGGCCGTCACCTGGTCGATGGTCTGGCGGGCGCGGATGAGGGTGAAGGAACCGTCCGGGCGGCGCAGCACCTCGGGCGCCTCCGGGTAGGAGTTGAAGTTCTTCATCGCCATGCTCGCGCAGTAGCCGCCGGCCCGTTCCACGACGAGGTAGTCACCGGGCTGCACGGCGCCCAGACGCACCGGGCTGAGCTCCTCCACGGAGCCGGGGCGGGTGGTGAGCACGTCACCGGCGATGCAGCAGTGGCCGGCGACATCGGTCAGCGGGCCCTCCGTGGGCAGTTCGCCCTCGCGGGTCACGGCCACCACCGGGTGCGGGGAGCCGTAGTAGGAGGGCCGCAGGATCTCGGTGAGACCGGCGTTGATCTTCACGAAGCGGCGGCCCTCGTCACCGGTGGTCACCACGTCGATGACCCGGGCGACGATCGACCCGGCGTTGGCGACGAGGAAGGTACCGGGCTCCATCTCCATGTGCAGCTCGCGGCCGGTCGCCTCGGCGAACTCACGCAGGTCGGTGCTGAGTTCCTCGGCCCACTCGGAGTGGTCGTAGACCGGGTCGTCCGCCATCACGGTCAGGCGGTAGCCGCCGCCGAGGTTGACGGTGGCCACGTCCGCGAAGTCCTTGGCGATCTCCAGGATCCGCCGGGCGGCCGGCAGCAGGACGTCGGCGTGGTGGCCGGAGCCGATGTGCACATGGAGCCGGACGACCGTGAGGTCGTAGCGCTCGGCGATGGCCTTCACCTCGGCGACCTGCTCGTGCCAGATGCCGAAGCTGGAGTTCGGGCCGCCCGAGGTCAGTCGGCGGACCAGGCCCGAGCCGAAGCCGGGGTTGATGCGCACCGACACCTCGGTGCCGGGGAAGGCCTCGCCGTACTCGGTGAGCTGCTGGAGGGAGCCCGCGTCGAACTTCAGGCCCTGTCGGATGAGTTCGGGCAGCTCGGGCGCGCCGAAGTCGGCCTCCTGCGCGGTCATCAGGATCTTCTCCGGCGCCACACCGGCCCGGACGGCGCGGATGACCTCCCACACCGAGCTGGCGTCGAAGTGGACGCCCATGCTGTCGAAGATCCGGATCACGGCCGCGCTGGGCGAGGCCTTGAGCGAGTAGCGCACGGTGTGCCCGAAGGCGCTGGGGAGTTGCTGGAGGAGGGCGACCCCGTCGCGCATGCGCTGCTCGTCGTAGACGAAGACAGGGGTGCCGAAGGTCTCGGCGACGTGGCGGACCTCGGCCGGGGAGAGGAACTTCAGCTGTTCCAGTGCGGGGCCGGACGGCGAGGCGGTCTGGGCGGACATCAGGCGTGCTTCCTTTCGTGGGGTCCGTCGGTCACCGGGTCATGCAGTTCTCGGACTGGTCCTGGTAGGTGATCCGCCCGGTGAAGACGTCCTTGTAGAAGGACCAGTAGGACGGGGCGACCGCCTCGATACGGCCCTCGATCACCTGGTGCAGGGCCCGCACGTTGACCATGGGAACGCCCTGGTGGAAGTGGTGCGCGGTGTGCACGTCGTTGCCGTTGGTGTACCACTTGGCGAACCAACCCGCCTCGATGGTGCGGGTGTTGGACAGCACGTTGGGGTCGGTCTGGGTGTTCAGACCGTAGTGCTCCGGCATCTCGATCAGGAAGTGCGCGGGCTCGGCGAAGAGCAGCGTGGGCAGCACCCAGACCCAGACCAGGTACAGGTCACGAGCGAGCACCGAGTAGACGATCGCCGCGACGATCAGCACCGTGAACAGCAGGTACTCGGTGCGGATCTTCTTCGCCGCGACGGTCTTGGTGACGGTCGGGTTGGTGCGGCCCAGCAGGGAGCGCCCGATGTCCTTGGCGACGTCGCCGTAGCGGCCGAGGTGGTAGGCGCCGCGCAGGAAGCCCGGTAGGGTGCCGAGGCCGTCGAAGCGGTAGTTGAAGAACTCCTGGTTCTGCGGCGTGCCCAGGTAGGCGTGGTGCCGCAGGTGGTCGTGCTTGTAGTGCCAGTACGAGCTGAGCATCGGCGCGCCGGCCAGCCAGCCGACGGCGCGGTTGAGCCAGCGGCGGTTGTAGGCGTGCTCGTGCAGGGTCTCGTGCTGGAGCTCCACGAGGTGCGCGTACATGAGCCCGTTGACCGGGACGGTGAGCGCGATGACCCACCAGGTCGGGCTGAGGGCGACCGCGGTCCAGGCGGCGGCGCAGATCGCCACGGCCAGAAGGAATTTCGCGGTGAAGACGGAAGGCTTCTTCACGAACATCGTCTTCGGCAGAGCCCGCCGTTCGTCCCTACCTCGGACCGGGGCGAGCAATACGTTGACGGAACCATCGAGATCGGGCTCGACTGCCTGGCTCACTTTCTTTCCTCCCTGTCGGCAACGGCGGTGATTGTGCAGTGGAGTATCGGAATTCGGCAAGGAAGAACCGTCGCCCACGGGAAATGGAAGACTCCGTTTCCCGGCCGCACTTGGCCGGATTCAAAGGGCTTGTCCGCGCGCGGTGAAGCGGCCCGGGCGGGCCGTTGCCGTGTCCCGCCAGCGGGACACGGCGGGCCGGACGCGGTTCCGGAAGGCCGTACGTCACCGCTGGTCAACTGCCCTGCAGGGAGGCGTCCTTGGGGGGTCGTGCGGTGGTACGCTCGCCGCCGCGATGACCGGCGAAACGCGCGGTCATCCATCGGTCCGGGTTTTTCCCGCACTTGGCGGAAGGTGAACGGTGAACCAGATGAACGGCGTATTCCTGCCACTCGTGACGCCGTTTCGGGACGGCGCCGTCGATCTGAATTCGCTGCGGCGCCTGATCGCGCACTACCGGCGTACGGGAATCGCCGGTCTCGTCATGCTGGGCACCACCGGGGAGAGCCCCACGGTGGAACCGGACGAACAGAGAGCGATCGTCGAGGAAACGCTCGACGCAGTGGCGGGTGAACTGCCCGTGTACGTCGGTGTCGGCGGGAATTCCACGAAACACGTGGCGCGCGCCCTCGCCGGGTACGAGTCCCTGGACGTGGCCGGCTACCTCGTCGTCACCCCCTACTACAACCGGCCCTCCGCCGACGGTCTGGCCGAGCACTTCAGGGCCGTCGCGGGGGAGACCGGCCGGACCGTCATCGCCTACAACGTGCCGTACCGCACAGGCGTCAACCTGCCCAACGACGTCCTTCTGGACCTGGCCGCGACGGTGCCGGGCATCCGGGCGGTCAAGGACGCCACCGGTGACCTCGGCCAGAGCCTCGACCTGCTGGAGCGTGCCCCGGCCGAACTGGCGGTCCTCACCGGCGAGGACCCGCTGTACTTCACCAGCCTGGCGAACGGCGCCGCGGGCGGCATCCTGGCCTCCGCCCACCTCGCGACCGAGACCTTCGTCGAGGTCGCCGACGCCGTCGCGGCCGAGCAACTGGTCAAGGCGCGCACGGCCTGGCGCGGGGTCAGCCGGCTGATCCCCGCGCTGTTCACCGAGGCCAACCCGATGCCCCTGAAGCACTGCCTGTGGCGGCTGGGACTGATCGACTCGCCCGAGTGCAGGCTGCCGTTGACCCGCGTCTCCGACGGGCTCGCCGCCCGGCTGGACGACCTGGTGGCCGGGCTGCCGGCGATCCGCTAGCCAGAAATGCGGCGCATCGGCACCGCCTCATTCGAATCGCGCACGGAATTGACGGAAGCGAATTCCGATCGTCGGTTGCCCCGGCAAAGGGCGTTCCCTAACATGCCAGCCGTGAGCGACCTTGAGATAATTTTCGAGCATCACATATGGGCCACCCGAACTCTTATCGAGCACTGTCGGAAACTGACTCCGGAACAACTCGCCCTGACCACCCCGGGAACGTACGGCGCGATCGTCCCGACGATCACGCACATCATCGCGGAGGACCAGCGCCTGCTGCGGCGGCTGACCGGCGAGCCGGCCGGGACCGAGGTGACGGAGGACGGCTCCTTCACCCTGGAGGAGCTGCACGCCGTCTGGGAGCGGCAGGCCGAACGCTGGCGCGCGGTCCTCGCCCAGGGCGAGGAACTCGACGTCACCCTGCCCGCGAGGGACCCCTGGCCGCCCGTCCCCGGGGCGCGCCCGCTGGTGCTGCTGGAGGCGATCCAGCACGGCAACGACCACCGCACGCACGTGTGCTCGGTGCTCGGCGCGCACGGACTGCCCATCGAGTTCCTGTGCGGCTGGGCGTTCTGGCGCTCCACCGGCAGGGTGGCCGCGGCCCCCTCACCGACCGCGTGACGGCCCCCCACGAAGCGTCCGGAGCCGCCCTGTTCCGCGAGGTCCTGGGCCACTTCTGCACCGGCGTAGTCGTCGTGGCCGGGTGCGGACCCGACGGGCCCGCCGGCCTGACCTGCCAGTCCTTCGGCTCACTCTCCCTCGACCCGCCGCTGGTGATGTTCGGCGTGGCCCGCACCTCCACCAGCTGGCCCCTGATCCGGCACACCGGCTCCATCTGCGTCAACGTCCTCGCCGAGGACCAGCGGGAGGTGAGCGCGCGCATGGCGCGCTCCGGCGCCGACAAGTTCGCGGGCATCGACTGGGAGCCGACCCCGCTGGGCGCTCCGCGGCTGCGCGGCGCACTCGCCTGGCTCGACTGCACGCTGCACGCGGAGTACCCCGGCGGCGATCACACCGTCGTCGTCGCGCGGGTGCACCGGTCGGCCGTCGCCTCCGAGGCGCCGCCCCTTCTCTATTACCGGGGAAGCTACGCCGCCCTGAATTCCGGGCGGTCCCGGAAACTCCGCCTGGCGTGAGCCGCTGACCTGGTGTAAGGAGAGTCATCACGGTGGAAAGGCAGGATGCCCGGCAATCCGTGCCCGAAGAAAAACCGGCCGCAGACACGACCGTAGAAACGACCGCAGAAACGACCGCAGAAACGGCCGCAGACACGACCGTAGAAACGACCGCAGAACCGATCTCAAAGGCAGCCGCAAAACAGCCCTCAAGGGCGACCGCGCCCGCAGAGGGCGAGGAATCCGCGGCCGCATGCGAATTCCCCTCGCTGCCCGCGGCCTTCCGCGCCGTGGCCCGGCGCCGGCCGCACGCGACGGCCCTGCGGGACGGCGGCACGAGCCTCACCTACGGCGAACTCGACGCCGCGTCCGACCGGACAGCGGCGGCCCTGCGGGCGCGCGGAGTCGCCCACGGGACCCTCGTCGGCGTCGCCGTCGACCGGACGTGGCAGACCCCGGTGCATCTGCTCGGGGTTCTGAAGGCGGGCTGCGCCTACGTCCCCCTGGACCCGCTCTACCCGACGGCACGCCTGCGCCAGGTGAGCGAGGACTGCGGCCTCACACTCGTCCTCGGCGCCCCGGAGACGGCACGCGCTTGCGGACTGGAGGCCTTGACCGTCCCGGAAGTCGTCGACGCAAGAAGGCCGAAGCCGGTCGACCTCGCCGAGGCGCCGCACGCCGCCCCGCCGCCCGAGCACATCGCGCCCGGTGACCCCGCCTACGTCATCCACACCTCCGGCTCGACGGGCCGGCCCAAGGGCTGTCTCGTCAGTCATGGCAACGTGCTCGCGCTGACGCGTGGCGCCCTGCCCCTGTTCGACTGCGGGCCCGACGACCGCTGGAGCCTCTTCCACTCCGCGTGCTTCGACTTCTCCGTGTGGGAGCTGTGGGGCGCCCTGCTGACCGGCGGCACCGCGGTGTGCGTACCGGCGGAGACCGCGCGGGCGCCGGAGGACTTCCTCGACCTGCTCGAACGGGAACGCGTCACCGTCCTCAGCCAGGTCCCCTCGGCCTTCCGCGCCCTCGCCCGGATGACGTCGGCCGAGCCCCGCCGACTCGCCCTGCGCTACGTCGTGTTCGGCGGTGAGCGCCTCGACCTCGACGTGGCCGCCGAGTTCGCACAGGCGACCGCGCCCCGACCGCCGGTCATGGTGAACATGTACGGCATCACCGAGGCCACCGTGCACTCCACCGCCAAGTTCCTGAGCGAGGCGGACCTGGCGGGCCGGGGCGGCGCCCCGCTGGGCACGCCCCTGCCACACGTCGAGATCAGCCTGCGCGACGCGGACCTGGAGCCGGTGCCGGACGGCGAGGTCGGCGAGATCTGGATCGCGGGAGCCGGAGTCGCCCTCGGCTACCTCAACCGGCCCGAGCTGACCGCGGAGCGCTTCCGCACCCTCGACACCGAGGCCGGCCCGCGGCGCTTCTACCGCACCGGCGACCTCGCCCGCCGCACGGAGTCGGGCGAACTGGAGTACCTCGGACGCAATGACCAGCAGGTGAAGGTGCGCGGCTTCCGTATCGAGCCCGGCGAGATCGAGGCCGCGCTGCGCGACCATCCGGACGTGCGCGACGCGGCGGTCGGCGTCGGGGAAACCCGCGGCGGGGCAGCCCTGTTCGCATGTGTCGTGCACCGCGGCACGGAACCGGACCGGCCCGTACTGCGCCGCCACCTGAGCGACCGGCTGCCCGCGCACATGGTGCCCCGGCGCTTCGCGTTCGTCGACGCGCTGCCGCTGACCGCCTCCGGCAAGCTCGACCGGCAGGCCCTGCACGCCCTCGCCGAACGCGGCGGTGACCCGCGCCCGTGAAACTCCCGCACCGCATCCAGGGCCGCCTCCGGCCGCACCACGGGCTGGTCGCCGGGGCACTCCTGACCGCCCTCGGACAGGGCGCCTACTCGGCCGCAGGCATCATCTACTTCACCCGTGTCCTCGGGCTCTCCGTGGGCCAGTTGGGGGTGATCCTGTCGCTCTCGGGCGCCGTCGGCTTCCTCGCGACGGTGCCGCTCGGCCAGCTCGTCGACCGGATCGGGGCCCGGCGCACCGCCATGGGCCTCCAACTGGCCAAGGCCGCCCTGGTACTGCTGCTCGCAGCCGCCCAGTCGTTCTGGCACCTGCTGATCCTGGTCGCTCTGCTGGGCGCCGCCACCCGCGGCGGCCAGACCGCCTGGCAGGCCCTGGTCGCGGACGTCGTCGGACCCGAACAGCGCGTTCGCGTCACGGCGTTGACCCGCAGCGCCTTCAACATCGGCGTCTCGGTGGGCGTGCTGATCGCCGCGCCGGTGATCGCCCTCACCGACCGCGGCCCCTTCGTCGCCATGCTGATCGGCGTCGGCCTGTGCTACCTGATGGTGTCCCAGGTGACCGTCCGGCTGCCCGTGCCGCACCAGAGCGTGCGCGCCGACCTCGCCGAACGACCCCCGCGACCGGGCGCCGGACTGGTCCTCCTCGGCTTCGTGACCGGCTTCCTGGGACTGCACATCACCATCCTCGAAGTGGCGATCCCGCTGTGGGTACTGGAGGAGACCGACGTCCCCAAGTCCGTCGTCTCCCTGCTGCTGTTCGCCAACACGGTGCTCGTCGTCGCGCTCCAGGTCCCGCTCAGCCGCTGGTCGGACACGGTGCGCGGAGCCACCCGCGCGCTGGCCGGGTCGGGTGCCGTCGTCGCCGCGTGCTGCGCGGTGTTCGCGAGCACGCACGACCGCGGCGGCTGGGCCGCGATCGCCCTGCTGCTGGCGGCAACCGCCCTGCTGACGGTGGGGGAGATCTTCCAGTCGGCGGGCAGCTGGGGGCTGTCCTTCGAACTCGCGCCCGTCGGCGGGCGCGGCGGCCACCTCGGCGCCTTCTCGCTCGGCTCCGCGCTCCAGGACGTGGTGGGCCCGGCCCTGGTGACCTTCGTCGTCGTCCAGCAGGCGCCGCACGGCTGGTGGCTGATGGCCGCGGCGCTCCTCGCGGCGGGCGCCCTGGTCCCCCCGCTGGCGGCGGTCGCCCACCGGCACCTGCTCGCGACCACCGCCGCCCCGCCCGCCGTACCCACGGCTCAGAACACCCACGAAGGGGGCAAGACCGTATGACCGCCCGGCCCACAACGGTCCAGGAGACCGAGGACGCCCTGCGCGAGCTGTGGGGGAGGCTGCTGGACACCGAGGTCCTGCCCACGGACGACTTCTTCCAGCTCGGCGGGGACTCGCTGCTGGTCGTCGACGTGGTCGTCGAGGCCCGCGCACTCGGCCTGGACCTGAAGACCTCCGCGGTCTTCAAGCACCCCACCCCCGCCGGCCTCGCCCGCTTCCTCACCGGTGCCGCCGAGGCGGCGGCGACCGGCCCCGGCACGGCACCCCGGGCGCCCGAGGCGCTCTTCCTCAGCGCCGACGAGCTGCGCCGTACCCACGGCAGCACCTGGGCGCCGGACGCCCCGCGCTGTCTGTTCCCGCTCGCACCGGAAGGGCACGGCGAGCCGCTGTTCATCGTCCACTGGGGCAACGACGCGGGATTCGTCTGGAAGTCGACCGGGGCCTGGGCCGCCGGACGCCCGGTGTACGGGTTCGAGGCACCCGGTTTCCGCGGCGCGATCCGCCCGCTGACCACCGTCGAGGAGGTGGCCGAGCGCTATCTCACGGAACTGCTCCGGGCACAGCCGGAAGGCCCCTACCACCTGGCCGGACACTGCTTCGGCGCGGTCGTCGCCTACGAACTGTCGCGCAGGCTCCGGGCCCGGGGCGAGGAGGTCGCGCTCCTCGCCATGGTCAAGCCGTCCGCGCTGGAACGCTTCGTCAGCTACGGCTGGGGCCTGGACGACATCACCCGCTACCGCCTGGAGTCCCTCGCGGCCACCTTCGGCCTGACGGGCGACGAGAGCCTGCGGGAGGTGTACGAGCGGATGCGCGCCGACGAGTGGTACGACGACCGCCTCGGCCCCGCCGACCTGCCCCGCCTCCAGGTCCAGTGGGCGGCCATCGCCCTGGCCCTGCACCAGTACGAGCCCCGTCCCTACGACGGACCCGTCCTGCTCTTCCAGGACGTCCGGGACCGCGCCGACACCGAACGGAACTGGCTTTCCGTCCTGCCGGACTGCGAGACGCACTGGTTCGACCTCGGCACCGACCATCCGCGGCCCCTGCTCGGCCATCCCGACGTCGCCGCCCGCATCATCGAGCGGCACGCGCCGTGACCCCCCGGCACCAGGGCGGTGGCGGTGCGGACGCCGAGGCCGGCGAGGCGGCGGGCGGGGGCCGTGAACCGCTCGGACTCCGGGCGGCGCCATGACCCTCGCCGTGGTCTTCGAGCAGGCCGCCGCCACCGCCGGCGAACTGCTCACCTCGCTGGAGCCGTACCGGGACGTCGTGTTCGCGCTCGCCGAGGACGACCCGTACGCCCGGCGCTTCGAGCCCCTGCTGAGCACCGCCGGAACGATCCTCACCCTCTGCGGCGACACCGCCACCGACGCCGGCCGCCTCCGGGCGGCCGGGGTGCGGGGCATCATGCCGATCGGCGACCGGGGCGTGGCCCTGGCCACCGGACCGGCGGCGGAACTGGGACTGCCGTTCCACTCCCCGCGCACCGCAGGGGCGTTGACGGACAAGCACACCCAGCGGACCCTGCTCGACCGGGCCGGAGTGGGAGGCGCCGGCCACCGGCTGCTGCGGACCCCCGCCGACTGGGACGCCGCCGTACGGGCGCTGTCCCTGCCGCTGGTCGTCAAGCCCAGCCGGGGCAGGGGCAGCCGTAACACCCGGCTCGTACGCGACGCGGAGGAGGGCCGGGCGCTGGTGACCCGGCTGCTCGACGGCCCCGAGGCCGCGCTGGTGGCCGAGGAGTACCTCGCCGGCGCCCGCACCCGCCCCTTCGGCGACTACGTGTCGGTGGAGTCGGTGTGCCGGGGCTCGTCCGTACGGCACCTCGGCGTCACCGGAAAGCTCCCGCTGGCGCCCCCGTTCCGGGAGACCGGGCAGTTCCTGCCCGCCGCCCTGCCGGACGGGACCCTCAGAGAGGTCGAGGAGCTGGCCGAGGCGGCGCTGCGCGCACTGGACGTACGGCACGGCGTCACCCACACGGAGATCAAACTGACCGACCGCGGGCCGAGGATCATCGAGGTCAACGGGCGGCTCGGCGGCAACCTCGTCGACCTCTACCGGCGCGGCCACGGCCTGGACCTGCTCCAGGTGGCCGCCCGGGCGGCGCTCGGCGAGCCGCTCCCTCCCCCGGAGCGCCCGGCAGCGGGGCGAACGGTCTTCCAGTACTACAGCCAACCCCCGCTGGACGCACGCCGGTTGACCCGCGTGGAGGGCGTACGCGCCTTTCTGCCGCGCGACCGCATCGACTCCTACAGCCAGTTCGTACGGCCGGGCAGCGAACTCCCCGACGACCTGCGGTCGGTGTTCCTGGACCGGATCGCGGGCACCGCGGACTCCCCGCACGAGGTGGACGCCGTCCTCGCCGCCTGCCTGCCGGAACTGGAGTTCGCCTTCGCCGGGCCCGACGGGGAGACCGTCGTGGACGCGGCCACTCTCAGACAGCTCAACTCCCGGGCCGCCCGGGACGCGGAAGGGTGCGCACAGTGACCGACGTGAAACCGCCGAACACCGTCGCGGAGCACATCGCCGCGACCCTCGTGGCCGAGGGTGTGGACACCGTCTTCACGGTCCCCGGCGAGCAGATCGACCCGCTGATGGGCGCCGTCGCCGACGCGGGCCTGCGGATCGTGCCCGCGCGCCACGAACAGGGCGCGGCCTTCATGGCGTACGGCTATGCCCGCTCCACCGGCCGGATCGCCGTCCACGCCGTCATCTCCGGGCCGGGCGTGCTGCACTCCACCGCGGGGCTCGCCCTCGGCTACGCGGGCGACGCCCGCATGCTGTGCCTGGCCGGGCAGATCCCGACGGCCGCCCTCGGCCGCGGCCTCGGCGTGCCCCACGAGATCCCCGACCAGCTCGGCGTCCTGCGCGGCCTCACCGGCCGCGCGGACCGCATCACCGAGCCCCGTCGGGTCAACGCCGTCCTGGGCGCCGCCTTCCACCATCTGCACACCCGGCGGCCCCGGCCGGTCGCCGTGGAGATACCGGCCGACGTGCTGTCCGCCCCCGTCCCGGACTCCGAGCCGTGGACGGCGCCCGAGGCCGACCTCGCCCCCGACCCGGCCGCCGTCGACGCGGCACGGGACCTGCTCACCGGGGCCCGGACACCCCTGGTGGTCGTCGGCAGCGGAGCCCGGGCGGCGGCCGCCGAGGTCACCGCGCTCGCCGAACGCCTCAAGGCACCCGTCACCTCGGAGATGGGCGGAAGGGGCATCCCCGGCGACCACCACGAACTGGCCCTGTCCTACCCGGCCGCGCACCGGCTCTGGCCGCGGGTGGACGTGGTCCTGGCGGTCGGCACCCGGTTCATGCGGCCCCAGGCCGAATGGGGACTCGACGACCGGCTGAAGGTGATCCGCGTCGACCTCGACCCCGAGGAGATCAAGCGGGTGGCCGCACCGGAGGTCGCCCTCGTCGCCGACGCGGGACAGGCCCTCAGGGCGCTGCTCGACGGCCTGCCGGACGTGCCGGAACGGGAGGCCTGGCTGTCCGAGGCGCGCCGCGCCCGCGACGAGATCGACCGTGAACTCGCCCGGCTCGTACCGCAGATGGACTTCCTCCGCGCCCTTCGCGCGAGCCTGCCCGAGGACGGCTTCTTCGTCGACGAGCTGACCCAGGTCGGCTACACCGCCCGCGTCGGCCTCCCCGTCCCGCGCCCCTACGCCTACATCCCGGCCACCTACCAGGGCGGACTCGGCTACGGCTTCGCCACCGCCCTGGGTGTGCAGGTGGCCCACCCCGGGCGGGCGGTGCTCTCCGTCTCCGGCGACGGCGGGTTCCTCTACACCGGCAGCGAACTGGCCACCGCCGTCCAGCACCGGATCCCGGTCGTCGCCGTCGTCTTCAACGACAACTGCTATGCCAACATCGCGCGTTCGCAGCGCGCCCTGCTGGGCCGCACCATCGCCACCGAGCTGCACAACCCCGACTTCGTGGCCTACGCCGAGTCCTTCGGCGCCCGCGGCGTACGCGCCGACGGCCCCCGGGAACTGGCCGACCGCGTCACCGAGGCGCTCCGGCACCGGGAGGTCCCGACCGTGATCGAGGTCCCGGTCGGCGAGATGCCGAGCCCCTGGTCACTGATCCGCCTGCCCAGGGTGCGCTGAACGTGTCCGCGCGCGCCGGGCCCGACCCGGACCGCCCGCACCCGCCCGGCCTGCCCAGCAGCGCAGCACCCGCCCGCCCGGCAGGTGCCGAACCCGCCCGCCGCCTGTCCCGCCCGCCTGCGCGGAAACCACCCGCACCCCGCCCCACCCCGCCGCCAAGGAGACGCCCCTCCCATGACCCCGACCGACCGGCCCACCACCACCCCGCCCTTCCGCGCGGCCCTGTCCCGGATGCGCACCCAGCGCATCGTCGCGGTGAACCGGGTCTGCCAGGACCACCCGGGCGCCATCAGCCTGTGCTTCGGCGAGTCGGACCTGCCCACCCCCGCCGTCGTGCGCGCGGCGGCCGCGGCGGCCATGGAGGCCGGACACACGCGCTACGCGGACCGCCGCGGTATCGCGCCGCTGCGCGAGGCGATCCACGCCTACCACCGGCGCACCCACGGCATCGACCTGGACCCCGAGCGGATCAGCGCCACCTCCTCCGGCATGACGTCGATCATGATCGCGCTCCAGTGTCTGGTCGAACCCGGCGACAACGTCGTGGTCGTCACGCCGGTCTGGCCCAACGTGACCATCGCCGTGGAGTCCATGGGCGCCGAGGCCCGGTTCGTCGGACTCGACGCCGGACCCGAGGGCTTCACGCTCGACCTCGAACGCGTCGACGCCGCCTGCGACGAGCGCACCCGCGCCGTCTTCCTGGCCTCGCCGGGCAACCCCACCGGCTGGACGACGACCTCCGCCCAGCAGCGCGAACTGCTGGAACTCGCCCGCCGCAGGGGCATCTGGGTCATCGCCGACGAGGTGTACAACCGGCTCGTCTACGACGGCTCGGTGGCCACCCCCTCCTTCCTGGAGGTGGCCCGGGACGACGACGCCCTGTTCGTCGTGCAGAGCTTCTCCAAGACGTGGTCGATGACGGGCTGGCGGCTGGGCTGGCTGGTGCACCCGGCCGCGCTGGCCCACCAGGTCGGCAACCTCAGCGCGGTGAACAGCACCGGCTCGGCCACCTTCGTGCAGCACGCCGGCGTCGCCGCGATCCACGAGGGCGAGCCGTTCGTCGAGGAGCTGCGCGCCCGCTGCGCCGCGGGCCGGGACCTGGTCGCGGACGCCTTCAAGGGCAACGACCGCATCACCGCCCCGATGCCCCCGGCGGCCTTCTACTCCTTCTTCCGGATCGACGGGGTGGACGACGACCTGGAGTTCGCCAAGCGGCTCGTCGCCCGCGCCGGTGTCGGCCTGGCCCCGGGGACCGCGTTCGGCCCCGGCTACGAGGGCTACTTCCGGATCTGCTTCGCCCAGTCGCCCGAGCGGCTCACGGAGGCGCTGGACCGGCTCGTCGCGGCCGTATAGGGGCCGAAGAAAAGGCCGGTGAGGGGATATGACATCCCGTCACCGGCCTCGGTCAGCCGCGTCACCGGCCTCGGTCAGCCGCGTCACCGGCCTCGGTCAGCCACGCAGATGGTGCGGGCTGCACGGCACCTCGTCGACCGGCTCGGGCGCCGGGCGCAGCGGGCCGTTGATGATGTCGGCCGCCAGGGCCGGCAGGTCGAGCACCTGGCCGCCCAGGATCACGGCCGCCGGATCGCCCAGGGAGGAGAGGTCCCGGAGCGGATCGGCGTCCACCAGCAGCAGGTCGGCCCGCTGCCCCGGCGCCACGGTGCCGCGGTCGTCGGCGAAGCCCCAGGCCGCGGCCGCGTCGCTGGTCGCCATCCGCAGCGCCCGCGCCGGGCTCAGCCCGGCCTCGGTGTAGAGGGACAGCTCGCGCAGCAGGGAGTCGCCGGGGAAGGTGTACCAGGTCCCGGCGTCCGAGCCCGCCACCACCGCCACGCCCTCCTCCACCATGTGCGCGAGCGCCTTGAGCGACTTCTCGAAGGCCTCGCGGTACAGCGGCAGTTGGCCGTTGATCTCGTACAGGCTGCGCCGGGTGGCGAGGTACCGGGCGACCACCTCGGGCGGGGAGGCGGCGGGCAGCGCGATCCGCCGGCGCTCCAGCGAGCGGGCCTCGTAGGAGGCGAGCGTCGGGATCACCACGATGCCCCGCTCGACCAGTCGCGGGACGAGCCCGTCGGGCACGTCGTCCACGATGCCGTGGCCGATGATGTCGGCGCCCATCTCCACGGCGTCCAGCGCGTGCGCCCCGGAAGCCACGTGGACGGCGGCCCGGAAGCCCCGTTCGTGCGCCGACCGGATCAGTTCGCCGAGCAGTTCCTTGGTGAGATTGGGCAGGGTGCCGAACACGTCGTCGTAGACGATCTTCACGAAGTCGGGGCGCACCGCGGTGATGTGGTCCAGCTCCCGGTCGACGTCGTCGCGGGTGACCACCGAGGCGGCCGCGTCGCCGACGGAGCAGTCGCAGAAGCCGCCGGGCGCGTTCAGGCAGCTGTACGAGGTCAGCATCCGGGGGCCGAGGAAGCGGCCCGTGTTGACGTCGTCGCGCACGGTCTCCGGGGACGAGCCGGGGAAGTCGCCGCCCACGGTGAAGAAGTCGACCACGCCGGTCACCCCGTGCAGCAGGTACTGCTTGAGCGTGCGGGTGAAGTCCGGCCGTACGTCCAGGAATCCGTTGAACGCGATGTGCACGTGCGAGTCGGTCAGGCCCGGCAGCAGGTACTTGCCGCGGCCGTCGAGACGCCGCCCGGCGGTGGTGGCGGACGGCTGGTGGGGGCGTACGGCCGTGATGGTGCCGTCGGCGCCGACGAGGACGTCCCGCGCGGGCAGGAGGGTGCCGGTGACGACGTCCACGACGGACGTGTTCTCGATGATCAGTGCCGGGTTCACGGGCGGACCAGCTCCTCGGTGTCGATGCCGGACCACTCGGAGCCCGGGCTGCCGTGCGCACGGCGGATCTCGGAAACCCGGGCGCGGACCTCGTCCACGGCGGCGCCGTCGCGCAGGACGGCCGCGGTCAGCCCGGCGAGCTCCGCCATCACCTCCGGCCCCATGCCGAGGGTGGTCACGGCCGGGGTGCCGAACCGCAGTCCGCTGGGGGTGCGGGGCGGACGGGGGTCGTTCGGGACCTGGTTGCCGTTGGCGAGGATGCCCGCCGCGGCCAGCCGACGGGCCGCCGCGTCGCCGGTCAGCCCGAAGGAGGTCACGTCGGCCAGGCAGGCGTGGTTGTCGGTACCACCGGTGACCAGGCCGAACCCCTCTTCGGCGAGGTGGCCGGCGAGACATCGGCTGTTGGTCAGGACGCGCCGGGTGTAGGCGGCGAACGACTCGGTGGCCGCCTCCCCGAGGGCCGCGGCCACGCCCGCCAGCACCCGCACGTTGGTCCCGCCCTGGCAGACGGGGTAGACGGCCCGGTCGACGGCCTTGGCCAGGCCCCGGCGGGCCAGGATCAACCCTGAGCGAGGACCGCGCAGCGTCTTGTACGTCGCGGCGGTCATGATGTCCGCGTACGGAGCCGGGCTCGGTATCGCCCCGCCCGCGACGAGCCCGGCCGTCTGGGAGATGTCCGCGACGAGCACCGCCCCCACCTCGTCGGCGATGGCCCGCAGCGCCGCGTAGTCCCACAGCCGAGGGTAGGAGGTGTCGCCGCAGAAGATCGCGCGCGGGCGCTCGGCGCGGGCCAGGGCGGCGACGGCGTCGTAGTCGAGCGTGTGCGCCGCCGCGTCGACCTCGTAGGCGACGACCCGGAACATGCGGCCCACCAGGTGCAGGGAACCGCCCGTGGTGTAGTGCCCGCCGGAGGCGGTCTGGAGGCCCAGCAGGGTGTCGCCGGGTTCGAGGACGGCGACGGCGGCGGCGAGGTTCGCCGAAGTGCCGCGGTAGGGCTGGACGTTGGCGTGATCGGCGCCGAACAGACGGCGGGCGCGCTCGACGGCCAGCTCCTCGATCGCGTCGGCCGTCTCCTGGCCCTCGTGGTAGCGGCGGCCCGGGTAGCCCTCGCAGTGGATCGCCTCCAGCGCCGGGTGCATGGCGGCCCGGACCGCGGGGCTGAGGTAGTTGGCGGCGGCGATCAGGTTGACGGTCGCCGACTGGCGCGCCAGCTCCGCCGCCACGTACCGGGCCGTGTCCGCGTCGTGCCAGGGGCGGTGCGGCAGGTCCTCGTACCAGGGCATCCCGTCGAGGGATTCCGGGTCGGCGGGCTGCTGGTCAGGGGAGGCGAGTGGCTTTCCCAAGTTCAGGCTCCTTGTCTCGTTGCTCGGCGGCTCGCCCGGCCGCACCCGGGTCAGAAGTAGCCGTTGGCGGGCAGGGCCGCGGAGTTGACCAGCAGGTCCCCGACGGCGATCGCCTTGTACGAGGCGGGGTTGTGCAGGGTGAGGGTCCGGATGTTGCGCCAGTGCCGGTCCAGGTTGCGGGCCCGGCTGGCCGCGGATGCGCCGCCCACGTCGAACAGGGCCGCCGCGGCGGCGAGTCCGACCTCGTCGGCGTGCACCTTGACCTGGGCCGCCGACAGCGAGGCCCGCGCGAACAGGTCGGGATCGGCGGCACCGGCCCGCTCGCTCGCGTACGCCGCGTCGATGTCGGCGGCGGCGGCCAGTACGAGGCTCTCCACCGCGTACGCCGTCGACGCGAGCCGTCCGACGGTGGCCAGCAGCACCGGATCCTCGGTCGGCGTGGCCGCGGGCGCGTGGTCGAAGGTGCGGGTGCGGCCGGCCAGCAGCTCACGGGCGTCGGTCACGACGGAACGCAGGATTCCGGCGATCAGCGCCTGCAAGTACAGCTGCATCAGCGGCACTTCGGAGGCCACCCGATGCCGGTCGGGGTCGGTCACCTGGACGATGTCGTCCTCGGTGACGAGGACGTCGGTGAACGAGGTCGTCCCGGTCCCGGTGCGGTGCTGGCCGATGCCGTCCCAGTCGTCCCGCACCGCCACGCCCGGCCGGTCCAGCGGCACGTTGATGCGGGCGATGCGCCGGTCGTCCAGGTGCGCCACCACCATCACCCAGTCGGCGAACGCCGTCCCCGTGCTGTAGTACTTGGCGCCGGTCAGCCGCCAGCCTTCCTCGCAGGGCAGCAGACGGGTCGCGTACTGGGCGGTGCCGAGGGCGCCGTCCCGTTCGCTGGTGGCGTTGCCGAAGACCTGGCCCGCGGCGATCGCCGAGGCCCACCGGTCCCGGACCGGGCCGGGCGGCAGCCGCCTGACCATCTGCGGCTGGAGGTAGTGGGAGCGCAGGATGTGCGCGACGATCGGGTCGGCCTCGGCGAGGTCCGTCACGAACGTCATGAGATCGACGACGGTGCCGCCGGGTCCGCCCAGGGACTCGTCCAGGGTCAGCGCGGTCAGCCCGCTCTTGCGGACCATCTCCAGCTGTTCGTGCGGATCGACGCACAGCCGTTCGCGCTCGGCCGCCCCGGCGGAGACCCGCGCCAACAGGTCGGCGTACTCGGGGAAGCGGGAGGCCGGATCGCTCATGTGTACTCCTTCGGATGTTCTTCGAACAGCTGAGGGGCCGCCATCAGACCGTGGGCCGGGTCAGCCGGTCGTAGAGCACCTGGGCCAGCGCGAAGTCGTCCTCGTCGTCGATGTCGACCATGCGGTTGCGGGCGTGGAACCAGTGCGGACGCGCGCCGATGGGGCCGAGGCCGACCGCGGCCGAGCGGCGCAGAAGCGACAGCGTGAAGCCCAACTCGTAGCGGACCGGCAGAAGTTGGGACGGAGTGTGCCAGGGTCCGAAGCCGAAGCCCATCGGCCGGTGGTCCGCGTCGAGGAGATAGCCGCGGAAGGGATAGACCACCACGAGGCAGTCGTGCTTCTCCCGCGCCCCGCGCCACTCGTCGAGGCAGGCGCCGAAGTCGTCGAAGAGGGGGTCGGTGACATGGACCCAGGCGATGTCGTCGTCGCCGGGAACCTGACGGCAGATCTCGCTGACGACATGGGCGTACGGAGTCTCGTTGCGGGCCAGACGCGGCTCGCGCGGCAGGAAGTTGATGCCCAGGCGCGCGGTGTGCTCGGCGACGGCCGGGTCCTCACTGCTGGCGAAGACATCCTCCGGCGGCAGATGGCGCAGCAGTTGGGCGACCTTGATGTCGAACAGGGACCGCCCTTCGTGGAACGGCCGGAAGTTCTTGCCCGGCACCCGGGTGGAGGAGTTCTTCGCCGGGATGACGGCCTTCACCGGCGCCCCCCTCCCACGACCGCCGGTACATCCGCGGCGGGCGCCGGCCGGGGGCCGGGCGACGCGTGAGCGCCGGTCACCACCCGCTTGAACGCCTCGGCGTAGGCGCAGCCCGCCGCCCCGCCCCCGGCCCGCATCCGGTCGGTCACCCAGGCGAGGTCCGCCTCCGGGTCCGCCGAGGCGGCGAACTGGCTGCGGTGGCACAGGATCGCCTCGATCTTGCGCCGGGCGTGCTCGCCGACGTCGACGTAGAGGTCGGTGTGCTCGTGGCCGGGCAGCCAGACCTCGTCCACCACATGCGGTTCCAGGCCGGCCGCCAGCAGTTCCGGGTACGCCCGCGGATTGCGCGCGTCCGGATACACCGCGGCGAGCGTCGCCTCACCGGCCGCGAGATGGTCGGGGTGGGACGCACCGATGGGAAAGACCAGCGAACGCAACGGCTGGTGCGCCAGGACCAGTTGCGGCCTGTGCAGACGGATCTGATGAGTCAGCGCCCGGCGCAGCGCGGGGCCGGCGGTCAGGGAGCCGTCGCGGAAGCCGAGGAAGATCACGTCCGCCACGCCCAGACGAGCGGCGGCGGCCCGCTGCTCGGCGTAGCGCATCGCTCTGAGCCGCTCGGCCGGCACCTCGCGGTCCTCGCTGCCCTGCGAGCCGTCGGTGCACACCACATAGGTGACATTCGTGCCCTCGGAGGCCAGCCGGCTCACCGTGGCACCGAAACTGAATTCCGCGTCATCGGGATGCGCCGCAATTACCAGGGCGCGTGGGAATTGACCGGGCAAAGGGAGAAGCGGGGCCTCGCTGCTGCGCTGCTCATTTCGCATGGCGGTCACCGTACAACGTCGTGTCGGCAACATTGCAGCCCCGTGTAATCGGTGCGGGCCGCAGAGAACAGCGGCGAATCCGTCCTCGCGCGGAATTGTGCGGGGACTTTCCTGGAGTCCGGCGCGGCGGGGCGGGGGATCGTATGTCCCGCCGGCGGGACACCAACACCACCCGCCACATGAGCCTCACAGTACCCATGGGCAAACCTTCGAGGCGGTCTTTACTTGCCCCGAGGGCAGTAGTGATCATGGGGCGGTGGTCGTGAAGCCGATACCAGGCAGGGGGAGCACCATGGACATCCGAGACGTCATGCGGGCCGTGGAGGACGGCGAGGGATTCGCCTTTCTCACCGTCGCGGAGCTGAATCGCGCCGCGGCCGGCCGTTCCTGCGAGGAGATTCTCGGGCTGCTGGAGAAGCTGGGCTGTCTGCATCTGCCCGCCGTGATTCCCACGGACCCGGACCGGCACATCCTTCTGTACCGGGCCCGGGGCGCGGTGGCGAGCATCCTCATGCTCCAGCACGAGATCGAGGCCCCGGGCCTCGGCGAGGAGGACCGGGAGGGACTGGCGGCCATGCTCGTGCTGGCGGCCAGGCAACTGGAGAAGGACGCGGCGGCCGGGCGGGCGCAGCGGGTGAGCCGCTGACCGGCAGTTCGCTCGTCAGCGGCGTCGCCGTCGTCACTGTCCGGCCCGCGTCGCGGCGGCACCGGCCACCGCCGCTCAAGCCGTCGCGTACCGCGTGAGGCGCCGGGCGACCGAAGCGGTACCGCGTGAGGCGCCGGGCGACCGAGCGGTCCGGTGAGGTTTCCGCTCGCGCCGCGCGGGACGGACGTCAGTTCCTCGGCGGTGGCCGCCGTGTGCGCGGATGCGTATCCGGCGGCCACCGCCCACCTTCGAGGTCGACGCCCGGGCCGGGTGACGGCCGGCCTTTCGTGGAGCCGTAGCAGCCGTCGTCCGGCACCACGTGGATCAGGGGCAGGAGGCCCTGTACGGGCATCCCCACGCTCCAGCCCGAGAAGGGCCCGTCCACTGCGGGAGGCGCGCGGACGAGCCGCCGCGGGGGGTCGGCAGTGGCTGTTCAGTCACGGCCCGCGTACCGCGTGAAGCGCCGGGCGACGGAGGCCAGGTCGTCGGTGATGCGGGGCGGCGGGGGAGTGGTGTCGGGTCGCACCATGCAGCGGACGAATACCGGTGCGGCGGGTCTGCCGCCTTCGTGGCGCAGGACGCGTGTCAGCTCCTCGGCGGTTTCCACCTCGTGCACCGTCGGGAATCCGGCAGACGTCGCCCACCCCGTGAGGTCGACCTCCGGGGCGGGTGACGTCTGGCCCCCGGTCGAGTCGTAGCACCCGTCGTCCAGCACCACGTGGATCAGCCCGAGATTCTTCGCGGCACCGGCGGACATCAGACCACCAGGGTTCATCAGCACGCTTCCATCGCCGTCGAGCACCAGCGTGGTGCGCCGGGTGGCGAGGGCGATGCCGATGCCCACGCTGGCCGCCAGCCCCATGGAGCCGGTCATGTAGAAGTGGTTCTCCCGCTCGCCCAGAGAGGCGCCGATCCGGGACGTGTACCCGGTGGTGAAAACGGTGGGTGCCTCGGGCAGGGCGCTCAGGGCCGCGGCGATCGCCGGAGTTTTCAGCAACGGCATTGCCTCACACACTCCACTCGAACTCGTCGGGACGGATCAGGAAGCAGAACGCGCGTTTCTCGACGGCGATCGCGTCGTAAGCGGACTTCATCTGTGTATGCGCCGTTTCCCCGCTGAGGTATTCGGATTCCACGCCCAGTCCGTCGAGGATCACGGGCGTGAGCCGGCCCATCGCCAGATTTTCCGTGGTCGTGTCCGGGCCCGTGCCGCGCATGCTGACGATCAGCAGCACCGGCAGGCCGTACGGCAGGGTCAGGGAGGCGAGGGCGTTCACGGACTGCCCGAACCCGGAGTTCTGCATCAGTACCACCGGGAGACCGCCGCTGAGGCTCACCCCGGCAGCCATACCCACGGCGCTGTCCTCGCGTGCGACCACGTGGTAATCCGGCCGCTGCGCCAGCAGGGAAAGCAAAGGCGCCAGCACTCCGCACGGAGTCGCAAAAAACGGGCCGAACCCGGTTGTGATCAGCGCGTCATGAACCTCGGCGGCAGAGCTCGCCGCTTTGGTGGAAACAGTCGCTTTCACTGTTCTTCTCATCCCTTGTGTCGGTAATCTCCCGATGTGATGGCTGGCGAGTGTACGTGAATCCAGGGCTGTGCCTTCCATCATTTATGGCAGTGACACTAGTCACACGACTTCCTCTTCGGCGAATCTAATCCGCCGGGCTAGTCTTCCTGTTGCGATCTTGAAACGGGCCGAAACATGGTTATCCGAGGAGAGGTACGTGCCAGCAGCAAACAGGCTTGATGTTGCCCTTTATCGACGGCTCGCAGAACACCCCGACCGCGTCGCTCTGATTGAAGACGGAGAGAAGGTCACAGGTAAAGACCTGCTCATTCGTGTGGTAAATTTATGTCAAAAGTTGCGGGACTCCGGTGTGCGGCCCGGCGATCGTGTTGCCGTCTACCTGAACCGTTCTTCCGAATTCGTCGTCGCCATTCTGGCTGTGGTTTTCGCGGGTGGATCGCACGTCGCGATCGACGTGGGCGATCCGCCGGAACGCACCCGCGGGATGCTCGAGGACTGTGACCCACGGCTGGTCGTCACCGACCGGGTGCTCAGCGGCCGCCTCGGCGCAGGACCCCGCCTGCCCGTCCTTCTCATGGAGGACTGCGCGCCTGCGTCGGACTCGATCGCCTGGGAGCCGGTAGCCGACCTGGAGGACGAACCGGCGGTCGTCATCTACACCTCCGGGTCCACTGGCGCTCCCAAGGCATCGCTCATCAGCCACCGGGCGGTGACCAGCCGTCTGAACGCCCTCCAGCGCTCCCACCGCCTCGGCCCGTCGGACCGGATGGTCCACCACACGGCGTGCAGCTTCGACATGTTCCTCATCGAGGTCTACTGGCCGCTCATGTTCGGCGCCACCGTGATCATCGCCGAGCACGGCCGCCAGCGTGAACCGGAGTATCTGGCCCGGCTCATGCGCGACGAGGGCGTGACAGTGCTCTACTGCGTGGTCTCCCTGCTCGACCTCTTCCTGCTGGCGCATGACGAGGACGTCCGTTTCGACGGCCTGCGCGCCGTACTGACCGGTGGTGAGCCGCTCAGCCCCGAGCTGGTCCGCCGCTTCCAGGCAAGGTCCACCGCCTCCCTGACCAATCTGTACGGCCCGAGCGAGTGCACCATCTACTGCACCGCTTGGGAGTGCCCGCGTGACCCCGCACCGGACACCGTGCTCATCGGCGACGCCATCGATGACACCGTGCTGTGGATCCTCGACGAGGACGGACGCCCGGTCCCCGACGGAGCCCCGGGCGAGCTGTACATCGGTGGCGCGGGACTCGCGATCGGCTACCTGAACCGGCCCGAGCTCACCAGGGAGCGGTTCGTCCCGGACCACCTCGGCGGGTCCGGCGGCCGGCTCTACCGCTCCGGCGACCTGGTGCAGCGGGAGCCGAGCGGCGACCTGAGGTTCCTGGGCCGCGTGGACCGCCAGGTCAAGATCCGCGGATACCGCATCGAGCTGGGCGAAATCGAGACCACCGCCATCCGCCACGGCGGCGCACAGCAGGCGGCGGCAACCGTCACCGGCAGCGGCGCCGACGCGCGTCTGACGGCATTCGTCGTCCTGCCCGGCGGGGCCGAGGCGATCGACCGGCTGCGCACCGCCCTGCGGGAGCGCCTCCCCGGCTACATGGTTCCCGCCATGCTGCGCACCGTCGACGCCCTTCCCCTGACCCAGAACGGCAAGATCGACCGCGACCTGCTCGCCAAGTGGGCGGCGCCCGAGACGATGACGTCCGCGCCCGCGGACGGATCCGCGGCGGCCGGACAGGGCCTGGAGGACACGATCACCGAGGTCTGGGGCCGCGTCCTCGCCGCCCCCGGCCTGGGCCCCGACGACGACTTCTTCGAGGCCGGGGGTGACTCCTTCAAGGCCGTCCGTGCGGTGAAGCAGCTCGAGGCGGTCCTCGGAATCCCCGTCTCCATGCGTGAGTTGCTGCGCAACCCGACCGTCACGGGGCTCGCCGCCGAGCTCGGCCGCCGCCTTGGCTGAGCCGTTCCGTCTCGCACCCGTCCGGCCCGCGTCACCCCACCGCGCCTTTTGAGTGTTTCAAGGAGAATCACCGTTGTACGGCCCATTGATACGGTCCTTCCGTGATCTGACCGAGCACGGATCCGACCTCCGCAGACCGGTCGTGACGCTGTTCAGCGGCGGGCTCGACAGCAGCTACCTGTTGCTCCGCCTCGTCCAGGCCGGAGCCTCCGACGTCCACGCGGTCAGCATCGACCTCGGCGGCGACGAGACCAGCGAGGAGAAGGCGCGCATCGCGGAGAAGATCGGCGTACGGTTCCACCACGTCGATGCCCGCTCGGAGTTCGCCGAACTCTACGTGCGTCCCGCCATCGCGGCACACGGCGTGTACCTGGACACCCACCCCGTCAGTTCCACCCTGAGCCGTCCCCTCCTCGCCAAGACCGTCATGGGGGTGGCAGAGGAGATCGGCGCCACGGGCGTCCTCCACACCGCCAATCGCTCCCAGAACTCGCTGCGCCGCATCAACGGAGCACTTGGCCTGCTGGGATTCCGCGGCACCTACGGCAGCCCATACGACCTCGACCCCGTGGACCGCGGCCGGAAGATGCACGAGCTGAAGGCTGCCGGCGTCGACGAGATGGCAACGCGCGCCGTCAGCAGCGACTCCAACCTGTGGTGCCGGGAGTTCGAGTCCGGACTGCTCGACGACCCCGAGGCACACGCCGTGCCCGAGGAGTTCTACCGCTGGAGCCGCCTGCGCGACGTGACCGCGTCGGACCACGTCGAGATCACCTTCGTCGCCGGGAACCCCGTGGCCGTCGACGGTGAGAAGCTCAAGCTGGAGGCGCTCATCGAGGCGCTCAACACCCGGGCAGGAGCCTTCGGGCTCGGCCGCTACAGCGGTCTGGAGCACCTGGCCGACGGCTCCAAGGTCCTGGAGATCCGCGAGATGCCGGCCGCCCGCCTGCTCCTCGCCTCGCGCCGTCACCTGGAGACCGCGGTCTTGGAAGCCGAGACCCTCCGGGAGAAGATCGGCGTCGAGCAGGTCTGGGTGCGCGAGGCGCTGGAGGGCCGCTGGTTCGGCGAACTGCGCCTGGCCTGCCAGGCGTTCGTCGACACGTGCCTGGAGCAGGTGAGCGGAACCGTCGGCTGGCGGCTGTCCGCCGGACAGGCGGAGACAACGTCCATCATCGCCGAGCACCCCCGCTACCTGCGCGACCGTGAGGCCTGGGAGCGCCGGTCGATCGCGGCTGAACTCCGGTGATCCGCATGGACTTTCCCCTCTCCCAGCAGCAACGCGGCATCTGGACGGCCCGGCAACTCGACCCCGACAGCGATGTCTTCAACGTGCCGGTCGCCTACGAGGTGACCGGACCCGTCGACGACGAGGCGTTCGACCGCGCGGTTCGCACCGTGGCACGACGGCATGACGCCCTGCTCCTGGAGATCGACGACAGCGCGGACAGCGACCCCCGACAGCGCTTGGGAGCCGTGCCCGAGCGGGTCGTCCGCGTCACCTCGTGCGCCGCGGACGAGGTGGCCACCGCCGTCGCCGAGGCGGCCTGCGCGCCCTTCACGAACACGGGACCGCGCTTGCGGGTCCAGCTCTTCCGCAGCGCACCGGGAAGCGCCGTCCTCCTCTTCGTCTTCGACCACCTCGTGATGGACGCGCTGTCCGTGACCGTCTTCCTCCGCGACCTCGCCGAGGAGTACGCATCCGACGGCCGGTCCGCCGCCGGCGGTGACGCACAGCCGCGAAGCCCTGGCTTCGCGGACTACGTCGAGTGGCAACAGCGGCGCTTCGCGGATCCTGCCGTCGAGGCGGACGCCCGCAAGTACTGGGAGACCTATCTGCACGACCTGCGGGAGATCAACTCACCACCCTCGGTCGGCGGCACCCACAGGGCGCAGCGCATCGCGAAGGCATCCGTGCCCGTGCGCATCCCCGAGGGTGTGGCTGCGCGGTCGGCCCGTCTGAAGTGCACCCCGTTCGCCCTCCACATGGCCGCCTTCGCGGTCGTATTGCGGCACTTCCTGCGGTCCGAGGACGTGCTGCTGACCTATCCCGCCGCTGATCCGCAGCGGACGGAACTCGAACTGGTCGTGGGGCCGTTCACCGACCTGCTGGTCTATCGCAGTCCCGGCCTCGCGGACGCGACTCTGCTGGACTTCGCACGCGACGTCCACGGAGCCCTGCTGGAGAGCATGGACCACCGCGGCGCACCGCTGGATGCCATGTGGGAGCAGGTCAGGGCCGCGAACCCGGTGGACGGACTGCGCGGTGCCGCGATGGTCTCCCTGACCGACACCGACGACGACTTCTGCCTTGCGCGCACGGTGACGCGCAAGCTCCCCCTGGACACCCGTGACGGCAAGGCCGACCTGCTGCTCGACCTCCACGATGCGGATGGGCGGGTGACCGGACGGCTGGAGTTCAACACCGCGCTCTACGACGAGCAAACGGCGCGGAGCCTCGCCGACGCCTTCCACGAAGTACTGGTCCAGCTTCTGGAGGAACCCGCCACCCCGGCCGCCGCGGTCCGGCTGATGGACCGCACGGCACTCACGCAGGTCGTCGCGGACTGGGGCGCCCCGGAACCGGCCCTGCCCTACGCCCCCCTCCACCAGGCATTCTTCGCCCGGGCCCAGGCGGCCCCGGAGCGTAATGCCCTGCGGTACGGGAACACCGAGATCCGTTACGGCGAACTCGACGAGCGCACCCGCACCCTCGCCGCCCGGCTGACGGCCCTGGGCCTGTCCCCGGGGTCGCCCGTCGCGCTGTGCCTGCCCCGCTCGCCGGAGTACGTGATCGCGGCGATGGCCGTCCTCCGGTCGGGGCTGGCCTTCCTGCCCGTCGACATGGAACAGCCGGTGCGCCGCCGAGCTTTCGTGATCGCCGACGCCGGGGCGCGGGCCCTGGTGGTCCGCACCCGCGACGACGTCAAGGACACGACGCAGGACCTGCCGGTGATCGCGCTGGACGAACTCACGGCAGCCGGCGCGGAGTCGGCTCCGGACCCGGCGCCGGTACACGACACCGACGCGGCGTACGTCATCACGACGTCCGGCAGTACCGGCCTGCCCAAGGCCGTCGCCGTACCGCACCGGGCCATCGCCAACAACATCGCCTGGAAGATCCGAGACTTCGGTTTCACCGACCAGGACCGCTTCTACTTCAAGACGCCGCCGGTCTTCGACGCCTCCCTCTGGGAGTACCTGACGCCGCTCGCCCTGGGTGCGGAGATCGTCATCGCCCCCGACTGGGCCCACCGCGACCCGCGCCACCTGCTGCACGAGATGCGCGAACACCGGGTGACCGTCGCCCAGTTCGTGCCGACGCTCCTCAAGAGCGTGCTCGCCGAGGAGGAGGCCGCACCGCCCGACTCCCTGCGCCGGGTCTTCGTCGGCGGGGAGAGCCTGGACCCTGCCGTCGTCGAGGCGGTGCGGTCGGTGTGGGGGTGCGAGGTCGTCAACCTCTACGGCCCCACCGAGGCCGCCATCGAGACGACGGCCCACCACTGCCGCCCCACGGACACCGGCCCACGGATGCCGATCGGCCGTCCCGTTCCCGGCGCCCGAGTCTTCGTCCTGGGCGCCGGCGACCAGCCCCTGCCCGCGGGCTTCGTGGGCGAACTGTGCGTCGGCGGCACCCCGCTCGCCCTTGGCTACGTCAGCCGCCCCGAGCTGACCGCGGAGCGCTTCGTGACCCTGCCGCTCACGGACGGCGAGGACCTGCGGGTGTACCGCACGGGCGACCTGGCCCGCTGGACAGCCGGCGGCGAACTGGAGTACTTCGGCCGCGACGACTCCCAGGTCAAGCTGCACGGCATCCGTGTCGAGCTGGACGAGATCCGCCGGCTGGCCCTCGGGCACCCGGACGTCGACGACGTCGCCGTGGTCGTACGACGCGACCGTGACGACGCCGTCGTGGCCTACCTGACGGGCAGTGAAGGGCTGGAGGGCGCGGCCGTGCGGGCATACCTGGCCGAACGCCTGCCGGCCGCCCTGGTTCCCGCACAGGTGGTCCGGCTCGACGCGCTACCGGTGACGGCGAGCGGCAAGCTCGACACCCGCGCGCTGCCGACGCCGCCGGCCGGGGACACGGTCACCGTCTCCGAGGCCCCGCGCACCGTCCTGGAATCGCGCCTGGCGGCCCTGTGGGCAGAGGTCCTCGCGACCACCCCGGACCGGGTGCCCCGTGACGTCGGCCTGTTCGAACTCGGCGGCAGCTCACTGTCGTTGGTCCGCCTGCACCGGCGCATCAGAGAGGAGATCTCCCCCTCCCTCGCGGTGACCGACCTGTTCAAGTACCCGACGGTCGCCGCGGTGGCCAGGGCCGTCGCGGCCGACCGAGCCGAGGAGACGTCATGACCGATTCCCACCCCGAGCACGCCGTAGCGATCGTCGGTCTCGCCGGACGGTTCCCCGGCGGCGGCGACGTCACCGCCTACTGGCAGCGGCTGCTGAGCGGCGAGACCGCGGTCCGGCGCACGGAGAGTGCGGCCCCCGCATCGCCTGCGGGAACCCGCCGGGTACCGGTGGCCGGAGCCATCGACGATGCCGACCTCTTCGACGCGGAGTACTTCGGCATCGCACCCGCCGAGGCCGCCGCCATGGACCCGCAGCACCGCCTGTTCCTCGAAGAGGCCCTGCACGCCCTGGAGGACGCCGGCTGGGCCGACACACCCGACGTCCGGGTGGGCGTCTTCTGCGGCAGCGGGGAGAACCGCTACGCCGCCCTCGCCGACCCTGACGACCCCGTCGCCCGGACCTACGTCGAGCAGTGGGGCAACCCCGCCTCGCTGCCTCTGCGGGTCTCCTACCACCTGGGCCTGCGCGGCCCCAGTGTGTACGTCAGCACCCTCTGTTCGACCTCGCTGACCGCCGTCCACCTGGCCCGGCGCAGTCTCCTCGCCGGTGACTGCGACCTCGCTCTCGCCGGTGCCGTCTCCGTCCAGCTCCCGCACGAGCACGGCTACGACTGGCGCGACGGCGCGGTGACCTCCCCCACTGGTGTGTGCCGCCCCTTCGACGCGTCGGCGGACGGCACCGTGCCCGGCAGCGGAGTCGGCGTCGTCGTCCTGCGCCGACTCGACGACGCCCTGCACGACGGGGACACCGTGCACGCGGTGATCCGCGGTTCCGCCCTGAACAACGACGGCGCCGACCGGCTGAGCTTCGCCGCGCCGTCGGTGACGGGCCAGCGCGACGTCATCCTCGCCGCCGCCGACGACGCCGGGATCGACCTGGGCACCGTCGGCTTCGTCGAGGCCCACGGCACGGGCACGGCGCTCGGCGACCCCGTGGAACTGGCCGCGCTGCGCGAGGCCCGGGCCGCGCACAAGGCCTCCGGGCCGCTCGCCGTGGGCGCGGTGAAGTCCTCGATCGGCCACCTGGACACGGCCGCCGGGATCGCAGGTCTCGTCAAGGCGACGCTGGCCGTGCGGGAAGGCGTCCTGCCCGCCACCGCGCACCACACCGAGCTGAGCCCGCAGATCGACCTGACGGACAGCGGGATCCGCGTCAACACCGAGACCCGGCCCTGGCCGGACTCCGGGCAGCCGCGCCGCGCCGGAGTCACCGCCCTCGGCATGGGCGGCACCAACGCCCACGTGATCGTCGAGGAACCGCCCCCGGCACCGGCCTCCACCCCGGACGGCGAGCCGTGGATCATCCCCCTCTCCTCGCACACCTCGGAGGCGTTCCGGCATCTGAGCGGAGCCCTCGCCCGGGCGCTGGAGCGGCAACCGGAGCTCCCGGTCGCCGACGTGGCGGCCACGCTCCAGTCGGGCCGCCGCAAGCACCCGTGGCGGCGGGCCTGGGTCGCCGCACGCACCGCCGACCTGAGCACGGCCCTCGCCGCCGATCCGCAGCCCCGCACACTCCGGGAGCGGGTGGTGACCGTACGGCCGGACCACGTGCCGGGCGCGCTCACCGCCGAGCTCGACACGCGGCTGCCGCAGCTCGCCGAGGCCCTGGGGCGGGCCGCGGCCGCCGACGAGGCGGGCCGCCGCCTGTGGCGCCTGCACGGCGGCCTGACCGCGCTCATGGACGTCGGTGCCCGACCCGACGCGCTGGTCGGCGTCGGGGCCGGCGAATACGTTGCCTGCGCCGTCGCGGGCGCCCTGCCCGCCGACATCGCGCTGCGGGCCGCGCTCCTGCACACCGAGGCCGTGGGGCTCGCGGAGGCGGGCCAGGACCTCAGCCGCTGCGAGTCGCTGCTGGAGGAGATCGACCGACTGCTCGAATCGGCGGCGCACCGCGCCCTGACCATCGAGGTGAGGTCGGCGCAGCAGGGTACGGTCCTGCCCGTCGGCCACGAGGGCGCGGCCCGCCACCTGGCGGAGATGTCCCGCGACGCCGTCATGGACCCCCGAGCGGCACAGGCGCCGGAGGGCGGCCTCGACCTGGCCGAGGGCCTGGTCTCCTGGACGGCGTGGCTCGGCCTCCTGGCCCGCACGTGGGAACGCGGCGGCGACCTCGACTGGACGCGGCTGCGAACCGGCGGCGCCGGTCGGCGCATTCCGCTGCCCGCCTACCCGTTCGCGCGGCAGCGGCACTGGTGGCCGAACGTGCCCGGACCCGCCGCACGGGAAGAAGCCGCCGCAGACGCCCCCGCACCGGCCGCGCAGGAGGACGTCTCCGTCGTCCTCACCGCCATCTGGCGCGATGTCCTGGGCGTCGACGGCATCCAGGAGGACGACGACTTCTTCGCCCTCGGCGGCCACTCCATCATCGCCGTGCAGGTGCTGGCCCGGCTGCGGGAGACCTACGGCGTCCGCATCAGCCTGGGCGACCTGCTCGCCGGGGAGTCCTTCCGGGACATGGCGACGCTCGTCGAGAAGGAACTGGCAGCCATGCACCTGTACCGGCAGCTCTCCGACGACCGGGCAGCCGACGGTGAAACGACCTGGGAGCCGGTGGAACTGTGAGCCTGTCACACCTGCTTGCCGACCTGGCCGCCGCCGGCGTCCGCCTTTCCCTCGACGGCGACCGGCTGCTGGCCTCCACGCACGGCGGCGGCATACCGGAGGAGATCCGGCAGGAGATCCGGTCCCGCCGCGCCGAGATCGTCGACTTCCTGCGGGAGCAGCGGGAGGAGGAGGCGCGCCGCGGCGTCCGCATCGAACGGGCCGACCGCAGTGCCCCGCTGCCCGCCTCGTACGCCCAGCAACGCCTGTGGCTCGTCGAGCAGCTCGGCACGGACCTGCCCGTCTACAACATGTACTTCGCCTACGACCTGGAAGGCCCCGTCGACGCGGCGGCCCTGCGTGCCGCTGCCGAGGAGGTGATGCACCGTCACGAGGTGCTGCGCACCGCCCTGGTGGAGACCGACGACGGACTCGTGCAGTCGGTCAGCCCGCGGTGCCCGGCGGACTTCCGGGTCCACGACGTGACCGACGGCGGCCATGACGAGCTGCTCTTCGAGATCGTCACCACCCGCTTCGATCTGTCCCGGGCCCCGCTCATCCGCTTCGACCTGCTGAGGAAGGGTCCGCAGAGCTGGACCTTCGTGCTCACCCAGCACCACGTCATCTCCGACGGCTGGTCGGCCGGGCTGCTGCGCAAGGAGCTCTCGGAGCTGTACGCGGCCCGACTGGAGAACCGGGCGGCACGGCTCGCCGACGTCGATGTCCACTACGCCGACTACGCGGTCTGGGAACAGTCATGGCTCGGCGGCGAGATGGCCGAGCGGCAGCGGTCGTACTGGAGGCGCACGCTCGCGGACCTGCCGGCCCCGCTGGAGCTGGTCCCCGGCCGGAAGCGGCCGACGGTGCAGAGCTTCCACGGCTCCGAGCTGCTCTTCCGGCTGGGCGCCGACACGGTCGCGGCCGCGGGCCGACTGGGCTCCGAGACCCGCAGCACCTTGTACGGCACCCTCGTCGCCGCCTTCAGCCTCCTGCTGTCGCGGATGTCCCGAACCGACGACATCACTGTCGGCAGCCCCCTCGCCAACCGCGCCTACCCGGTCCTGGAGCGGACCCTGGGCCTGTTCTTCAACTCGATAACCATCCGCACCCGCATCGATGCGGAGGAGTCCGTCCGTGACTACGTCCGCCGCTGCCGGCGCGCAGTCCTCGACGCATTCGCCCACCAGGACCTTCCGTTCGACCAGGTGGTCTCCGCGGCGGCGCCGGAGCGCAGCACCTCCCATTCCCCGGTCTTCCAGTCCCTCTTCATCTTCCAGAGCTATCCGGACGAGGAGCTGCGGCTGCCCGGAGTGAAGGCCCGGCAGGCCGACTGCCCGATCTACTCGGCCCAGTACGACCTGATGTTCAAGGTGCAGCCGGACACCGAGGGGCTTCAAGGGCAGCTCATCTTCAACGACACGCTGCTCTCCCGCGAGGACGCCGAACGGTTCGTCACCCTGTACGAGCGGCTGGTCAACGCGATGTGCGACCACCCGGACGCCACAGTCGGTTCCCTGGAACTGGCGGACCCGGCCGACGCGCGGCGGATCGACGCCTGGAACGCGGCGGCGCGCGTCCCCGTGCCGGCGCGCCCGGTGTACGACGAGATACGGAAGGCCCTGGCCGAGGACCCGCAACGCCCTGCGGTCCGCTTCCGCAGCCGGCGGATGAGCCGCGGCGAGCTCGCCGCGGCCGCCGCGCGCGTGGCGGCCGGCCTGCGCGACGCGGGCCTGCGTCCCGGTCAGCGGGTCGGCGTCCTGGTGCCCCGCTCTCCCGACCTGCTCGCGCTCGTCCTGGGCATCCTCCACGCGGGACTCGTCTACGTGCCGCTCGACGGACGCTCGCCGCAGAACCGGCTCACAGCCATGCTGGACCGCGCCGCCTGCGCGGCCCTGGTGACGGCCGGACCGTACACGGACCACTGCCGCGGCAGCGCCGCGCTCCGGCTGCGCTCCGAGGAACTCCTGCGGAGCGGTGCACCCGCCGTCGACCCCCACACCCCGGACCCGGACGACGCCGCCTACGTCATCTTCACCTCCGGATCCACCGGGCAGCCCAAGGGCGTCGAGGTCAGCCACCACAACCTGACGAACCTGTTCGTCGCGCTCGACCGGGCCGTACCGCTGCCGGACAACCCGGTGTGGGCGGCCGTGACCGCCGCGACCTTCGACATCTCCGTCGTCGAACTGCTGTGGACACAGGCCCGCCGGGTGCCCGTCGTCCTCGCCGAGACCACCGAAACCCTCACCCTCGGCGACGCCGACGACTCCCGCACACTGCCCGAACTGATCCTCGCCGAAGGGGCCAACGCCCTCCAGGCCACCCCAACCCTGCTGCGCAGCGTGCTGCGGCTGCCCGACGCGGAGAAGGCCCTGAGCCGGCTGCAGCTCCTCATGGTCGGTGGCGAGGCCCTGGACGCCACCCTGGCCCGCAGGCTCAAGGAACTCGGCATCCCGACCGTGCTCAACATGTACGGCCCGACCGAGACCACCGTGTGGTCCACCTGCTGGCAGGTGCCGGACGCCCCCGAGCCGGTCCGCATCGGGCAGCCGCTCGCCAACAACGAGGTGTACGTCGTCGACGACCGGCTCGCTCCGCTGCCGGTCGGCATGTACGGCGAGCTCGTCATCGGCGGCGCCGGGGTCGCTCACGGCTACGTGGGCCAGCCGGAGTTGACTGCGGAGCGCTTCGTGACCCTGGGCCGAGACCCCGGCACCCGGGTGTACCGGACCGGCGACATGGGGCGGTGGCTGCCCGACGGCACCCTGGAGGTTGTCGGCCGGATCGACAACCAGGTCAAGGTCAACGGCCACCGGGTGGAGCTGGAGGAAATCGAGCAGGCGCTCAACTCCCTGCCGGGAATCGCCGACTGCGCCGTGTGTGTGCAGCACACCCCGTCCGGCCCGGCCCTGGTGGCGCACTGCGTCCCCGCACCCGGCAGCGGCGTCGATGAGGCCGCCCTGGCCGCGGGCCTCGGCCGCACACTCCCCGATGCGCTGATCCCCGTGGCCTTCGCCGCCACGCCCGAACTGCCCACGACCAGCGGTGGCAAGGTGGACCGGCGGGCCCTCCCGGAGATCCCGCTCGCCGCGCCCGCCCGACCGGCCGAGGAGCCCGAAGGCGCACTGGAGACCGGTCTGCTGGCCGTGTGGCGCGAAGTGCTCGGCAACCCCTCCGTCGGCCCCGATGACGACTTCTTCCAGATCGGCGGGAACTCCATCCTCGTGGCCCGGCTGCTGAGCGCCGTGCGCCGGGAACTGGTGCCCGACGCCCGCATCGTGGACCTCTTCCGCCACCCCACGGTGCGCCGGTACGCCGCTCATGTCACCCGGCCTGCACAGAGCGCCGAGACCCCGGGTAGGCCGGGGGAGCGGGCTGCCACCGAGGTGAACGAACGGATCGATGCACGCCGCATGGCGCAGCAGCAGCGGCGCGAACAGGTACGGCGCAAGAAGGAGATCGCCGCGGCCCGACAGCAACGGCCACCGTACGCACGCGAATCCGACGGCGCCTGACCCGCTTCGCCCACCGCATCTGACTTCCCCTAGGAGCATCCACATGTCCCAAGCGCTGCCCGAACCCGTGGACGGCGACGTCCCGGCCGTGGCCGTCGTCGGCATGGCCTGCCGCTTCCCGGGCGCCGACTCCGTGCAGGAGTACTGGCAGTTGCTGCGCAGCGGCGGGGAGCCCAATGAGAACGTCCCCGACCAAGAGCTGCGGGCCGCCGGGCTGCCCGAGAGCCTGATCAACGACCCCGCCTACGTGGCCGTACGCAAGAGGTTCGCGGATCCCGCGCTGTTCGACGCCGGGTTCTTCGGACTCACCCCGGCGGAGGCGGAGATCACCGACCCGCAGCAGCGGTTCCTGATGGAGACGGCCGTGCACGCCCTGGAGCACGCCGCGATCGACCCCGTCCGGTTCTCCGGGCGCATCGGCGTGTTCCTCGGCCTCAACCACTCCGACTACCTCCTGGACAACGTCCTGCCCCACCGTGACGCCATCAAGCGGCTGGGCTGGCACCGGACCCTGATGGGCAACGACCGCGGGTTCACCGCCACCCAGCTCGCCTACCGGCTGGGACTGACCGGTCCGAGCCTCGCCGTGGACTGCGCGTGTTCGTCCAGCCTGGCCGCCGTGCACCAGGCCTGCCGCACACTGCTGGACTACGAGGCCGACGCCATGGTCGTCGGCGGTTCCTGCATCAAGCCCCGCGACCTCGGCTATCTGTACACCGAGGGCGGGACGGCCTCCCCGGACGGTCGCTGCCGCCCGTTCTCGGCCGAGGCCGCCGGCACCGTCTTCGCCAGCGGCGTCGGCCTGGTGGTGCTGCGCCGCCTGGAGGACGCGCTGGAGGACGGCGACCGAGTCCTCGCCGTGATCCGGGCCGGAGCCGTCAACAACGACGGCACCTCCAAGAGCGGCTACACCGCGCCCAGCGCCGCCGGACAGGCCGAACTCATCGCCACCGTCCACGCGCTGGCCGGCATCCCGGCCGACACCGTCAGCTACGTGGAAGCCCACGGCACGGGAACCGCCCTCGGCGACCCGATCGAGGTCAGCGCCCTGACGGAGGCGTTCCGGGAGACGACGACGGCGACCGGCTTCTGCGCCCTCGGCTCGGTGAAGTCGAACATCGGGCACATCGACTCGGCCTCGGGCATCGCCGGCCTCATCAAGGTCGTCCTCGCCCTGCACCACCGCGAACTGCCGCCGACACTCGGCTGCGAGGAGCCCAACCCCCATCTGGACCTGCCGAGTTCACCGTTCTACCTCAACCGGGAGTTGCGCCCCTGGCAGGGAGCACACCCGCTCAGGGCGGGGGTGAGCTCCTTCGGCATCGGCGGCACCAATGTCCACCTGCTGGTGGAGGAGGCCCCGCGGCAGCCCCGGACACCGGCGCCCGTGCTCGCCGACGACTCCGTCCTGCTCGCCTTCACCGCCAGGTCACCCGAGTCCCTCGACGCCCTGGACACCCAACTGCGCAAGCACCTCAGCAACGTCACCTCCGCCGAGGGAGCGCACGACATCGCGTTCACCCTGCGGCGGGGACGCACCCAGCACCCCCTGCGCCGGGCCCTGCTGTGGCGTCCCGGCGGCGACATCGTCCGGGTCGGACCGGCGGAGACCGCAACCCCCATGGCCCGGCCGGTGGCCCTCCTGCTGGATTTCCCACGACCGATCGCGGACCTCTTCGGCGACCTGTACGACACCCTGCCGGCATTCCGGACGGCGGCGGACCCACTCCTGGACGCCTGGCGGTCCGGCCTCGGTCCCGGCTCGGACCCCAGCCTCGGCGCCCTGCCGCACGCCGTCCTGGCCACGGTCACGGCCCTCGGCGCCACCGCCGTCTGGCGCGAGCACGGCATTGAGCCCGCGGCCGTACTCGCCGCCCCGGAGTGCCGGCTGGCGGCAGCCGTGCTCACCGGCGTACTGCCCCCACAAGAGCTGAAGCGTCTGCTGGCCCGGCTCGCCACCGGCGAACCCGTCGAAACGGCGGCGCGCGGCCTCACCCTCGGCCCCGCGAAGCTGACCTGGTACGACGCCGACGGCAGTGAACTCGTCCCCGCCGGGCGGGCGGCGGATCCCGCCCATCTGGGAGCCGGTGCGCCCGCCTCGCCCGGTCTGCGCACGCTGCCACCGCGCGGGCTCACCGTGGCACGTCCGGCGGTCACGCCCGACGCTCAGCCGCCGGCCGCCGAGGCCCTGGGCCGGCTGGGGCGCCTGGTCTCCATCCTGCCGAGCCTCCCCGAGGGCGTCCGGCCCGGCGCCGACACCCTGCTGGCAGGCGCCGTCAGCGCCTGGGCCGCAGGGGTCCAGGGCGCCGTCCTGCCCCCGGCCGACGTGGCACCGGGCTCAGTGGTGGACGTACCGGCGTACCCCTTCCACCGGCAGCGGTACTGGCTTGAGGCCGAGGACGCCGCCCCCGACGCGCCCGCCCGAGACGCCGTACCCGGCGCGGACCTCGAGGAAGAGGCACGCGAACTCTTCCGTGCGGCCGTCGGCGTGGACGAGGTGACCGCCGACGACGACCTGCTGACCCTCGGGGGCGACTCCCTGCTGGCCCAGCGCGTCGTCGCCGCCGCCAAGTCCCGCTGGGGCGCGGTCGTGCCGTTCGGTTCGTTCATGCGCGGCCCGACGCCGCGCCGGCTCGCCGAACTCGTGCGCGCGGCCTCCCCCGCCACGGCCCCCGTGACCGACCGCCCCCGCAGCCTCCTGCCGCTGACCCCCCATCAGGAGAAGTTCGTCTTCCTCGACGAGATCGACAACGCTGCCGAGGCGTACAACGTCCCCGTCCTCGCCGACCTGCGCGGCCCCCTCGACACGAGGGCGCTGCACGCCGCCCTGCGCGACGTGGTGGCGCGCCACGAGGCGCTGCGCTCGGTGTACACGGTGGTCGACGGGCGCGCGGTGCAGCAGATCCACCCGGCCGCCGAGGTCGACCTGCCGGTCGAGGACGTCACGGAGGACGAGCTGCGCCAGCGGATCCGCGCGCTGCTCGCCGCCAAGATCCCGCTGGACCGCGCACCCGTCCTGCTCGCGCGCGTCTTCCGGCTCGCGCCCGAACGCCATGTGCTGGCCATGGCCGTGCACCACATCTGCGCCGACGCCCGCTCCACCGGCATCCTCCTCACCGACCTGTACGCCGCCTACGCACACCGCGTCCGCGGCGAGGTCCCCGACCTGCCACCGCTCGACGGCCTGCTGGCCGCGCACGCTCTCGGCCAGGCCGAGGCGCTCGAATCCGCGGACATGCGTCGCCACCTGGAGTTCTGGACGAGTGAACTGGCCGACGCCCCCAAGGCGATCGAGCTGCCCGCCGACCGCCCACGCGCCTCGTCCCGCAGCTACGCGGGCCGCAACCTCGACTTCAGCCTCCCGGCCGAACTGGCCACGCGGGTGAGGGAACTGGCCGCCCGGGAGCGGACCACGCCCTTCGTCGTCGTGTCCGCCGCGTTCTCGCTCTTCCTCGGCCGGATCAGCGACAGCCGCGATGTGGTCGTGGGCACGCCGGTCTCCGGACGGCACCGCCCGGAGACCCGGGAGCTCATCGGCAACTTCGTCAACACCCTGCCGATGCGCACCCGTTGGGAGCGGCAGCACACCTTCCGCGACCTGCTGCACAGCACGCAGGATCGCCTCACCGACGCCCTCGACCACCAGGACCTGCCGTTCGAGGTGCTCGCGCGGCATCTCGGCGCGGACAGCGATCTGTCCGTGAGCCCGGTGTTCCAGGTGCTGTTCAACATGCTCAGCGAGGACGCCAGCGCGCCCCCGGCGCCGGAGGGCCTGCGCGCGGTCACCGTGCCCTTCGACCGCGAGGCCAGCACCTACGAGCTCTCGCTGAGCTGGTGGCTGGGCCGCGACGGCACGCTGTCGGGCCGGTTCATGTACGACTCGGACCGCTTCGACGCCCAGACGGTGGCCGCCTGGCAGGAGGGGTTCGGCCAGCTGCTGGACCGGGCCACCAGCGCCCCCGAGACCCTCGCGGCCGACCTGCCCGTCGAGACCCCCGAGGCCGCGGCACGCACCGCGGCAGCCCTCGTCGGCCCGTTCGCCGAAGTACCGGACCGGCCGGTGCACGCCGTCTTCGCGGAGCTCGCCGCACGCCATCCCGAGCGCACCGCGGTGGCCGACAAGCGGATGAGGCTCACCTACGGGGAGCTCGCCCGGATCTCGGCCGGCATCGCAGGCCTGCTCACCGAGCGCGGCGTGGCGCACGGCGACACCGTCGGCATCGCGATGGAGCGCGGCGTTCCCCTCGTGGCCGCACTCCTGGGCGTGATGCGGGCGGGCGCAACCCCCGTGCCCTTCGACCTGGCGCACCCCCCGAAGCGACTCGCGGTCATCGCCGAGGACAGCGGCGCCCGCTTCGTGCTCTGCGCCGACGCGACCGACGCCCGCTTCGCCACCGGGGCCGAACCGCTCGAACTCGCCGACGTGACACGGATCCAGGGCCCCGAGGGACCCTTGCCCGGCGACGCGGTCGACCTGGCCGTCGGTGCCTACGTCACCTACACGAGCGGAACCACCGGACGCCCCAAGGGCATCCACTTCACCCACCGGGCCCTGGCCAACCTGGCCGACTACGACACCCGCGTCACCCCCCTCGGAACGCGCTGGCTTCAGTTCGCCTCGTTCGGCTTCGACGTCTCCTTCCACGAGACCTTCGGCGCGCTGTGCTCGGGCGGATCCCTGCACGTCGTCGACGACGAGGACAAGCACGACCACGAGCTGCTACCCGCGTTCATCCGGGACCACGGCGTACAGAAGGCGATCTTCCCGGTCTCGCTCATGCACGCGCTCGCCGCCCGCTACCAGGCGGACCCCTCGCTCTTCGCGACCATGCGGGAGATCACCACCACCGGCGAACAACTCCGCCTGAGCGAGCAGATGATCCGCTTCTTCGAGGCACTCCCGGAGTGCCAACTCATCAACAACTACGGCCCGGCCGAGACGCACTGCGTCGCCTTCTACCGCTTCACGGGCCCTCCGCGCACCTGGCCCCGGTACGCGCCGATCGGCCGTCCGATCCAGAACGTGACCTATGAGATCAAGGACAAGGCGGGCCGGCCCGTGCCCTACGGGAGCATCGGCGAGCTGTTCCTCAGCGGCCCCTGCGTGGCCACGGGCTATCTGGGCCGGCCCGAACTGACCGCCGAGCGGTTCTCCACCCATCCGGTGACGGGCGAGCGCACCTACCGCAGCGGCGACCGGGTCCGGCTGCTGTCCAGCGGCGACCTGCTCTATCTGGGCCGCGGCGACCAGCAGGTCAAGATCCGCGGCACGCGCGTCGAGCTCGGCGAGATCGAACTGGTCGTCCGGCGGGTGCCGGGCGTGCGGGACGTCTATCTGCGGGTCACCGGCGAGAGCGGCGACAAGCGCCTCGACGCCTACCTCATCTCCGCGGGCCACGCGGAGAACCTGGCAGGCACGGTCCGCGACCGGCTGCGCGAGGAACTGCCCCCGTCGCTGGTGCCGTCCTCGTTCACGGTGGTCGACGCCTTCCCGGTGAACGTCAATGGCAAGGTCGACCCGTCCCGGCTGCCGCACCCGGAGTCGGCAGCCGCGCAGCAGCCCACCGACGACGGCGACGACCCTGTCCTGACCAAGGTCCTCGGCGTCTTCCGCGAACTGCTCCAGGAGCCGCGACTGCGGGCCGAGGACGACTTCTTCGACTCCGGTGGCCACTCGCTCCTGGCCACCCGAGCCCTGCACCTCGTCCGCGAGACATTCAGCGTTCGTCTGTCGATCCGCGACTTCTACACGGCCGGAACGGCGTCCGCACTGGCGGCTGTCGTGGCCGACAGGTCCGCCCGGCCCGACGACGCGGTGACCCTGCCCCCGCCACGGCTTCCTGACACCGTCCCCGGCGGGCTGCTGCGCCGGGTCCAGAGCCCGGGCGCCGCCCACCAGAAGACCTTCGTCTTCCGTGCGGGGGCTCAACTCGACCTGCGACGGCTGGAGTCGGCGCTTGACGCGGTGCTGGTCCGGCACCCCGCGCTCCGGGTGCGCTACCCGCACAACGGCGGCCCCGTCCTGGCCGCCCCGGGCGAGCACGCGGCGAGCGTGGAGGAGCTGCGGCTGCCGACGCCTCCGCCGCCGCGGGGCGCGCACGAGTGGCTGGCCGAGGCAGGCCAGGCCGACCCGATCGACCCGCGCCGGGACGCCCTGCTGCGGGTGCGCGCAGTGCGGGTGCCGGAGGAGGGCCTGCTGGTCTCCTTCACGGTCCACGCGGCCGCCCTGGACGGCATCGGCCTGCTCAACCTGGTCCGGTCGGTCGCCGAGGCCTACGACGCGGCGCCCGGCGCGGCCACGGCCGAGGACCCGGGATTCCTGCGGTACTTGGCCTGGCGGGACGAGCTGCCGTCCATGCCGTCCTTCGCACAGGCGCTGGACGTGTGGCGGGAGCTGCTGCCCACGCAGCGCGCATCGGACACCGTGCCGCCCACCGCACCCGTGCACCGTGTGAGCTGGCGCCCCGAAGCCTCCCTGCACGCCGTGATCCGCTCGTGGTGCGCGGACCGCCGGACCACTCCGTTCCTGCTGCACCTCACCGCCTTCGCCTCGGCGCTGGCCCGCCGGACCGGCGAGCAGGGCGTCTGCTTCTCCGTCGCGTTCGACGGCCGGGTGCACTCCGCGCTGAGCGACTCGGTGGGCGCGTTCGCGAACGTCGTCCCGGTACCGCTGCGCTTCGCACCGGAGCAGTCCCCCGCTGAGGCGTTCGCCGAGGCGCAGCGCGTCCATGCCCGCATCGAGTCCGTGCGCCTGGTGCCCTTCGGCGACCTGGCGGCCCAGGACCCCGCGCTGGCCGCCCACACCTCGCAGCCGGTGTCCTTCACCTACGTCCGTGACGACGGCCAGGACGTCCTGCTGGCCGGCGCGCCCTTCGAGGCGCTGGAGCCGGACACCCTCCCGCCGGGACAGAGCCTGCAGTTCCTCCCGATCGAAGCGCCCGACTCCCTGCGGGTGGAACTGCTGTGCAGGGACGCGGACGGGCCCTGGCACGCGCAGGAGCTGCTCCGGCTCTACCGCGAGGCCGTCTTCCGCCTCCTGTTCGAACCGGACTCCGCTCCGGGCCTCGTCGACCCCGCACCGGCAGGAGCCACCGCATGAAGTTCAGCCTCTTCTTCTTCTCCAGCGGGGACGCCCCCGAGGAGCAGTACCGTCTGCTGAAGGAGGCGGCGCGGTTCGCCGACTCCCACGGCTTCACGGCAGTCTGGACACCCGAGCGGCACTTCCACGAGTTCGGCGCGCCCTTCCCGAACCCCTCGGTGACGGCGGCCGCCCTCGCGACCATGACCGAACGTGTGGAGATCCGGGCCGGCAGCGTGGTTCTCCCGCTGCACGACCCGATCCGGGTGGCAGAGGAGTGGGCCGTCGTCGACCAGCTGTCCGGTGGCCGTACGGGACTGGCGCTCGCATCCGGCTGGAATCCGAGGGACTTCGTGCTCGCCCCCGACGCCTTCGCGGACAACAAGTCCGCCCTGCGGTCGAAGCTCGCGGAGGTCCGGTCCCTGTGGGCGGGCGAGGAGGTCGAACGGCCCGGGCCCGACGGCGGCATGGTGGCCATTCGGTCCTTCCCCTGTCCGGTCCAGCAGGACATCCCGCTGTGGATCACCGCGGCGGGCTCCCCGGCGACCTTCGCCCTCGCCGGGGAGCTCGGGCACGGAGTGCTGACCCATCTGCTCGGCCAGACCTGGGAGCAGCTGGAGGACAACCTGGTCGACTACGGCGAGGCCTTGCAGAAGGCGGGTCACGGCCTGGACAGGGAGCGGGTCGCGGTCATGCTGCACACCTATGTGGCCGACGACGGGCAGCGGGCCCGGGACACCGCGAGGGCGCCGCTGACGGCGTACATGCGCTCGTCGCTGAACCTCTTCGCCCTTCCCGCCGCTCTCTCCTCGGGGGAGGTGCCGGAGGAGGAGCTCACCGAGATGCTGGAACACGTCTACGACGGCTACACCCGCAGCCGGTGTCTGATCGGCTCGGTCCAGGACTGCCTGCCGATCGTGGAGTCACTGGCCCAGCTCGGGGTGGACGAGATCGCCTGCCTGGTCGACTTCGGGCTGCCGGTGGACGAGGTGCTGCGCGGGCTGGAGGCGCTGGCCGGGCTCAGCGAGGTGTGCGCGGATGTCTGACACGGTGGGGGGCGGCCGCCGGGCCGCCCCCCTCACCTCACACGGTGACAGCGGACACCTGCGTCACGGCCTTGTCGAGCTGACGCATCGTTCCCACGGGCAGGGCGGGCAGCCCGGGCGCCGAGGCACGCGCGATGTTCGACAGCACGCGCCCGGGGCCCACTTCGAGCAGGGCCGAGACCTCTGCGGCGACGAGCAGCTCCACGGTCTGTGTCCACAGGACCGGAGAGGCGAGCTGACGGCGCAGCAGCTCCCGGGCCGCCTCCGCCGTCTCCACGTACCCGGCCGTCGCGTTCGCCACGACGGGCAGCGCCGGCTCGGCGAAGCGCACGCCCGCCAGATCGTCGGCGAACTCGGCCTCGATCTCCTTCATGAACACCGAGTGGAAGGGCGCACCCACCTTGAGGTCGACGACATGCTGGGCGCCGGCCCGGCGCGCGGCGGCGGCGAACTCCTCGACGCCGCCGGCGTCTCCGGAGACCACGGTCTGCGTCGCGGAGTTGTAGTTGGCGACCTGCACGGTGCCCCGCCCCTGCCGTGTGACCTCCGCGCACAGCTCGTCGATCCGGTCCGCACCGAGGTCGAGCACGGCGGCCATCCTGCCGGGTGTACGGCGGTTCACCGCCGCCATCAGCTCGCCGCGACGGCGGACCAGGCGCAGCGCGTCCGTCCAGTCGAGCACCCCGGCCGTCACCAACGCCGCGTACTCGCCCAGGCTGTGGCCGGCGACCACGTCCGGCACGACCCCCTGCTCCTCCAGGAGCCGGGTGAACACCAGGCTCGTGAGAAAGATCGCGGGCTGGGTCACCGCGGTGTCGCGCAACTGCTCCGCGTCGCCCTCGAAGCAGATACGGCTGAGCGGCAGCCCGAGTATGTCGTCCGCCGCCTCGTAATAACTTCGCGAGAGGTCCGGGCGCGCCTCCGCCGCATCCTTTCCCATTCCTGGAACCTGCGAGCCCTGACCCGGGTAAACGACAGCGATTCGTTTCATGACACAAGTTTGTACCACCCCGCTCATCCGGGAGGCAATCCTTGAATCCTGACGATGCGGCAGTTTCGCCATTGCCTGTGATGTTGATTCTGCATCATGCCGGCGGTTCGGCAATCGCCTATCGGGAACTCGCGAAATCACTGGGAGGGAAATTCAGGACGCTCACGCCCGACCTTCCCGGCCGGGGGGCGTCCCTCGGGCAGAAGCCGTGCCGGAGCGCGGGGGAGGCCGTCGGGTTCTGCCTCGACGCCCTCGACGCGCAAGGTGTCCTGCCGGACGCCGTGTTCGGGCACAGCATGGGAGCGGTGGTCGCCTTCGAGCTCGCCGCCGAACTGGAGCGACGCGGCACCCCGGTCACCTGGCTGGGCCTGTCCGCCGTACGTCCGCCCAGCCTTTCGCCCCTCGCGCGGACAAGGCGCGACCTGTGGGACGACGCACGCCTCGTCGACTTCATGCGGGACCTCGGCGGTACGCCCGAGGAACTGCTCCAGGACCCGGACGTCGTCGATTACCTGCTGGAAGTGATCCGCCCCGATCTGGAACTCGTCGATACGTACGTATGCGGCACCCAAGCCCCGCTGGACACGGTCGCGGAGATATTCCACGGCCGCGCCGACCCGCTCCTCGACGGGGTCGAGACCCGCCATTGGGAAGAGTACTTCCGCCATGCGGTGAACGGCCATTCCTGGCCCGGCGGTCATTTCTACCTGTTCGGTTCGGAAGGAGAACTGGCGACCGTCATAACCACTTCATTCGACCGGGCGCTGGCGCGGAAAGCAAGGGTCCGGGAGCAGAAAGCAAGCGGACTGAACCGACAGGAAATCTCATGACTGAAACCGCCACGACCGAACGGCGGCAGAACCCCTTCAGCAGGATCGCGAAGACCGCGCTACCGCTCTACCTCACGATGGTCACGTCCTCCGCCGGCGCCTTGGTGGACACCGCCCTGCTCGGCAGACACGCGACGTCCTCGCTCGCCGCGTTCGCCGTGACCATCGCCGTCTACAGCCCCGCCACCGCCACCGTCACCGGCGCCCTGCGCGGCGTCATGCCGTTCGTCAGCCAGCACGAGGACGACCCCGACGGCATGGCTCCGCTGGTCCGCAACGGCATGTGGCTGGGGTTCATCGTCGGCCTGCTCGGCGCCGTCGCCGTGGCCGGGGTGCCGGTCATCGGACGCGTGACCGGCGTCCCCGAATCCACCCTCGACCATCTCGGAGCGTTCCCCTACCTGTTGGCCGTCGCCGTGCTGTCCACGTCGGTCGGCGCCTCCGCGATCTCCGTCCTGGTCGCCCTCGGACAGGGCAAGCTCGTCATGCGGGCCGGACTCGTCGGCACCGCCGTCGCCGTGCTGCTGTCGATCGGCCTCATCGCGGGCACCGGACCCCTTCCGGCCCTGGGGCTGAACGGCGCCGGCATCGCCATGCTGACGTCCAGCCTCGTCACCACAGTCCGCGTCCAGCTCGCCCTGCACCGGCTCCCGGTGCTGGCCGGCCAGTCCCTGCGCCCCGGACGACCCGACCTGCCTCAGGTATTCCGGCTCGCAAGAGTCGGCATCCCGCTCGCCGGGACCGTCCTCATCAAGTTCGTGGTCCTCGGCGTCCTGACGTTCGCCGCGGCCCGGCTCGGCACCGAACAGGCCGCCGTGCACGGGGTGTCGGAGACCCTGGTCAACCTGATCTACACGCTCGCCGTGGCGATCGGACAGGCGACCGTCCCCATCGTGGCGAGCTCGGCATGCGACGCCGACGTCGCCGGGGCCCGCCGCAGTGTCCTCGCGGGCGGCGGGGTCGCGCTGTGCGGCGTCGGCACCCTCGGTCTCGTCCTCGTGGTCTTCGGCCACTGGATCGTCCCGCTCTTCAGCGAAGACGCCTCCCTGCGGCCGCAGTTGGAGGACCAGCTCCCCCTCGTGTTCGCCGTGGTGGTCACCGACGCTCTGCAGGCGATCGCCGGCTTCGGCATGCTCGGGCTGAAGCGGACCTTCCCGAGCCTGGTCTCCACCGCCGTCTTCTTCGGCCTGCTGTGCCTGAGCGCCGTCCCGGTGGCCGACGCCGGCGGGCTCACCGCCCTGTGGTCCGCGCTGATCTGCGCGAACCTCCTCCAGGCGATCACCAAGGGCGTCATCTTCCACCGGCACAGCGCCCGCCTTGCCCCCGAGCAACCCGGCCCCGCCGCCTGATGTCCACCCCACTCCGACCGGAAGCGATCTTCATGAGTGCTAGCCAGACCCCCCGCACGGTCCGCGTCGAGAACGTCCTCGCGCGCTACTACGACAGGGCGCGCGAGGCCGCCCGCCTGCTGGCCGCGGAGGCCGCCCCGGGGCACCCCGGCTTCGAGCCGGATTTCGAACTCCCGCCGCTGACCGAGGACCTGCGCCGCTATCTGGCCGCCTCCGACGTGTCGGTCCACGAACTCGACGTCTACCAGGGGCACTCGCTGACCCTGCTGAACATGATGAGCAACCCGGGGACCCGTACGACCAAGACGTTCGCGTCGCTGCTCATGGTGGCCCGGGCCGTCCACCACATCCGCCGTACCGGCGAGCGCATAGCGATCATCACGCCATCCTCCGCGAACAAGGCGACGGCCCTGCGCGACGCCGTCCAGCGGGCCGTGGACTGCGGCCTCGTCACCGGCGACGAACTGCGCATCGCCGTGGTCGTCCCCGGCGCGGCGCGCCGCAAGCTCTGGTCCTCGCCTCTCAGCCAGGACACCGACCGGCGGGCGCAGAACCCGGTCATCACCTACGACGGGCCGCAGCGGGCCTCCGTGAAGGACCTGGCAGCGTCCTTCGTCGACAAGTTCGGTGCGGAGACCGAGAGCCGTACCGGCTACCGGATCTGGTACAGCCTCGCCATCGCCAACTACAAGATGGCCGACGCCCTGCGCGCCCTCGTGGAGCAGGACACCCTGGGCCCAGCCCCGGAGCGGGGCCGCCTCCACGCGCACGCCGTCTCCAGCGCCTACGGCCTGCTCGGCCACGCGTTCGGCCATCGCCACCTGCTCGCGTCCGAGGGCGCGGCACCGCGCTACCTGCTCGTCCAGCACCTGGACACCCCCGACATGGTCCTGCACCTGCGGGGCGGCGACTTCTCACGCACCCGCGTGCCCGCGTTCACCTACGACGCCGCCACGGGTCTGCACCGGCAGGACGCCGATCCGCACTTCCCGGCCGTGACGGCCGACCCCGGGGAGACGCTGGAAACCACCTTCTACACGCAGACCCCGGTCACCGCCGAGGAGATGTCCGGGCTGATCCACCGTCAGGGCGGCGATGGCATCGTCGTCTCCCTCCACGAGTGCTTCAGCCGCTACCCGCAGATCAGGGCCCTGCTCGGCGCCGCCGGCATCACCCTGCCGGCCGACCCGCGGCAACTGCGCGAGTGGTCCCTCGTCATGGCGTTCACCGGCGTGCTCAACGCGGCGGACCGCGGACTCCTCGCCGCCGGGGAGGACATCGTCGTCCACGGCAGCGGCAGCTACCACACCGCGGACTTCACCGAGCTGGAGGAGGCCGCAGTCAACCCCGTCACCGACGTCGACGAACTCAGCGACGTGATCGTCGAGTCGTTGTCCGCCTGAGGGGCCGGCGGCGATGCCACGAGGCCGGAAGCCGCGATCCGGCGGCCTCCGGCCCGACCCCTCTGGCGACCGGAAGAACAGACTTCGAAAGAGAAGAAGACATGCGTGTCGGCGTCGTAGTGCTGCCCGAACACAGGTGGAGCGAGGCCCGCCGGATCTGGCGCGAGGTCGAGGAGATGGGATTCGACCACGCGTGGACGTACGACCACCTGTCCTGGCGGTCATTGCGGGACGGCCCCTGGTTCGGCGCGATCCCCACCCTTACCGCGGCCGCTGCGGTGACCGAGCGGATCACCCTCGGGACCCTGGTTGCCTCGCCCACCTTCCGGCACCCCGTGACCTGGGCCAAGGACGTCATGACCCTGGACGACGTGTCCGGTGGCCGTTTCGTGGCGGGCATCGGGGCCGGCGCGGGTGGACACGACACCACGGCACTCGGCGGCCCCGAACTGACCGCAGGGCAGAAGCAGGACAGGTTCCGCGAATTCGTGGAGACGGCAGACCTGCTGCTGCGGCAGCCCGCGACGACCCACCGAGGTACCTACTACACCGCCGTGGACGTGCGCATGGAGCCCGGCTGCGTCCAGCGCCCGCGAATCCCCTTCGCCCTCGCGGCGACCGGCCCGCGCGGCCTGGCGCTCGCCGCGGAGCACGCCCAGATCTGGATCACCAACGGGGACCCGCGCAGGTTCGGGCAGGTGCCCGAGGCCGAGGGGCTCGACCTGGTGAGCCGACAGCAGGAGCGGCTCGACGAGGCCTGCGCCGGCCTCGACCGCGACCCCGCGGAACTCTCCCGGCTGATCAACGGCAGCGTCGTGGGCGATGAACCGCTCGCCTCGGTCGACCGGTTCGTCGACTTTGCGGGCCGCTGCGCGCAACGGGGATTCACTGACCTCGTCGTCCACTACCCGCGTCGATCGGCGCCGTTCGCCGCCGACGTGCGGACCTTGGAGCGCATCGCTGCCGAAGCCCTCCCCGTGGTACGCGGTTTCGAGAAAGGTGCCAGGTGACACAGCAGACACTCGCCCCGGACGCGATCGCCGCGCGCTTGGCCGAAGCCCCCGACGCCCCCGCCCTCACCTACCGGGACCGCACCGTCTCGCGGGGCGAGCTCGACGCCGGTGCGACAGCCGTCGCCTCGGGCCTGCTCCGCAGGGGACTGCGGCCCGGGCAGCGGGTCGGCGTCCTCGTCTCCCGCTCCCCAGAGCTCGTCATGACTCTGCTCGGGATCATGCGGGCCGGTCTCGTCTACGTGCCGGTCGACGGCACCGGCCCGGCCGAACGCGCCGCGGAAACCCTGCGCCGGGCGGACTGCGCCGCGCTGCTCACCAACGCCCCGTATGCGCACCGCCGCCTCGGCCACGACATCATGCACGTCGACGTCGACGAGTTGCTCCGCTCGGATCCGCACCCAGCGCTGCCCGCCATCACCGGCACCGACAGCGCCTACGTCATCTTCACCTCGGGTTCCACGGGAGTCCCCAAGGGAGTCGAGGTGACCCACGCCAACCTGGCCAATCTGTTCCTCGCCCTCGACGCCGAGATCCCCCTGCCGGAACCCTGCGTGTGGCTCGCGATCACGGCGGTCACCTTCGACATCGCCGTCCTCGAACTGCTGTGGACGGCGAGCCGAGGCATCCCGGTGGTCCTGGCCGAGACCGCGGAGACCAGGGAACTGGCCCTGCCGGACGGCGGTCCACCGGCCATGCCCCACGAGTTGATCCTCCGGCACGGCGTCACCGCGATGCAGGGCACGCCGACGTTCTTCCGCATGCTGCTCCACGACCCGACGGCACGTGCGGCGATGGCGCGTCTCGACCTGGTCCTGGTGGGCGGCGAGGCCATGGACCGCGCTCTCGCCACAGGGCTGAAAGCCCTCGGCCGTAACGTCGTGATGAACATGTACGGCCCCACCGAGACCACGGTGTGGTCCACCTGCTGGACTGTTCCGGACGATCCCACGGAGATCCACGTCGGGCAGCCCATCGCCAACACCCGGGCCTACGTGGTCGACGAGCAACTCGTCCCGGTCCCGGACGGCGAACCGGGCGAACTGCTCCTCGGCGGGCACGGGGTGGCGAAGGGCTATGTAAAGGATCCGGACCTCACCGCCCGCCGCTTCGTCAGCCTTCCGGCCCTCGACCCCGGCGGACCGCTCTACCGCACCGGCGACATCGCCTGGCGCACTCCGTCCGGAGACCTCGTCGTGTCAGGCCGTATGGACAACCAGGTGAAGGTCAACGGCCACCGCATCGAACTCGAGGAGGTCGAAGCCGCACTGAACTCCCTGCCCTGGGTGACCGCCGCGGCCGTGGCCGTCCAGCAGGAAGGGGAGGAGTCGTTCCTCGCCGCGTACTACGTCGCCCGTGACGGCGAGCGGCCCGACGAGCGCACGCTGCGCACCGCCCTCGCCGAACTGCTGCCCACACCCATGATCCCCGCGGCCTTCGTCCCCATCGCCGCCCTGCCCGTCAACACCAGCGGCAAGATCGCACGCAACGCCCTGCCCCCCGTGCGGCCTGCCGCCGACCACACAGCCGAACCCCTCACCGCACTGGGGGCCTGCATACGGGAAGCCACGTCCTTGCTGGGGCGGCAGGTCCGCGCCGACGACGACTTCTTCACCCACGGCGGCAACTCCCTGCTCGGCATGCGCCTGGTCAGCCGGCTGCGCCGGCTGCACGGCCTATCCGTCGGCGTGGAGGCCCTGCACCGCGGCCGTACACCGCGTGCCATGGCCGAGGCGGCGGTGGCCGTGCGCGCCGAGACCGCCGCTGGACCCGTCCGCCGGGCACGGGTCACGGACGGCCGCTTCGACATCTGGCTCCGCGAGCAGATGCTCCCCGGCGACCCCGCCCAATTCCTGGTCAGCTCCTACGCGGTGGAGCCCGCCGTACCGGAGGACGTGGTGCGTACGGCGTTCAGCGCACTCCTGGCACGCCACCCTGCCCTGCGGACGGTGTACCGGTACGAGGAGGACGCGCTCTGGGCGCAGCTGCTCCCCAGCGACAGCGCTTCGGCCGAAACGTGGGCGCAGAGCCCGCCCGAGGGTGAGGTCGACCCGGCCTGGACCAGCCCCTTCGACCTGGAGTCCGAGCCGCCCGCCAGGTGCTTCGTCACCCGCTCCGGCACCGGCACCCACGTCACCTTCGTCGTGCACCACATCGCCTGCGACGGCTGGTCCGAAGAAGTGATCGCCCGCGACTTCGCAACCGCGCTCGCAGGTGGCCTGAAAAAGCCGGTGAGCGACCGCGTGTACCTCGAGCCGCAGCGGAGCGAGGCCGAACTGGCGGCGGCCCGGAGCCACTGGACGGACCTTCTCAAGGGATCGGGCTCCCTCGACCTCGAACCCGGCAACCCCGAAAGCCCGCGAACCGCCGACTTCCTGCGCTGGACGCTGTCCGCCGACCAAGCGCAGCGGCTCGGCTCGGCGGCCGGGGGAGACCTGCACGCCGGCCTCCTCACCTGGTTCGCCACGGCACTGCGCACGGTGACCGGGACACCCGACTTCTGCGTCGGCTCCTACTACGCGGGCCGGGAGGAGGTGGACGAGGACGCCGTCGGGTATTTCGTGCGCCCTGTCCCTGTGCGGTTCCCGGGAAACCGGGACGTGCGAGAGCAGTGGCTGAGGTCCGTCTCCCAGGTCCCGCTCTCCATGCAGGACCTGATGGGCCTGGCCCCGACGGCGGGGCGGCGACCGGGCACGCCCCCCGTCTTCCAGGCCGCCATGACGTACCAGAACGTTGCCCCTGCCACGCTCCGGGTTCCCGGCCGGAAGATCCGCCGCGTTCCGGTCACCCCGCTCGCGTCTCCCTTCCAACTGCACCTGGAAGCAAGGCCTTTGACGGATCACGGTGTGGCGGTCGAGCTGCAGTGGGACCCGCGCGCGGTGGCCACGGACTGCGTCCGCCGTCTGCATGACGTGCTGCTGTCCGACGCGGCTGTCCTGCCGTAGGCGGATGGACCGACTCGCGCGCATGGTCGACGATCCCGGCGCACGCGCGGCGGCGCGGTGTGGCGTCGCCCGAGGTACTGCCGGTGCGGCCGGCCTGATCCACGGCCGCGTCCCGCGGCTCTGCTCCGGGCGTCGTCAGTGCGGGTTCTCGATGACGGAGAACCGAGCCCCCTCCGGGTCCGCCACCGTCGCCACACGGCCGTGGGCGCTGTCGTGGGCCGGCCGCAGCACATGGCCGCCGAGGTGGACGATCTCGGCCACCGTCTCGTCCGTGTCGGCGACTTCGAAGTACGTCATCCAGTGCGGGCCCCGGTCCCGGGGCAGGGCGTTGCCGACGCCGTGGATGCCGGCGACCGGGCGGCCGTCGATGTGCAGGGCGACGTAGTCGAGGTCGGCGGAGACGACCGGCTCCTCCTCGTAGGCGAACACCGACTCGTAGAACTTGGCCACGTTCACCGACTCGAAGGTCAGCAGCTCGTTCCAGGCGGGGGTGCCGGGCACGCCGGTGACGGCCGTGCCGAGGTGGGCCGCCGTCTGCCAGATCCCGAAGACGGCGCCTGAGGGGTCGGAGCAGATCGCCATCCGGCCGGCCTCGCCGGCGTCCAGCGGGCCCACACCGACCGTGCCGCCGCACAGCCGTACCGATTCGGCGGTGAGGTCCACGTCGTTCGAGGCGAGGTAGGGCGTCCAGGCGATGGGGAGGTGGCGGTCGGGCGGCAGCTGGCCGATGCCGGCCACCTCATGGCCGTTCAGCAGGGCCCGCACATAGGGGCCGAGTTGCTGGGGGCCGGGCTGGAACTCCCAGCCGAACAGCGCGCCGTAGAACTCCTGGGTCGCGGCCAGGCCGTGCACCATCAGACTCACCCAGCAGGGCGTGCCGGGCGCGTGGCGGGCGTGCGTCGCGCCGTTCGGGCCGGCCGACCCCCGTGCCTCGGTCATGGTCACTCTCTCCTCGGTCCCTCGCGGTGGCCGTGTCGCTTCCGCTGTCCGGACCCCCGTGCCGATGCTCGCACCACCCGTGGCCGCGCGCGCTGCGGGCGCGCCGCGCACGGCGGCCGGTGCCCGGAGGATGCCCGGTGTGCGATTTACCGCCCGTTTCCGTGCGATTGCCGACGGATGTCGATCGTCTGTACAGCATGTGCCCGGTCCCGTACGCCTCGTGATCGGGCCTGTCCGGCGGGCAGAGTATCCGGAGCGAGCCGATGCGGCCACCCCGTGCGCAAGGATGGTCGCCATGAACGCCATCATCTCCGCATCCGAACTCGCGAGCGCGACGGCGGGGGAGAACCCGCCGGTGCTGCTCGACGTCCGCTGGCAGTTGACCCTGGCCAGGACGCCCGGTGAGCCCCCGTTCGACGGCAGGAAGGCCTACGAGGCCGGGCACATCCCCGGCGCGGTCTACATCGACCTGGACCGGGAACTGGCCGCCACGCCCGGTTCGCGCGGCCGCCACCCGTTGCCGGACCTGGCCGGATTCGGCGCGGCGATGCGCCGGGCGGGCGTGTCGTCCGGGACGCCGGTGGTCGTGTACGACGGCGGTCAGGGCTGGGCGGCGGCACGCGCGTGGTGGCTGCTGCGCTGGACGGGGCACCCGGATGTGCGGGTCCTCGACGGCGGACTGCCCAGCTGGGAGGGACCCCTGGAGACGTCCGTGCCGACCCCGGCGGAGGGCGACTTCGAGCCGGCGCCGGGAGCGACGGGGCTGCTCGACGCCGACGCCGCCGCGGCGCTCGCCCGGTCCGGGGTGCTGCTGGACGCCCGTGCGGGGGAGCGGTACCGCGGCGAGGTCGAGCCGATCGACCCGGTCGGCGGCCACATCCCGGGTGCCGTGTCCGCCCCCACGAACGACAACGTCGGCGCGGACGGCCGCTTCCTGCCCGCCGAGGAACTCCGGGCCCGTTTCACGGCGCTGGGCGCGTCCGAGGGCACGGACGTCGGCGTGTACTGCGGTTCGGGCGTCTCCGCCGCCCATGAGGTGCTGGCGCTGGCGGTCGCGGGGATTCCGGCGGCGCTGTACGTCGGTTCGTGGTCGGAGTGGTCGTCGGATCCGTCCCGGCCGGTGGCCGTGGGACCGGATCCGCAGTAGGGCGCCGCACCGCCCCGAACGGCACGAGGGCCGCGTTGCGACCCACGCGGCCCTCGTCCTCGTACGGCCGCCTGGGCAGCCGTACGACCGACTACTCCTGCTTCTTCCGGCGCGTACCGAACACGATCTCGTCCCAGCTCGGGACGGCGGCCCGGCGGCCGGGGCGGACGCCGTCCGCTTCGGCCTGGCGGTCCGTGGCGCCGATGAGACGGTCGCGGTGGCTGCCGACGGAGCGGGGCATAAGGACGTCCGCGTAGGCCGAACCGGCCGAGGCGGCCGGCGCGGGAGGTTCCTCCGCGGCCGGTTCGGCGGGAGGTTCCTCCACGTCGGGCTCGGACGGGCGCTCCGGCACCACCAGGTCGCCGCGGAAGCTGGGCACCGCCTCCAGCAGGCTGGTCAGCGAGTCCCGTTCCTCCGTGGTCTCCTCGGCCGGCTCGGAGGCCTGCGCGGGCAGGCTCGGCCGGTCGACGCGGTCGAGGGCACGGTCCATCGAACGCTCGCGCGGAAGCCGGGCGATCCGCGGCACGAACGGGAAGCTGGGCTCCGGCGCCGCGAGGTCGTCGGACTCGCCGATCAGCGAGCGCGCCTCGTCGTCGACGGCCTGGACGAGCCGCCGGGGCGGGTCGTACGTCCAGCTCGCCGAGTGCGGTTCGCCCGCCACCATGTAGACCAGCAGCACTTCCCAGGTGCCGTCGTCCCGGCGCCACGAGTCCCACTGCACGGAGTCCTTCTCGGCACCGCGCAGCAGCAGCCGCTCCTGGACGGCCTCGCCGAGCTGCGGACCGGCCGCGTTCTCGCCGGGGCGGCGGACGGGAGTCTTGCGGGCACGTTCGGCCATGAACGCGCGCTCGGCGAGGACGGGGCCCTCGAAGCGCCGTACGCGGTCGACGGGGATGCCGGCGAGCTGGGCGACCTCTTCCGCGGTGGCACCTGCGCGTATCCGCGCCTGGATGTCACGGGGGCGGAGATGGCTCTCCACCTCGATCTCGATCTGGCCGAGACGCGGCCGGTCGCCGCGCACGGCGGCGCGCAGCCGTTCGTCGATCGGAAGGGTGTACTCCGTCGCGTCGGCAGCCTTGAGCACCAGCCGTGTGCCGTCATTCGAGACGGCCACGACACGCAGTTCGGGCATGGGGACCTCCCGGGTGGTGCCTGCCGACGTCACGTGCGTCGCTGCTTCCGCTAGTCGAGTGTGGCCTGCCCGGGTGCAGCCTGCCACAACCTTGCCGAGTTGCCCGGCGTGTCGGGCGCGGGCCCTGGATCGCCGTTATGGCACGGTTACCTATTCGCAACGCTAAGTGACCAACTCCGTCACCCTGTGCAACTAGCCCCCTCCCGGCGGTCCTTGAAGGCCACGGACGCCCTGGCGGGAGACCGGACCCAGGGCTCGCAACAGTACTCCATTTGGGCCACGTGCGTGGATTGGCACGCCGTCCAACTTCTGGCAAGAAGCGTGACTCGGCCGACCGTTGAGCCGTTGTCCGATCTTCAACGTGGCGTACTTCACGCAATCCGCCGAAACGGAACTAATGGTTTCGCGCATACGTCCCCTTGCCGCGCGGTTGGCCGAACGCCGGCTCGGGCCGGTGGGCGCTACGCCCCCAACACCCTCCGCAGGTAGTCGTTCTGGAACCGGCGGTCGGGGTCGAGCCGGTCACGCAGCGCGGTGAACTCGCCGAAGCGCGGGTACACCTGGGCGAAGTACTCGGCGTCCCGCGTGTGCACCTTGCCCCAGTGCGGCCGCCCCTCGTGCGCGGTGAAGATCCGCTCGGCCGCGGTGAAGTACCGCTGATACGGGGTCCCCTTGGCCATGTGGACGGCGATGTACGCGCTGTCGCGACCCGAGGCGGTGGACAGCGTGATGTCGTCGGCGGGGGCCGTGCGCACCTCGACGGGGAAGCTCACCCGCATCCCGGAGCGGTCGACCATGGCCTTGAGTTCGCGCAGCGTCTCGATGACGGCCGCGCGCGGGACGGCGTACTCCATCTCCACGAAGCGCACCCGGCGCGGCGATGTGAAGACCTTGTAGGGGATGTCGGTGTAGGTCCGCGAGGAGAGGGCCTTGCTGGAGATCCGGGCGATCGCCGGGATGCCGGCGGGCGCCGCGCGGCCGACCCACTGGGCCACCTGGAAGACGCCGTTGGAGAGGAACTCGTCCTCGAACCAGCCCTGGAGCCGCGGTACCGGCTTCTGAGGGCCCGCGCTGCGGTTGTTGCGCTTGGTGTTGGTGTTGCGGGTGTGCGGGAACCAGTAGAACTCGAAGTGCTCGTTCTCGGCCCAGAGTTCGTCGAACTCGGCCACGACCCGGTCGAAGGGCATCGGCTCCTCGCGCGCGGTGAGCAGGAAGACGGGCTCCACGGCGAAGGTGATCGCGGTGACGATGCCCAGGGCACCGAGCCCGATGCGGGCGGCCGCGAAGATCTCCGGGTTCTCCTTGTCGGAGCAGGTGAGCACCGAACCGTCGGCCGTGACCAGCTCCAGTCCCTTGATCTGGGCGGCGATCGAGCCCGAGTCACGGCCCGTGCCGTGGGTGCCGGTGCTGGTCGCGCCGGAGACCGTCTGCTCCATGATGTCGCCCATGTTCGTGAGCGACAGGCCCTCGCGGGCCAGGGCCATGTTGAGCCGCTTGAGCGGGGTGCCGGCCTCGACCGTGACGGTCATGGCGTCCCGGTCGATGTCGCGTATGCCGGTCAGCAGTTGAGGGCGGATCAACACGCCGTCGGTGGCGGCTATGGACGTGAAGGAGTGTCCGCTCCCGACCGCCTTCACCTTCAGGCCGTCCTCGGCGGCCCGGCGTATCGCCGCCGACAGCTCCTCCACGGAGGCCGGAGTGACCTCACGCGCGGGACGGGCGGCGACGTTGCCGCCCCAGTTACGCCACGTGCCGTTCTTCCCGCTCGCTGTGCTGCTCAACGGTGCCTCCCCGACGCGGAGCCGGCCTGCTGAGCCGGCGGTACCCCAGGAAACCGACCGCGACCGCGACGGCCCCGGACACCGCCGGAACCCCGTACCCGGCGCTCGCACCGGCGGCGTCGATCACCCAGCCGGCCACGGAGGAGCCGAGCGCCACCCCGACCGCGAGCCCGGTGCTCACCCAGGTCATGCCCTCGGTCAGTTGCGCGCGTGGTACGTGCTCTTCGATCAGGGACATGGTCGTGATCATCGTGGGAGCGACGGCCATGCCCGCAACGAACAGCGCCACGGCCAGAAACGGCAAGTTTCCGACCAGTAGGAGGGGGATCATACTCACGGCCATCGCGCATATGCCCAGCAGCCAGCGAGGTTCGGGCGACCCTTTGAAGCGCAGCAGTCCGAAGACGAGGCCCGCCGCACAGGAGCCCGCGGCGTACAGCGCGAGGACGACGCTCGCGGCGCCCTTGTGGCCCTGCTCGTCCGCGAAGGCCACGGTGACCACGTCCACGGCTCCGAAGATCGCTCCGGTCGCCACGAAGGTGGCCACCAGCACCTGCAGCCCGGGGGCACGCAGGGCCGAGCCGCCACCGCGCTTCTCGCGCGGATGCGGCGCGGGCTCGGTCGCCCGCTGGGCGGTCAGCCAGAACACGCCGACCGCCAGGAAGCAGCCCGCGAGCAGCGGCCCGGCTTCCGGGAACCACGCCGTGGACAGCCCGATGGAGATGATCGGCCCGAAGATGAAGCAGACCTCGTCCACCACGGACTCGAAGGAGTACGCGGTGTGCAGCTGAGGCGTCCCCCGGTACAGCGCGGCCCAGCGGGCCCGGATCATCGCCCCGACGCTGGGCACGCACCCGATGCCGACGCAGGCCACGAACAGCACCCGGTCCGGCCACCCGTAGTGCGCGGCGAACAGCAGCAGTGCCCCCGCCACGAGGGAGACCAGCGTCGCGGGGCGGAGCACCCGCCGCTGCCCGTACCGGTCGACCAGCCGCGACACCTGCGGGCCCGCCACCGCCGCGGCGAGCGCGATGGTGGCCGACAGGGCGCCGGCGAGGCCGTACCGCCCGGTCAGCTGGGACACCATCGTGACCACGCCGATGCCCATCATCGACAGCGGCATCCGGCCGAGGAGACCCGCGGCGGAGAAGGCCCTGGTGCCAGGGGCGGCGAACAGGGCGCGGTAGGGGCTGGGCACGAGGTCTCCGGTCAGGCGGAAGCAGCGCGGGACTGCGGTGGCTTGGGGGCAACTCAGGGGTGACGCAAGGGCACTTCAGGGCTGGTGCGGTAAGGCGCGCGGGCGGCCGATACAGCTTACGAGTTAGGTGACCCTAACGCACCCGTCCGGACGAACCGGGAACCCGGGTGGTCACCCCGCCGTTTCCCGGCTGTCAGTACCGGATGACAGGATCGACCCATGCCAGACGCGCGCCATGCCAGCCCCTACGACGCCCTGCTCCTGCTCTCCTTCGGCGGCCCCGAGGGGCCGGACGACGTGATTCCGTTCCTGGAGAACGTGACCCGTGGGCGGGGCATCCCCAAGGAACGCCTCAAGGAAGTCGGCGAGCACTACTTCCTGTTCGGCGGGGTCAGCCCCATCAACGACCAGAACCGCGCCCTGCTCGACGCCCTCCGCAAGGACTTCGCCGAGCACGGTCTGGATCTGCCGATCTACTGGGGCAACCGCAACTGGGCGCCGTACCTGACGGACACCCTGCGCGAGATGGTCGCCGACGGCCGCCGTCGCATCCTCGTCCTCGCCACCAGCGCCTACGCCTCCTACTCGGGCTGCCGCCAGTACCGCGAGAACCTCGCCGACTCGCTGGCGGCCCTGGAGGCCGAGGGCCTCGAACTGCCCAGGATCGACAAGCTGCGCCACTACTTCAACCACCCCGGCTTCCTGGAGCCGATGATCGACGGCGTGCTCGCGTCCCTCGCCGACCTGCCCGAGGACGTCCGGGACGGCGCCCACATCGCCTTCTCGACGCACTCGATCCCGACGGCCGCCGCCGACACCTCCGGCCCCGTCGAGGACCACGGCGAGGGCGGCGCGTACGTCGAGCAGCACCTGGAGGTCTCCCGGCTGATCGCCGAGGCGGTCCGTGAGCGCACCGGCGTCGACCACCCCTGGCAGCTCGTGTACCAGTCCCGCTCGGGCGCCCCGCACATCCCGTGGCTCGAGCCGGACATCTGCGACCACCTGGAGGAGCGGCAGGAGGCGGGCGCGCCGGCCGTGGTCATCGCGCCCATCGGCTTCGTCTCCGACCACATGGAGGTCCTCTACGACCTCGACACGGAGGCCAAGGCCAAGGCCGAGGAACTGGGCCTGCCGATGCGCCGCTCGGCCACCGTCGGCGACGACCCGCGGTTCGCCGCCGCTGTCCGCGACCTCGTCCTGGAGCGCGCCGCCGTGGAGCGCGCGGAGGAGGTCACGCCGTGCGTCCTCGGCGGGCTCGGCGCGAGCCACAACCTGTGCCCGGTGGGCTGCTGCCCGTCCCGTGCGCCCCGGCCCGCCGCCGCGGGCGCCGACAGCCCCTACGCATGAGGAGCCCCGTGACCGACGCCCTGCACACGGACCTGCTCGCCCTGGCCCGGGAGGCCGCCCGTCGCGCGGGAGAACTGCTGCGCGACGGCCGCCCGGCCGACCTCGCGGTGGCCGCGACCAAGTCGAGCCCGATCGACGTGGTCACGGAGATGGACATCGCGGCCGAGAAGCTGATCACCGACCTGATCTCCGAGCGCCGCCCGGACGACGGCTTCCTCGGCGAGGAGGGCGCCTCCACCGAGGGCACGAGCGGCGTCCGCTGGGTGATCGACCCCCTCGACGGCACGGTCAACTACCTCTACGGACTGCCGACCTGGTCCGTCTCCATCGCCGCCGAGCAGGACGGGGAGACGGTCGCCGGGGTCGTGGCGGCTCCGATGCGGGGCGAGACGTACCACGCGGTGCGCGGTGGTGGTGCCTGGGCCACGGGGCCCTGGGAGGGCGAGCGCAGGCTCAGCTGCCGTCCCACGGCGCCCCTGGACCAGGCCCTGGTCTCGACCGGCTTCAACTACGTCACCGAGGTCCGCACCCACCAGGCCGACGTGGCCCAGCGGCTGATCCCGCGGCTGCGCGACATCCGCCGCGGCGGCTCGGCCGCGATCGACCTGTGCGACCTGGCGGCGGGCCGGCTGGACGGGTACTACGAGCGCGGGCTCAACCCCTGGGACGTGGCGGCGGGAGACCTGATCGCCCGGGAAGCGGGCGCGCTGACCGGTGGGCGGCCCGGAGAGCGGCCGTCATGGGATCTGACGGTCGCCGCCACGCCGGGGGTCTTCGAGCCGCTCCAGCGGCTGTTGGAGGACTTCGGGGCCTGGCACGACTAGCCGATCAAGACCATGAAGCGGGCCCCCGGCGCTGGATTCGCCGGGGGCCCGCTTTCCGCTCACAAGCCGGGTCAGACGCCAGACGCGCCGACTTCCACACCGTGCTCGGCGGCGAGGCGGCGCAGGTCGTCGAGCTCGCCCTGCTCCACCTCGACGAGGAAGTCGTCGCCCTCGTTGCGAGCCCGCGTCAGGTCGGACTCGGTCGCCTTTATGCGCTGCAGAAGTCCTGCGGTGAATGCGTCCATGCTGCGCCCCCTCGTCCTGGGTCGTGGGTCGGTGGCACGGGGGTGTGCCGTTCGGAAGGGGCGATCACGTCTCCAGTAGATGCCCAGCGCTGCCCTGCTGGGCGGCGACGGTGCCGGACACCCACACCCGCTCTGCGGAAAGCGGATTGCGCTGTACCGCATGGTGTTGCGGTACATGCAGAGCGTGATCGCGGGGTGTACAAGCCGTCCTCCCCCCGCTCCCATCCACGGAAACCTCAACCGGAAGAGAAAATCTCGCATTCCCGGGCTTCACACCCGTCCTTCATGGTCCGCACACCCGTCTTACCGCCGACTTATGGCGGAAAAGGGCAGGATGGAGGCCAGGAACCCCCATCGACAAACCCTGCCCGCGCGCCGGAAAGCGCTACGCGGGTGGACACAGGAAGGACAAGCGACGTGCGCGTACTCGTCGTCGAGGACGAGCAACTGCTCGCCGATGCGGTGGCCACCGGACTGCGCCGGGAGGCCATGGCCGTCGACGTCGTGTACGACGGTGCGGCCGCCCTGGAACGCATCGGCGTGAACGACTACGACGTGGTCGTCCTCGACCGCGACCTCCCGCTGGTGCACGGCGACGACGTCTGCCGCAAGATCGTCGAACTCGGCATGCCCACGCGCGTGCTGATGCTCACGGCCTCCGGCGACGTCAGTGACCGTGTCGAAGGGCTGGAGATCGGCGCCGACGACTATCTGCCCAAGCCTTTCGCCTTCAGCGAGCTGACGGCACGCGTGCGTGCCCTCGGCCGCCGTACCAGCGTCCCGTTGCCGCCCGTCCTGGAGCGCGCCGGCATCAAGCTCGACCCGAACCGCCGCGAGGTCTTCCGCGACGGCAAGGAGGTGCAGCTCGCGCCGAAGGAGTTCGCCGTCCTGGAGGTGCTGATGCGCAGCGAGGGCGCGGTCGTCTCGGCCGAGCAGCTCCTGGAGAAGGCCTGGGACGAGAACACCGACCCGTTCACCAACGTCGTGCGGGTCACCGTGATGACGCTGCGCCGCAAGCTGGGCGAGCCGCCGGTCATCGTCACCGTGCCCGGCTCCGGCTACCGGATCTGATCGACCATGGCAGCGACTCCCGCGCCTCCCCAGGCGCCCCCCAAGCCCACCTGGGACCCCCGGAGGGCGGAGCCACCCTTCCCGTGGCTGCGCCCCACCATCCGGATAAGGCTCACCCTGCTGTACGGCGGCATGTTCCTGATCGCCGGCATCCTGCTGCTGTCGATCATCTATCTGCTGGCCGCGCAGGCGATCAACACGGGCAACGAACCCCCGTTCAAGATCGTGGACGGCAGCAAGCTCCAGGTCACGAGCGAGGACTGCCCCGCGATCCGGGAGGGCCTCACCATCTCCCAGTTCAACGAGGCGATCAGCGCCTGCATCGACAGCCGGCGCCGGGTCGCGCTGGACGATCTCCTCAGCCGCTCCCTCCTCGCCCTCCTCGGCCTGGCGATCATCGCCTTCGCCTTCGGCTACGCCATGGCCGGCCGTGTCCTGTCGCCGCTCGGCCGGATCACCCGCACCGCGCGGGCCGTGGCCGGCTCGGACCTGTCCCGCCGTATCGAGCTGGACGGACCGGACGACGAGCTGAAGGAGCTGGCCGACACCTTCGACGAGATGCTGGAGCGGCTGCAGCGGGCCTTCACCGCCCAGCAGCGCTTCGTCGGCAACGCCTCGCACGAACTGCGCACCCCGCTCGCGATCAACCGCACACTCCTCGAGGTGCACCTGTCCGATCCGAACGCGCCCTTGGAGCTCCAGCAGCTGGGCAAGACGCTGCTGGCCACCAACGAGCGCAGCGAGCAGTTGGTCGAGGGTCTGCTACTGCTCGCCCGCAGCGACAACCAGGTCGTCGAGCGCAAACCGGTGGACCTCGCGGAGGTGGCCGAGCAGGCCGTCGACCAGGTGCACGCGGAGGCGGCGGCCAAGGGCGTGGTCATCCGCGGCGAGCAGAAGCCCGCGGTCGTCCAGGGCAACGGCGTGCTGCTGGAGCGCATCGCGCTGAACCTCGTGCAGAACGCCGTCCGGTACAACATCCCGGAGGGCGGCTGGGTCGAGGTCACCACCGAGGTCCAGCACGGGCAGGCGCTCCTGGTCGTCTCCAACACCGGGCCGGTGGTGCCGGCGTACGAGATCGACAACCTCTTCGAGCCGTTCAGGCGGCTGCGCACGGAGCGCACGGGCAGCGACAAGGGTGTGGGCCTCGGGCTGTCCATCGTGCGGTCCGTGGCGCGGGCGCACGGCGGGCACATCTCGGCGCAGCCGCGAGAGGGCGGAGGTCTCGTGATGCGAGTCACCCTCCCGATCTGAGAACATGTGCGCCGATACTTCGCCGGCACACGGGGATGTTCGCTTTGCGCGGAATTTTCTGGGCACTCGGCGAGCAGCCCCGTGTGTGATCGATCACAAGGGCGGTTTTCCAGCCATCTACTCTCAGTGATCATGTGACCTGTCGGAAAGCCGGGAAAATCCGGGTTTTCGGGGGTCTTGATCACGGGAAGTACACGGTGAGACGCCTTTGAACTGCGGCATTAGGACCGTGTACGGTCCCGTTCGCCATCCAAGCCGATCACTCTTGAGGAGTCCGGTTGGGTGTCGATTGAGTAACAGACCTTGATGTGAGGCAAAATCTCCGCCTCGGGTCGGGCACAAGTCCGGCCTCTCACGCGTTACGTGCGCTGGAGACACCGCAGACACCCAGAGGGGGAGAGCGACATGGCAACGGATTACGACACCCCACGCAAGACCGACGACGACGTCGACTCGGACAGCCTTGAAGAGCTCAAGGCCCGGCGGAACGACAAGTCGACCTCCTCTGTGGACGTCGACGAGTTCGAGGCCGCGGAAGGCCTGGAGCTGCCCGGCGCCGACCTCTCAAACGAGGAGCTGGCTGTCCGGGTGCTGCCGAAGCAGCAGGACGAGTTCACCTGCATGAGCTGCTTCCTGGTGCACCACCGCAGCCAGCTGGCCCGGGAGAAGAACGGTCAGCCGATCTGCCGCGACTGCGACTGAGGCCGGGTCGGGCATGACTGGCTCGACCCCACCTCGGAAGCGCCGCTTCCCGTTCCGGGGAGCGGACCCAGGGCCGTCCGACGGCCCGCACGGCACGCGTGAGGACGAGCGGGGCTCACCCGGTGTGGGAGCCTCGCTCGAGCCGGCGCCCGGCCGCGCCGACATCCAGGCTCAGGAGGCGGTTCCCGCGCCTGTCACACGGCGCACGGCCGCGGTGATCCGGGAAAAGGCCCGGGAAGGCGTCCGTAAGGGCGGCAGCCGCGCCAGGGCGGGCCTCGGGTACCTGGCCGACCGGATCATCGAGAACGCCCCGCGGATCCCCGTACGGGACCTCGCGACGCTCCGCAAGCAGTTCCCGGGCCTCGGGCCCGAGCAGCTCGCGGACAAGCTCGTGGCGGGCGCGGCGAACGCGAGCTCGACGGTCGGCGCCGGAGTCGGCGCGGCGGCGATGCTGCCGGTGCCGCCCGCGATGCCCACGGAACTGGCCGCCGAGATCACCGGCGTGGCGGCGATCGAGCTGAAGCTGATCGCCGAGCTGCACGAGGTGTACGGCGTACGCCCGCCCGGCGGCCTCAAGGACCGCAGCACCGCGTATCTGTCCTCGTGGTCCGAGGAACGCGGTATCGACCCCATGAAGCCGGCGACGGTCAACGCCGCGCTCGGCGGGCAGATGAAGCGGGAGCTGCGTCAGCAGATCATGAAGCGGATGGTCCGGAACCTGCCGAACCTGATGCCCTTCCTGGTGGGCGCCGCCGTGGGCGCGGCCATGAACCGCCGGGACACCAAGAAACTCGCGGCGCGGATCCGCGCGGACCTGCGGAAGGTGCAGGTGCCGTGGGACGAGCTGCCGCAACTGTCCCCGCTGGAGCGCCCCGAGCGACCGCTGGACATGGGGGCGATCACGCGGCCGCGCGGGCGCAAGGAGCTCGGGGGCGGCTGAGACCTCCTCAGCCGGGAGGGGTTCGTGGCCCGGCGAAGTCCTTGCCGCAGGACAAGTCCTTGCCAGGCCGGTGACGGCCCGTTCGGGTGTGCGAGACCGAGGGCCTGGTGCGCTAGACCGAGGCCTTGGCCGCCTTGATCGCCTCCGCCAGACGCTCCGGCTCGCGGGTCGACAGATACAGGTACGGGGTCGGGTCCTCGGGGTCCGTGACCTCCACGCGCAGCGCCGTGGGGATGTACGCGCGCAGCAGGAGGAAGGCACGGGTGTCGGCCTTGTACGTACGCCAGGCACGGGCCTCCTCCGGGTCCAGCACATGCGCCTCACCCAGCGCCCGCACCGGGAGCTTCGCCTCGCCCGCGATCAGCGAGTCGCCCACCACGCGGATGCGGACCGAGCCGTACGAGCTGGCCATGACGGCCGCCGCGGCGGTGCCGCCGACCAGGCCGACGAGCATGGGCAGCGTGCCGAAGGGGAGGGCGATCAGGGCCAGGGAGACCCCGGCCAGGAACGAGATCAGCCACCAGGAGCGGGGGGCGGTGAGACGTTCTTCGTACGGGGCGGCGGAGAGCTGCATGGAGCCAAGCTTGGCACGGTGTCCGGTTGGTGCCGGAGTCAGGGGGCCGGCGCGAAGCGCCGTCAGGCGGGGCGGCGGTGGGAGACGGGCGGGCGGGTAAGGTCTGCGGCTGTGAGTGGTACTTCAGCAGCTCTCAAGCCTCCGGCCGACGCCGTGAAACCGGTGCGTCACCCTGATGCTCCCGCACCCGGTGAGCTTCTCGGCGCGCACTACGGCGAGTGTTTCGGCTGCGGCGGCGAGCAGCCCCACGGGCTGCGTCTGGAGGCACGGGCGGGGGACGGCGTCAGCATCACCGCGGAGTTCACCGTCCAGCCCGCCCACCAGGGCGCGCCCGGTCTCGCGCACGGCGGAGTGCTCGCGACCGCCCTCGACGAGACCCTCGGCTCGCTCAACTGGCTGCTGCGGACGATCGCCGTGACCGGGCGGCTGGAGACCGACTTCGTGCGGCCGGTCCCGGTGGGCACGGTGCTGCATCTGGAGGCGGAGGTGACGGCGGTGGCGGGCCGCAAGATCTACTCCACCGCCACCGGCCGGATCGGCGGTCCGGACGGGCCCGTGGCCGTCCGCGCCGACGCCCTCTTCATCGAGGTGAAGGTCGACCACTTCATCGACAACGGCCGCCCGGAGGAGATCCGGGCCGCCATGAACGACCCGGACCAGGTCCGGCGTGCCCGTGCCTTCGAGGTGAACCCGTGAGCCGTGATCCCCTGAACGTGCTGATCCGGCGCGTCGACCCCGACGTACCGCTTCCGACGTACGAGCACCCCGGTGACGCCGGAGCCGATCTGCGCACCACCGAGAGCCGCGAACTCGGGCCGGGCGAGCGGGCCGTACTGCCCACCGGGGTGTCGATCGCTCTTCCGGAGGGGTACGCGGCCTTCGTGCACCCGCGCTCCGGTCTCGCCGCCCGTCTCGGTGTCGCCCTCGTGAATGCCCCGGGGACGGTTGATGCCGGGTACCGTGGGGAGATCAAGGTGATCGTGGTGAATCTCGACCCGCATGAGACCGTGCGGTTCGAGCGCTTCGACCGGATTGCCCAACTGGTCGTCCAGCAGGTCGAGAGGGTTCGCTTCCAGGAGGTCGCGGAGCTTCCCGATTCGGCGCGGGCCGAAGGGGGCTTCGGGTCCACCGGCGGCCATGCCGCGGTGGACGGCACAAGCAGCACAAGCGGTCAGGCCGCCGACGGCGGCCGGGCGGGTGGGAATCGATACGCTTCGGTCGTATCCGACCGGGAAGGACAGTGACGTGTTCGGACGTCGCAAGAAGAAGGGTGCCGCCGAGGACGCGGCCGGCGAGCCCGAGCAGGTCGTCGACATCGACACTGAGGCGGACGACGACGGCACGCGCGAGCGCGTGAAGCTCGAGCCGGAACCGCGGCCCGACGGGCCCTGGGACAGTTCCGAGGTTCGTGAGCCCGGCGAGGGCCGGGTGGACCTGGGCGGCCTGCTGGTGCCGGGCGTCGACGGCATGGAGCTGCGGGTGGAGGTCGCGGGCGACGCGATCGTCGCGGCGACCGTCGTGCTGCGCGACAGCGCCATCCAGCTGCAGGCCTTCGCCGCGCCCAAGCGCGAGGGCATCTGGGGCGAGGTGCGCGAGGAGATCGGCTCCGGCATCACCCAGCAGGGTGGCATCATCGACGAGGTCGAGGGGCCGCTGGGCTGGGAGCTGCGGGCCCAGGTGCCGGTGCAGCTGCCGGACGGCACGGGTGGTTTCCAGGTCGTGCGGTTCGTCGGTGTGGACGGTCCCCGCTGGTTCCTGCGCGGTGTGATCTCGGGCCAGGGCGCGGTGCAGCCGCAGGCGGCCGGTCTGCTGGAGCAGATCTTCCGGGACACGGTCGTGGTGCGTGGCGAGGGCCCGATGGCGCCCCGTGACCCGATCGTCCTGAAGCTGCCGAACGACGCCCAGATGGTTCCCGAGGGCGTCCAGCAGGAGGAGGCGGGCTCGCGCTTCTCCGGCGGCATGGGCCAGCTCCAGCGCGGACCGGAGATCACCGAGGTGCGTTAGCGCTCCCTTGGAGGGCCGCGACAGGTCGTCTGTTCGGCTGCGGGCGCGTCGTGGTTTGTCGCGCCCACGCGGCGGAGCCGCATATCGAGTGCAGTCCCGCGCCCCTAGGGCGCTTCAGGGGCCGTATCCCTTATGGGGTACGGCCCTTTTCTCGTGCGTGAACCCTTGACGGCGCATTGGTCTGTACCTACCGTCTCCGGCCAACGCGTCTGTTCATAAAGGCGCTTCACGTTCATATACGAGAACGGAAGGCCCCCCACGTATGCGCAGAACCGCTCTCCTCGCGGCCGCCGCCCTCGTCGCCGGTGTCCTCGCCTGGCCCGCCGACGCCGCTCCCGCCACCTTCGTGCACCCCGGAGTCACCGTCTCCAAGGGCCAGTTGGACTTCACCCGCTCCAAGGTCAACGCAGGCGCCCAGCCGTGGAAAGGCGCCTTCGACCGGATGATGGCGAGCAAGTACGCCGATCTGAACCGCATCCCCAAGCCCCGCGCCGTCGTCGAGTGCGGCTCGTACTCGAACCCCAACCACGGCTGTACCGACGAGCGCGAGGACGCCATGGCCGCCTACACCCAGGCACTCGCCTGGTACGTCACCCGCGACGAGCGGCACGCCAGGAAGGCCATCGAGCTGATGGACGCCTGGTCCGCGGTGATCAGGGACCACACCAACAGCAACGCGCCCCTCCAGACGGGCTGGGCCGGCTCCTCCTGGCCCAGGGCCGCGGAGATCATCAAGTTCACCTACGGCGGAAGCTGGCCGAACTCCGGGCGGTTCGCCACCATGCTGCGCAACGTGTACCTGCCCGAGATCATCAACGGCTCGAACTCCAACGGCAACTGGGAGCTGTCGATGATGGAGGCCGCCGTCGGCATCTCGGTCTTCCTGGAGGACAAGGCGTCCTACGACAAGGCCATGGCGAAGTTCCGCACCCGCACCGCCGCCTACGTCTACCTGTCCTCCGACGGCGACCTGCCGAAGACCGTGCCGAGCCAGAACCTCGACACCCGCGAGAAGATCGTCAAGTACTGGCAGGGGCAGTCCACCTTCGTCACCGGCCTCACCCAGGAGACCTGCCGCGATCTCACCCACACCGGGTACGGCATCTCCGCCATCTCACACGTGGCCGAGACCAGCCGGATCCAGGGGCAGGACCTGTACGGCACCGACGTCGGCGAGCGGCTGCGGCACGCGCTCGGGTTCCAGGCCAAGTACGAGTTGGGCGGCGCCGTTCCCGGCTGGCTGTGCGGCGGCTCGCTGAAGCTGGGGCTCGGCCCGGTCACCGAGGTCGGGCACAACGCCCTGGCCAACCGCCTCGGCCACGCCATGACCAACACCGAGAGGCTCACCGAGCAGGGCCGCCCGTCCGGCGCCAACAACCTCTTCGTCGCCTGGGAGACCCTCACCCACGGCGACAACCCCGGCTGAGACCCAGGGGCACGGCGGGAGCGTCAGAGTTGCGTCAAAGACGCTCCCGCCGCCGCACCCGGACCCATTTGTCGCGATTCTTGGTCGTAAGGTCGACGCTGCGTGGGCAGTAAGGGCCGGAACACAATGAGGACCATGGGACGCGGCAAGCTTCGGATCTACCTCGGTGCGGCACCGGGCGTCGGCAAGACGTACGCGATGCTGTCCGAGGCGCACCGCCGCGCCGAGCGCGGCACCGACTGCGTGGTGGCCTTGGTGGAGCACCACGACCGGCCGCGCACCGAGGTGATGCTGCACGGCCTGGAGCAGGTACGGCGCCGGGCACTGGAGTACCGGGGCACCTCCTTCACCGAGATGGACGTCGACGCCGTCCTGGCCAGACGTCCGCAGGTGGCCCTCGTCGACGAGCTGGCCCACACCAACATCCCCGGCTCGCGCAACGCCAAGCGCTGGCAGGACGTCGAGGAGCTGCTGGCGGCCGGGATCGATGTCATATCGACCGTCAACATCCAGCACCTGGAGTCGCTGGGCGACGTCGTGGAGTCGATCACGGGGGTGCGCCAGCAGGAGACCGTGCCGGACGAGGTGGTGCGCCGTGCGGACCAGGTCGAGCTGGTCGACATGTCGCCACAGGCGCTGCGCCGTCGTATGGCGCACGGCAACATCTACCAGCCGGACAAGGTCGACGCGGCCCTGTCGAACTACTTCCGCCCCGGCAATCTCACGGCTCTGCGCGAGCTGGCGCTGCTCTGGGTGGCGGACCGGGTCGACGAGTACCTGAACGCGTACCGCAGCGAGCACCGGGTGTCGAAGATCTGGGGTTCGCGCGAACGGATCGTGGTCGGGCTGACCGGCGGCCCGGAGGGGCGGACGCTGATCCGGCGGGCCGCGCGCCTTGCGGAGAAGGGCGCCGGCGGTGAGGTGCTGGCGGTCTACATCTCCCGCAGCGACGGCCTCACCTCCGCCTCGCCCAAGGAACTGGCCGTCCAGCGGACCCTCGTCGAGGACCTGGGCGGAACCTTTCACCATGTCGTCGGCGACGACATCCCGGCGGCCCTGCTGGACTTCGCGCGCGGGGCGAACGCCACCCAGATAGTGCTCGGCTCCTCCCGCCGCCGGAGCTGGCAGTACGTCTTCGGACCGGGCGTGGGCGTCACGGTGGCCCGGGAATCGGGCCCCGACCTGGATGTGCACATCGTCACGCACGAGGAGGCCGCCAAGGGGCGCGGACTGCCCGTGGCCCGGGGAGCGCGCCTCGGCCGGTCCAGGATTCTGTGGGGCTGGCTGGTCGGCGTCGGCGGGCCCGCGCTGCTGACCCTGCTGCTGACCCACGTCGACGCCGACCTGGGCCTCGCGAACGACATGCTGCTGTTCCTGACCCTGACGGTGGCGGCGGCGCTGCTCGGCGGGCTCTACCCGGCTCTGGCCTCGGCGGCGGTCGGCTCGATCCTGATCAACTGGTTCTTCACGGAGCCGGTGCACCGGCTCACGATCGCCGACCCCAAGAACCTGCTCGCACTCGTGATCTTCGTGTTCGTGGCGGTGGCGGTGGCCTCGGTGGTCGACGTCGCGGCCCGGCGCACCCACCAGGCGAACCGGCTGCGCGCCGAGTCGGAGATCCTCTCCTTCCTCGCGGGCAACGTGCTGCGTGGCGAGACCGGCCTGGAGGAGCTGCTGGAACGCGTCCGGGAGACCTTCGGCATGGAGTCGGCGGCCCTGCTCGAGCGGGCGGGCGACGTCGACCCCTGGACCTGCGCGGGCCGGGCCGGCCAGGGGCGTGAGCTCGCGCGGCCGGAGGACGCCGACGTCGACGTGCCGGTCGGCGACCACATGGCACTTGCGCTGACCGGCCGTGTGCTGCCCGCCGAGGACCGCCGGGTGCTCGCCGCGTTCGCCGCCCAGGCCGCGGTCGTCCTGGACCGGCAGCGCCTGCGTCACGAGGCCGACCAGGCCAAGGAGCTGGCCGAGGGCAACCGCATCCGCACGGCCCTGCTGGCCGCCGTGAGCCACGACCTGCGGACGCCCCTCGCGGGCATCAAGGCGTCCGTGTCATCGCTGCGGTCCGACGACGTGGCGTGGTCCGAGGAGGACGAGGCGGAGCTGCTGCTGGGCATCGAGGAGGGTGCCGACCGGCTCGACCATCTCGTGGGGAACCTCCTCGACATGTCCCGGCTGCAGACCGGCACGGTCACGCCCCTCATCCGCGACATCGACCTCGACGAGGTGGTGCCGATGGCGCTGGTCGGGGTGCCGGAGGACAGCGTGGAGCTGGACGTTCCGGAGACGCTGCCCATGGTCGCCGTGGACCCGGGGCTGCTGGAGCGGTCGGTGGCCAACCTGGTGGAGAACGCCGTCAAGTACAGCCCGGACGGCAGGCCCGTCCTCGTCTCCGCGAGCGCCATCGCCGACCGCGTCGAGGTCCGGGTGGTCGACCGCGGGCCCGGCGTCCCGGACGAGGCCAAGGAACGGATCTTCGCGCCCTTCCAGCGGTACGGCGACGCCCCGCGCGGCGCGGGGGTCGGGCTCGGCCTCGCGGTCGCGCGCGGCTTCGCCGAGGCCAACGGCGGCACCCTCAACGCCGAGGACACGCCGGGCGGGGGTCTCACCATGGTGCTCACCCTGCGGGCGGCTCCGCGTGGCGGGGAACCTCCTGGTCCGTGGGAGTCGACCCGTGCCGGCGAGCCCACCCACTCCGTGGAGGCCGGCGGTGCCCGGGAGGCCGGCCCGTCCGAGGAGCCTCCCGACTCCGACGGGCCTCCCCGGTCCGACCGGCCTCTGCGTTCCGACGGGCCTCCTCCCGCCGGCGGGTCTCCTCGTTCCGACGAGCCCCTTCACTCCGTACGACCCGAAAGGCAGACCACATGACCCGGGTTCTGGTGATCGACGACGAGCCGCAGATCGTGCGTGCCCTCGTGATCAACCTCAAGGCCCGCAAGTACGAGGTCGACGCGGCGCACGACGGGGCCACCGCCCTCGAACTCGCCGCCACCCGCCACCCCGACGTGGTCGTGCTCGACCTCGGTCTGCCCGACATGGACGGCGTCGAGGTGATCCGGGGGCTGCGCGGCTGGACCCGCGTGCCGATCCTGGTGCTGTCCGCCCGGCACTCCTCCGACGAGAAGGTCGAGGCGCTGGACGCGGGCGCCGACGACTACGTCACCAAGCCGTTCGGCATGGACGAGCTGCTGGCCCGGCTGCGGGCCGCCGTCCGCCGGGCCGAGCCCACCGGGGGCGGCGAGGACGACGTGATGGTGGAGACCGAGGAGTTCACCGTCGACCTGGCCGCGAAGAAGGTCAACAGGGGCGGAAGGGACGTCCGGCTCACCCCGACCGAGTGGCATCTGCTCGAGGTGCTGGTGCGCAACACCGGGCGCCTCGTCAGCCAGAAGCAGTTGCTGCAGGAGGTGTGGGGGCCGTCGTACGGGACGGAGACGAACTATCTGCGGGTGTACATGGCCCAGCTGCGCAGGAAGCTGGAGGCGGACCCTTCGCATCCGAAGCACTTCATAACGGAGCCGGGTATGGGGTACCGCTTCGAGAAGTGAGCCGGTCACAGGGGGCCGGTTCCCGTGGGCGCACCGGGGGTACGAAGGTGTCGGTGCTCCCCGGTACGCTTCAAGGCATGAGTGCTGTTCCTCGTTCCGAAAAGTCGGTGGGCCGGTTCCGGCGCATGCTCGACCGGCTCTCCTCGTCGCAGGAGGACCTGGAGTCCGAGGAGCTGCGGGAGGACGCCGAGACGGCCGGCTGTATCAAGATCGGTGAATGCCGTGACCGACAGATAGTGACCGTTACTGGTACCTTGCGCACGGTCACCCTGCGGCCGCGTGCCGGAGTCCCGGCCCTGGAGGCCGAGCTGTTCGACGGCTCCGCCGCCCTGGACGTGGTGTGGCTCGGCAGGCGCTCCATAGTCGGCATAGAGCCGGGGCGCCGGCTGATCGCATCGGGCCGGATCTCCATGAGTCGTGGCCGCCGGGTGCTGTTCAACCCGAAATACGAACTGAGACCCCTCGGACGGGAGTAGCCGGTGACGTCGCTCGACAAGCCGACCGAAGACACCACCGCAGACGCCGAGCAGGAGGCCCGGGCGGTGACCGAGGCCGCGCTGTTCGAGGCCTTCGGCGGCATGCGCGGCATGATCGAGACGGTGCTGCCCGGTCTGCTCTTCGTCACCATCTACACGATCAACAAGGACCTGCACCTGTCGGCGATCGCCGCGCTCGTGGTGTCCCTGGTGCTCGTGGTCGTACGCCTGGTGACGCGGGACACCATCAAGCACGCGTTCAGCGGTGTCTTCGGGGTCGCCTTCGGTGTCGTGTTCGCGATGATGACGGGCAACGCGAAGGACTTCTATCTGCCCGGCATGCTCTACACGCTGGGGCTGGGGCTCGCGTACATCATCACGACGCTGTGCGGGGTGCCGCTGATCGGGCTGATCCTCGGGCCGGTGTTCAAGGAGAACCTCTCCTGGCGCAAGCGGAACCCCGGGCGCAAGAAGGCGTATGCGAAGGCCAGTTACGCGTGGGGTCTGATTCTGCTCGCCAAGTGCGCGATCCTGTTCCCGCTGTACTGGTGGGCGGACACCACGCAGTTCGGGTGGGTGCTGGTGGCGCTGAAGATTCCGCCGTTCCTGCTGGCTGTGTGGCTGACCTGGGTGTTCCTGGCGAAGGCGCCCGCGCCTATCGATGTGTTCGCGGAGATGGAGGCGGCCGAGAAGGCTGAGCGGGAGGCTGCCGCCAAGGCTGCCGAGTAGGGCCTTGTCCTCAATCGCCGGACGGGTTGATACGGGTTGATACAGCCCGACGGTGTCGGGAATGCGCGAAGGGCGCCCTGTGAACCAGGGCGCCCTTCGGCGTCGTGGATCCCGTGAACCGGAGCCCGTCAGCCCGTCGCGTCCTCGCGCCGCACCGACAGCAGGTCCTCCAGCTGCTCCTCCCGCGCCTGCGCGGCCACGAACAGCAGCTCGTCGCCCGCCTCCAGGGAGTCCTCGCGGGACGGGGTCAGGACGCGGGTGCCGCGGATGATCGTCACCAGGGACGTGTCCTGCGGCCACTCCACGTCGCCGACCTGGGTGCCGGCCAGCGCCGACTCCTCCGGCAGGGTCAGCTCGACGAGGTTGGCGTCGCCGTGGCTGAAGCGGAGCAGACGGACCAGGTCGCCGACCGAGACCGCCTCCTCGACCAGCGCGGACATCAGGCGGGGGGTGGAGACCGCCACGTCCACGCCCCAGGCCTCGTTGAACAGCCACTCGTTCTTCGGGTTGTTCACCCGGGCCACGACGCGCGGGACGCCGTACTCCGTCTTGGCCAGGAGCGAGACCACCAGGTTGACCTTGTCGTCGCCCGTCGCGGCGATCACCACGTTGCAGCGCTGCAGCGCCGCCTCGTCCAGCGACGTGATCTCGCAGGCGTCGGCGAGCAGCCACTCCGCCTGCGGGACCCGCTCGACCGAGATGGCGGTCGGCGCCTTGTCGACGAGCAGGACCTCGTGGCCGTTCTCCAGCAGTTCGCCCGCGATGGAGCGGCCCACCGCGCCGGCACCGGCAATGGCGACCCTCATCAGTGACCGCCCTCCTCTTCGGGACCCTTGGCGAACGCCGCCTCGACCTTGTCGACCTCGTCGGTGCGCATCATCACGTGCACCAGGTCGCCCTCCTGCAGCACCGTCTGCGACGAGGGCAGCATCGCCTCGCCGAGCCGGGTGAGGAACGCGACGCGGACGCCCGTCTCCTCCTGGAGCCGGCTGATCTTGTGGCCCACCCAGGCGCTCGAAGCGTGCACCTCGGCCAGCTGGACGCCGCCCGTCGGGTCACGCCACAGCGGCTCGGCGCCGGACGGCAGCAGACGGCGCAGCATCTGGTCGGCGGTCCAGCGGACCGTGGCCACGGTGGGGATGCCCAGGCGCTGGTAGACCTCGGCGCGGCGGGGGTCGTAGATACGGGCCGCGACGTTCTCCACGCCGAACATCTCGCGGGCCACCCGCGCGGAGATGATGTTCGAGTTGTCACCGCTGGAGACGGCGGCGAAGGCGCCCGCCTCCTCGATGCCCGCCTCGCGCAGGGTGTCCTGGTCGAAGCCGACGCCGGTGACGCGACGGCCGCCGAAACCGGGGCCCAGCCGCCGGAACGCGGTGGGGTCCTGGTCGATCACCGCGACCGTGTGCCCTTGTTGCTCCAGGGTCTGGGCCAGAGCGGAGCCCACCCTTCCGCAACCCATGATGACGATGTGCACGGCGCTTACCCCGCACTCCTCGTGAGGCGTCTGACTTGCGTGAACGTGGTGCTCATAACCTTCTCTCGGTTCGCCGGGCAACAGACGCGGGCCGGTCGCGGACCGCTGGGCAACATCATGCCGGTGAATGCCGGGGATGATCCCTCGCGGTACGGATCGTGGACTCGCCTGTGCCTCAGTCCACCGTAACGTTCGCCTCTGACAGACCGACCGGGGAGTCGGGTAGTCCCGCTCGTCCCGTCAACGGCGGTTGAAGCTGCGCAGGCTCGCCAGTGCCAGGACGCCGAGGCCGGCGAGCGAGACGAGGGCTCCGACGAGCTGAGCGGTCGTCTGCGACATGAGGTCTCCCGGGTGTGATGAGCGTACCGACGCAGGTCATGGAGGCATGCGGATGCCTCCCGGTCCGGCGCCCGGCGCGATCGGGGCACGGAATTCACCCCCGCGCCGCTCGCGATTTCACCCGGATGTGCTCCGGACCAGGCCGGGGGCCTACGATTCTCTGTTGTGTCCAAACTGACCGACGTGCCCAAACGGATTCTGATCGGGCGCGCGCTGCGCAGTGACCGGTTGGCGGAAACGCTCCTGCCCAAGCGCATCGCACTCCCCGTCTTCGCCTCCGACCCGCTGTCCTCCGTGGCGTACGCGCCCGGAGAGGTACTGCTGGTCCTCTCCATCGCGGGCGTGTCGGCCTACCACTTCAGCCCCTGGATCGCGGTCGCGGTCGTCGTGCTGATGTTCACGGTGGTCGCCTCGTACCGGCAGAACGTGCATGCCTACCCCAGCGGCGGCGGCGACTACGAGGTGGCCACCACCAACCTCGGCCCCAAGGCGGGCCTGACGGTCGCGAGCGCCCTGCTCGTCGACTACGTCCTGACCGTCGCCGTCTCCATCTCCTCCGGCATCGAGAACCTGGGCTCCGCGATCCCGTTCGTCGTCGAGCACAAGGTCGAGTGCGCGGTCGGTGTGATCGTGCTGCTGACGCTGATGAACCTGCGCGGCGTCAGGGAGTCCGGCAGTCTCTTCGCGATCCCGACGTACGTCTTCGTCGCGGGCGTCTTCATCATGATCGCGTGGGGCGCGTTCCGCGGGCTGGTCCTGGACGACACCATGCGGGCGCCCACGGCGTCGTACGAGATCAAGCCGGAGCACGAGGGAATCGCGGGCTTCGCACTCGTCTTCCTGCTCCTGCGCGCCTTCTCGTCCGGCTGCGCCGCGCTCACCGGCGTCGAGGCGATCTCCAACGGCGTCCCGGCCTTCCGCAAGCCCAAGTCGAAGAACGCCGCGACCACGCTCGCGATGATGGGCCTGCTGGCCGTCACGATGTTCTGCGGCATCATCGGGCTCGCCATGGTGACCAAGGTCCGTATGGCCGAGAACCCGGCCGTCGACCTGCTGAAGGACGGGGTCGCGGTCGGCGCGGACTACGTCCAGAACCCGGTGATCACCCAGGTCGCCGAGGCGGTCTTCGGCAAGGGCAGCTTCTTCTTCATCGTGCTCGCCGCGGCGACCGCCCTGGTGCTGTTCCTGGCGGCGAACACCGCCTACAACGGCTTCCCGGTGCTCGGCTCGATCCTCGCGCAGGACCGCTATCTGCCCCGCCAGCTGCACACCCGCGGCGACCGGCTCGCCTTCTCCAACGGCATCGTGCTCCTGGCGGGCGCGGCCATGCTGCTGGTGTGGATCTACGGCGCCGACTCGACCCGGCTGATCCAGCTGTACATCGTCGGCGTGTTCGTGTCCTTCACGCTCAGCCAGACCGGCATGGTCCGCCACTGGAACCGCCTGCTGACCACGGAGACGGACCAGGCCAGGCGCCGCCACATGATCCGCTCCCGCGCGATCAACACCTTCGGCGCCTTCTTCACCGGACTGGTCCTGGTCGTCGTCCTCGTCACCAAGTTCACGCACGGCGCCTGGGTCGCCCTGCTCGGCATGGTGATCTTCTACGCCACCATGACGGCGATCCGCCGCCACTACGACCACGTCTCCGAGGAACTCGCCGCCCCCGAGGGCCCGAGCGACGACAGCGTACGGCCGTCCCGGGTGCACTCGGTCGTCCTGGTCTCCAAGATCCACCGTCCCGCGCTGCGTGCCCTCGCCTACGCCAAACTGCTGCGCTCGGACACCCTGGAGGCGCTCAGCGTCAACGTCGACCCGGCGGAGACCAAGGCGCTGCGCGAGGAGTGGGAGCGGCGCGGGATCGACGTACCGCTCAAGGTGCTCGACTCGCCCTACCGCGAGATCACGCGGCCGATCATCGAGTACGTGAAGGGGCTGCGCAAGGAGTCGCCGCGCGACGCCGTGTCGGTGATCATCCCCGAGTACGTGGTCGGCCACTGGTACGAGCACCTGCTGCACAACCAGAGTGCCCTGCGCCTGAAGGGCCGGCTCCTCTTCACGCCGGGCATCATGGTGACCTCGGTGCCGTACCAGCTCCAGTCCTCCGAGGTGGCCAAGGCCAGGGCCCGCAAGCGGCAGGAGTGGAACGCGCCGGGTTCGGTGCGGCGGGGGCCGGCCGAGGAGCGGGCGAAGGAGGCCGAGGCCCAGCGCTGACGCGGGCCGGCGCCCTGCCGGAACCACGTAGACTGGTGGGCTGTTGTCGGGCCCTCGGAGACCGCCGCTGAGGCCGTACCCCTTCCCGCCGTACCGTTTCTCGATCTGGAGTCACCCCACCATGCAGGCAGAACCGAAGAAGTCGCTGGTGGGGGAGGAGTACGAGGTCGAGATCGGCCCCGTCGCCCACGGCGGGCACTGCATCGCCCGCACCGAGGCGGGCCAGGTGCTGTTCGTCCGGCACACGCTGCCCGGCGAGCGGGTCGTGGCCCGGGTGACCGAGGGTGAGGAGGGCGATCGCTTCCTGCGCGCCGACGCGGTCGAGGTCCTGTCGGCCTCGAAGGACCGCATCGAGGCCCCTTGCCCCTTCGCCGGGCCCGGCCGCTGCGGCGGCTGCGACTGGCAGCACGCCAAGCCCGGGGCGCAGCGCCGGATGAAGGGCGAGGTCATCGCCGAGCAGCTGCACCGGCTCGCGGGGCTGACTCCGGAGGACGTCGGGTGGGACGGCACGGTGATGCCGGCCGAGGGCGACAAGCTGCCGGCCGGGCAGGTGCCGCAGTGGCGGACCCGGGTGCAGTACGCGGTCGACGCGGACGGCCATGCGGGACTGCGCCGGCACCGCTCGCACGAGGTCGAGCCGATCGATCACTGCATGATCGCCGCGGAGGGTGTCAGCGAGCTGGGCATCGAGAAGCGGGACTGGACGGGCATGGCGTCGGTCGAGGCCATCGCGGCGACGGGGTCGCAGGACCGGCAGGTGATCCTGACGCCCCGACCGGGCGCCCGCCTGCCGATCGTCGAGCTCGACAGGCCGGTGTCGGTGATGCGGGTCGGCGAGAAGGACGGCGGGACACATCGGGTGCACGGCCGTCCCTTCGTCCGCGAGCGCGCCGACGGCCGCACGTACCGGGTCGGCAGCGGCGGCTTCTGGCAGGTCCATCCGAAGGCAGCGGACACGCTGGTGACGGCGGTCATGCAGGGCCTGCTGCCACGCAAGGGCGAGATGGCCCTCGACCTGTACTGCGGCGTGGGCCTCTTCGCGGGCGCCCTCGCCGACCGGCTCGGCGAGAAGGGCGCGGTCCTCGGCATCGAGTCCGGCAAGCGGGCGGTGGAGGACGCGCGGCACAACCTGGCCGACTTCGACCGGGTGCGGATCGAGCAGGGCAAGGTCGAGGCGGTGCTGCCGCGTACGGGAATCACCGAGGTGGACCTGATCGTCCTGGACCCGCCGCGGGCCGGGGCGGGCCGCAAGACCGTGGCGCATCTGGCGGCGCTGGGGGCGCGGAGGATCGCCTATGTGGCTTGCGATCCGGCGGCGTTGGCTCGGGATTTGGGGTACTTCCGGGATGGGGGGTATCGGGTGCGGATGTTGCGGGCGTTCGATCTGTTTCCGATGACTCATCATGTGGAGTGCGTGGCGATTCTGGAGCCGGTGGCCAAGGGTTCCTGACCTTCGGGTTCGCCAACTGGATGGCTCCTTCTGCCTCTTGACGCTCAGGTGACGCTCGTGCTGAAACCTCGTCATGCCTGGTAGCCCACCGCGGACGGCCAGGCATGACGGGGCTTCCCGCGAGCGGTGCTGACTCCCAGAGGTTTGCTTGATGTGCCGGTCGCGTCTTGCGAGATCTGCCGCCTCGGTGACTCCCACACCGTGGGGCGCTGCCTTGACGGAGTGCGGGGTTGCGAACGCAGCAGTGCCCCGGCTCCGGTCCGACCCGGTTCCACCAGGCCGAGCCGGAACTCGGCGTCGGCCATCCGCAGCCCGCCGCGTCTCTAGGTGTCGGTGAAGGAGCCGCTCCGTGCGGCGTGACCGCCGATCGCGGCTCCGACCAGCCGCCTCTCGAAGGAGAGGAGTATCTGTTCGAGATCCGTCGCGTCGAACGACGTCGCATCAGTCCCGAGACTGATTCCGGCCGTCTCGGACATCCCCCACACATCGAAGCAGAGCTTTCCGGAGTACGGGTCGACGGGTTTGGGGAATCGTCTGTAACGGCTCGATTCCATGGCTCGCTCGATGTCCTGCTGTGCCCTGTCCGCGCGAGCTCGGATCAGCGTGCGGGGCGCTATGGGGCGGATGTTGACCACGTACGGGTTGTGGGCGGAGCGGCCCAGTTCGGCGGAGACCTCGGCCAGGGATCGGGCGTAGCGGTCGGGCTCCCGCAGGCTGACGGAGGAGGACCTGACGAGCGTCGCGTCGACGGCCCGGCACAGCGCCGGGAACCGGTCGCTGCCGAGGGACGTGTCGACCGGGACGAGGACCCTGCCGGCGATATGGGCCACCGCCTCGCGGGCTAAGGTGGTCTGCCGATTGGCCATCACGGTGTTGAACACGCAGTTGCCGATGCCGAGGTGCTCGGCGAGCGCGCACGCGTACGCGGCTTGCAGGACGGCGGCCACGGATGTCCGGTATCTCTTCGCCAGAGAGGCTGCCGCGAGCGTGACCGCCGACGAGTCGAGGCATACGAAGTTGTAGACGGCGTCCCCGTCGCGGCTCGCGGGCGCGTGGAGTTCGGGCATGACGGACTGACGGAGCATGGCCCGGTCATGGGTGTCGACACGATGGGCGTGCCGCAGCCCCGAGGGACTGGCTTCGAAGCTCGCGATCTGCCGCGGCTGCCACCCCGAACCGAGGTCGGTGCGCGGATCGGCGGCCAGTCGGGCGATGCGTTCGGCCAGGATCCGGGCGGCCGTCGTGTCCGCCGAGAAGTGATGCAATGACAGCGCGATGTGGATGGGCCTGCCGTCCGCTGTGACGACGGCGGCCCGCAACGGCAGGTCGTCCGGAGCGAATCCGGGCTCGGCCAGCCGGAAGGTGAAGGCGCTCAGCTCGTCGTAGGTCGCCGGGGCGTCGCAGGCGTACTCGTCGACCTGGAGCACCCCGGAGGCCACGACGACCGCGCGCGGGTGCCCGTCCGCGTCAGGTGGATACAGCGTGCGCAGCGCCTCGAAGTGGGCCATGACCACGGCGAAGGCGTGCAACACCGCGGCCATGTCGGGCGTGCCGTCGAGTGCCCGCCCCATCCGTACGTTCCTGTTGCGGGGTCCGTGCAGACGGGGGTGGCATCCCTCGCGTTCATGGGCCTTCTGCGACCACGTCAGTTCGTGCTCTCCAGCGGTGCCGGCGACGAAGACGACGTCATGGCGCGCGATCTGTCGCATACCCGCCCCGGCCCTCCTCCGCTACGTCGGCGGCGCGCCACGTCTCGTAGTGCGTGCCGCAAGTACGCCGACCGGACGGCGTGGTGGAGGCCCCCGATTCCCCACGCCGTACGGCGGTACGACGACGCGGCCGGAGCGCGGGCGCCCCATCTTCAGGCAGAGGATAGGTTCACGCGGACCGCGTGCGTCAATGCTCGGAAGGCATGGAATGCGGCAGCGGCAGACCGTTGCACCCGCGTCCGGCCGTCACCGTGTCAGACCGGTTTGTCGGACCGGTTGTCACCTTGTCCCGCCGGGCTTCACCGCATCCCACCGATCTCCACCCGGGCGGGGGCGGCGTACGGCTTTCCGTGATTTCCCTGTGGGGGTATCGAAGCGCTTCGATTTCTGTCTCGAGCTGAGCCCCGTGTCCATCACAGGTCGTCCAGCCGCAGCAAGCCGTTCTTCGAGCGCTGACGTTCCTCTCCGAGAGTGCGCCCAGAGGCCGGTTCACCTCGATCAAAGCCGTATGGAGGCCGGAGCGGTCAATCACCCTTGGCCGCGCCTGTTATCGAAAAGTGACCTGGACGGCCCGTTGTCGCGCCCGGAAACACGGTCTTAGTCTCACCGAAACGTCGAAGCGCATCGACGCCGCTTTCACCGCCAGTGCGGACTCACCCTCGGACGACTCAGCGTCGGCCGGCCGCCGGTCGGATCTCTCGAAAACGAAGGGCGGCAAACGGCATGAGCCTCGAGACGAACGGCCGAGCTGTCCTGAGCAGCACGAAAAGACCTGACCGCCGCGCTGCCCGCCCACGGCCCAGCCCGGTCGGCAATCCGGACATCGCGTCCGTCGGACTCCCCAACGGAGCGGTCACGGAGCCGGGTTACCTGACTTTTCCCGCGCACCCGAAAGGCAAGGACCCGTCATGACCCATGCCCCGCACCTCTCCCGCCGAGGGCTGCTGGCCGCCGGGACGGCCGCGGCCGCACTCCCCGTGCTCGCCCCCTCCACTGCCTCCGTCGCGACCACCCGCGCGGCCGGGAAGGTCAGACGCACGCCCTACACCTTCCGCAACGCGGAAATAGTCGGCGGCGGCTTCGTCACGGGCATCGTCTTCAACCAGCGCGAACCCGGACTGGTGTACGCCCGTACCGACATCGGCGGCGCCTACCGCCTCGACACGGCGTCCCGGCGGTGGATTCCCCTCACCGACTGGATCGGCTGGGACGAGTACGGACACACCGGCATCATCAGCATCGCCACCGACGAGGTCGACCCCGACCGCGTCTACCTGGCGGCGGGCACCTACACCATGCCCGAATGGGACCCGAGCATGGCGGCGATCCTGCGCTCGACCGACCGCGGCCGCACCTGGAAGACCACCCCGCTGCCGTTCCGGCTGGGCGGCAACATGCCCGGCCGGGGCATCGGCGAGCGGCTGGTGATCGACCCCAACCGCAACAGGATCCTCTACCTGGGAGTGCGCGGGGGCCACGGGCTGTGGCGCAGCACCGACCACGGCAAGACGTTCGCGAAGGTGACGAGCTTCCCCAACGCGGGCAACTTCGTCATCGACCCTTCCGACCCCGACGGCTACAACGGCGACAACCTGGGCGTGCTGCAAGTCGTCTTCGACAAGCGCACCGGCAGAGCGGGGAAGGCCACCCGGACCATCTATGTCACGGTCGCCGACAAGGACAACATCCTCTACCGGTCGACCGACGCGGGAGCGACCTGGGAACGCGTCCCCGGGCAGCCCACCGGCTTCATCCCGCACCACGCGGTCTTCGACCACGTCGGCGGCTGCCTGTATCTGGCGACCAGCAACACCGCCGGCCCCTACGACGGCTCCAAGGGCGACGTGTGGAAGCTGGACACCGCCACCGTCACCTGGACCCGCATCAGCCCGGTCCCGTCCACCAGCGACGACAACCAGTACGGCTACAGCGGACTGACCATCGACCGGCAGAACCCGAACATCCTGATGGTGTCCACCCAGGTCAAGTGGTACCCCGACTGCATCCTCTTCCGTTCCACCGACGGCGGCGCGAGCTGGACCCGCGCGTGGGACCTGGGCCCGAACTCCGAGCGCACCCTGCGCTACGACATCGACATCTCCGCCGCCCCCTGGCTGACCTGGAACGCCTCGCCGTCGTTGCCCGAGATGGCCCCCAAGCTGGGCTGGATGATGGAGTCCGTCCAGATCGACCCCTTCGATTCCGACCACTTCATGTACGGAACCGGAGCGACGATCTACGGCGCGGACAACCTGACCGACTGGGACAGCGGCGGCACGGTGCACCTGTCCGTGCGGGCCCAGGGGCTGGAGGAAACCGCCGTCATGTGCGTGATCAGCCCGCCCGTGGGCGCGGCGCACCTCTTCTCCGGCGTGGGCGATGTCGGCGGCTTCCGGCACAAGGATTTCCGCAAGGCGCCGAAGATGTACGACAGCCCGACCTTCGGCGGCACCCCGGCCCTGGACTACGCGGAGCTGGCGCCCCACACCATCGTGCGGGTCGGCCACCCCACCAGCGGTTGGACGCAGCACTTCGCCGTCTCCACCGACAGCGGCGACACCTGGACGCCGTCGCGCAGTGAGCCGGCCGGTGTCACCGGGCCCGGAGTCGAGGACCAGGCCGTCGCCATCAGCGCCGACGGCAGACGGATCGTCTGGTCCCCGGCCGGTGCGCCGGTCAGCTGGTCCGACGACCACGGAGCGACCTGGACGGCGTCGAAGGGGCTGCCGGCCGGGGCCGCCGTACGCTCCGACCGGGTGAACCCGGCGAAGTTCTACGCCTACGACTCCGGCGTCTTCTACCTCAGCACGGACGGCGGCCAGAGCTTCGAGGCCACGGCGGCGACCGGTCTGCCCACCGCGGGGAACGTCCGGTTCAAGCCGGTACCGGGCCACGAGGGCGACATCTGGCTGGCCGGCGGCACCGACAAGCCCACCACCCCCACGCCGTACGGGCTGTGGCGGTCGACCGACTCCGGAACGTCCTTCACCAGGTTCGAGGCGGTGGACGAGGGCGACGTCGTCGGATTCGGCAAGGCCGCGCCCGGCGCCACGTACCCCGCCGTCTACACCAGCTCCAAGATCCACGGCGTGCGCGGCATCTTCCGTTCCGACGACGCGGGCCGGACCTGGACCCGCATCAATGACGACCGCCACCAGTACGCCTGGACCGGCAACACCATGACCGGAGACCCCCGGGTCCACGGCCGCGTCTACTTCGGGACCAACGGACGCGGAGTCATCTACGGCGACCCGAGTGAGGTCTGACTCCCGGTCACCGCGATCCGCACCCGCCGTCCCGAAGGGGAGACGGACGTAGCCCTGCCGTCAAGGCAGGACGACCGACCTCTCCTCTCCTGTGTGATCCCCCCACTCAGCACACATTCCGGAGGGCTGATGAAATTCCGTATCGGCTGGGCCGCGCTTCTCGCGGCTCTGGCTCTCGTCTTCACCCTGCCGAACTCGGCACTGGCAGCGTCACAGACGTACTGGTTCAAGCACTACTCGACCGGCGGCAACGCCTCGACGTGGTACGCCAACGACAACTCCTGGGGTGTGAACTCCCCGACCGGCACCGGCTTCGTCGCCATGGTCAACGGCAAGGACTGGGGCTGGTCGTCCCCGGTGACCACACTCCCCAAGAAGATCGGCGCCGTAAACCCCAACAACAACACGTGGTTCAGCCAGTCGGCGTGGCCGAAGTCCGGCTCGCGCTACAACGCCACGTACGACATCTTCATCGACCCCTACCCCGAGCCGAACAACCGCAACTCCAAGACCGAGCTGATGATCTGGCTCAACTGGTCCAACACCCAGCCGTTGGCAGACCGCTACGACGGGAACGGCAACGCCATCCCGACCGTGACCAACGTCAGCCTGGCCGGTCGCAGCTGGGACATCTACGACTACCACTGGCCGAACGGCGACCACACCCTCAGCTTCCTGGACAGGAGCAGGTCCGGCTGGTGGTCCGGCAGCCTCACCCCGTTCTTCAACTACGGCCTCAACAAGGGCCTCTACACCAACGACCACTACCTCAACAGCGTCATGGCCGGCTGGGAATTCGGGCCGGGTGACTACACCGCTCACTCCTGGGGCGCCGTGGGCTTCTGACGCCGTCCCACGCAGAAGGGCGGACCGGTGACCGGCCGCCCTCTGCCGGAAAGTACCGCCCGACTCTTCGTACGGAGGGTCGGGCGGCCCGGGAGCAGCGCCCGCCTCCCCACAGGGCGGCATCGTCAGGACCACACGCTGCATCACTGACCGCCTGGGCGGGCTCGCCCTAGGAAAACCGCATGACGCATCACCGGTGAGAACCAGTCGCGAGCCGCACGCCGTAAGGCCTCTGGAGTGCAATCGGGGCAACACCGTCCGGAACGCCGGAGTGTCGCCGCAGCGTGTCAGCCGGGGCGGACGCCGGTCGCTGAGAGCGGCTGAGGGTCGTAGCAGTCGCAGGCGAGGACTGTGGCGGCGGCCGACTTGGCCGGGGGTACCTCGATCAGCGCGGTCATGCTGTACACCACGTCAACCTTGCGCCAGCTCTCGCCTCCACCGCCGAGTAGCGCGTCGATGTCCGAGCCTTCGTCGAACTGCATCGTGTCCGACGGCGTCCTTCCCTCCGCGTGGTACTCCTGGACGAACTGGCACGCGACGAGGGAACTTCCCGTGACGAGGCGGAAGACGGGGAGTGGTGTGCCTGTTGTCCTGGTGCTGAAGCGCCGGGTGAGGCTGTCGCTCGCCCATGCGTTGTAGTGCCGGACGACGCCGCTCGTGAACCCGCCTGCCGTGAAGCGGGCATCGACCGGGCGTCCGTGCGGCAGTGTGAAGCTGAGGTAGTCGGCGAAATCGTTGCATGCCGAGCGGTCTGACGCCTCGGCCGGTGAGAGCCGTACTGCTCCCGAGGCGTCGCGGTGTACGTCGGGGAGTTGCTTCGGTTCCACAGACACGAGGCCCTCTTCGCTCTCGGCTGGTGCAGGAGTCGGTGATGCTTCCGAGGCTGCGGACTCCTTGACGGGTTCGGTCACTGCGAAGGTGTCCGCGGTGGCCTTCCACGGCGCGTCCGCCTCCGGCTGGACGAAGTAGAAGATCACCGAGCTGCGGTCGTCCTCCTCCCCCTCCTTTTTGCTGGTCACGGCGAAGAACCGCGGATACCTGTTCGGGTCCTTGACCGCCGGGATGAGATATCGGGGCTTCGTGAAGTGAGTGGCGCTGCCCCCGATCTTCGCCTCGCGGTAGAGCCGGTATACGGCAAGCGACTCCTTGAGCAGAACTCCGGCCTGCACCTTGCGGACGGCCGAGTCGTCCAACGCGGCGTCGGCGGCGGCGCTTCCACGGTCGAACTGCTCGAAGACCTGCCGGGCCTGTGCCGTCGTGATGACCGGTACTCGTGCGGAAGCGGACGGCGGTGCTGCGTCTTCCTGCGAGGAAACGTCCGCGGACGACGTGCAGCCGACCGACAGCGCCAGCAAGGTCACCAGACCGGCTGCTCCGAGCCGAGTGGTTGAGCGGGTCACAGTTCGCTGCCTCCCCGTGCATGCGTGACTCCTGTCAGACGCAGGAGAAGTCACCGGCCCCCGCCGTAGGGCCTGTGGTCTTCGGACCGTTCTATACGCGGGTGGCCGGGAGGGGTCCCCGCGCGGGCCTGTTCTCTCTCTCCCCGGTCGCGACCGGCTCGGCTGCCGGCGGATGATGGGGCGGTGCAGCTCCCCTACGTCTACTGCGTCACCAAGTACGACCCCGCCGACCGTGACGAACACGGGCACTACACCGGGAGTGAGGACACCGTCAGCGATCACGGCGAGGTCGAGGCGTCCTATCTCCGGGCGGTCGCGGCCTTCGCCGGGGACACCGGCGTCGATCACCTGGCCGTACGGGAACCCCAGATCCCGTCCTTCGTGCACTTCGGTGCGGAGCCTGCGGTGGACGGCTTCGGGTTGGACGGGCTCTTCCCTGCCGGCCCTGCAGGTTTTCACGACGGGGCGGAAGTACCGCTCGACATCGGGCTGCAGCTGGTGCGCGCCATGTTGCGCGACAACGGCGCCTGGTGCCGGCTGGAGGTGGAAGGCACGTTCGCGGTCCATGTGGGATGGGACCAGTACCTCTACATCAGCAGCAGCCGGCCTTGCGAGGAAGCGTTGGCCCACACCCGGGAGCTCGGACTGTTCCCCGTACGCTTGGACGCCTCCCCGTACGCCTTCGAGGACGAGGAGGAGCAGGTCGTCCAGCGGCCCGGCGATGACGACTTCTGGGCCGACCTGCACAGGGCAGTCGTCACCGGCCGTGCAGGAATCCTGGAAGAGACGTATCTCGAAGGTGCCTCACGATGGCACCACCTCACCGACGACACCATCGACGCCGTGCGCGTCGGACTGGCTCCGCGGGCCCGTCTCGCCGTCTGGCCGTCCCTGTCCACCGACATCGACGCCGTCCTGAGCGCCCTGCCCGCTGATGGCCTCGTGGAAGGCGTGTGGCAGGACGACGAGGGCATCATCCGCAGCGCCATCGCCGACGAGGACGAGTTCCCCGATGACCGCCCGGATATCCCGTGCTCATGCCGCCGCGCTCCTGTCCGTGTATGCGGGCGAACGTGTGCCGCTGTGCACTGCTGTGATGCCCGACAACGACGGGGTCCTACGGGCTCGTTGGCGAACCGAGCCGACGCCGGGCGATCGCGACTGGGCACTTCGTCAGCCCCAAGGGTGAGCGCTTCGACCGGCCTGTCTCAGCCACGGAATCCGAGCCCGGCGCTGCTGCGGCTGCTCGCTGCGGCAGCGCAGCAGCGCGGCCGGCTTTCTCATGTCCCGGCGGTCCTGCGGCAGCGGCGCTCGGATCCCAGGCGTGCGAAGTAGTCGATGAGGTCCGGGTTGTCTACGGCGGCGGGGTTGACGACCCGGACGGGGGGAGGCCCCGGTGCGGATGGCCTCCTTGATCCTCTCGCGCAGGGCGTCGTCCAGGGTCACTTCCGCGGCCGGGACCACGAAGAGCGGCATCCAGTAGCCGCCGTCGGGTTCCTCCGCGCCGATGACGAGGGCTTCGGTGATCTCGGGGAGGCGTTCGACGACGTCGTGGATGTCGGCGCTGCCCAGGCGGACGCCGTTGCGGTTGAGCGTGCTGTCGGAGCGGCCGTGGACGATCACCGAGCCATGCCCCGTGAGGGTGATCCAGTCACCGTGCCGCCAGATGCCCGGGTAGGAGGAGAAGTAGGCGTCGCGGTAGCGGGTGCCGTCGGGGTCGTTCACGAATTACAGCGGCATCGACGGCATGGGGCGGTTGACGACCAGCTCACGCTGATGGAGGCCAGGAGCACCCGTTCCCCCACATGGTCGCGGACCCAGGGGTGGGCGGAGGCCGGCAGGGCCGAGCCGGTGCAGCCGACCACGCGGATCGACGACAGGTCGTGCCCGGAGGGGTCGATGCCGAAGTTGGCCGTGCCCAGCAGGTACTGGGGGCTGGTACCGAAGACGGTGACCCGGTGGCGGGCGGCCAGTTCCCACAGGACGTCGAGCTTGGCGAAGGGCGCCGGGCTGCCGTCGTACGTACACGTCGTCGCGCCGGTCAGCAGGGTCGAGGCGACCAGGTTCCACATCATCCAGTGCGTGGTGGTGTACCAGAGGAGACGACCCACAGGGGCTGGTCGAACGGCACCGGCGTGCAGAGGAGTTCCTCGGCGCGGGTGGCCGCGTCCTCCCACGGGACCACCAGCGAGGAGTACGCCCTCGACGGCCACGGCAGGCCCCGAGTCCGAACTGGGCGTCGGCGGCGGCGCCAACGGCACCGCACTGGAACTCGGCGCCTCCCTGGGTTTCGCCATCCTCGGCTCGCTCCTCGCCACGTCCTACAAGGACAAAAGGACAAGCTGGCCGACCTGGTCGGCGGCCTTCTCCCGGGCACCGCGATGGATGGACACCGCCAAGGACTCGATGGGCGGCGGCCTCGCGGTCGCCGAGCAGGTCGCGAAGAACCCGAACGGCGTTGCCCGGCAGGCCCAGGCTCTGGTGGACGCGGTCCACGAGTCCTTCGCCCACGCCATCGCCCAGACCAGCCTCATCGGCGCGATCATCATGGCCGCCGGCACCATGATCGTCATCGCGGTCCTGCCCGGCCGCGAGGCCACCGGCAAGCACCGCTCGGCCGAGCAGGTCACGGCGGGCGCCGACCGGGACAAGGAATGCGCGGAAGCCGCTCGGTCATCCGGGCCGCACCCGCACGGAACGCTGCCCGGCCTCGTCGGCAGAGGCCGGGCAGCAGTGGTCGGCCGACCTCGGCCTGCGATGTGGGGACCTGCACTCGGGACCGATATGTTGATCCGAACTTGTGAACAACATGTGATGCGTCGGGGCGGGGATGCGGGAGACACAGGAACGGGTCCGAGAGGCTGAGGCGCCCATCGTGCGGGCGGGCCCCGGCTGGCCGCGGCACTGGCCGCTCCTGCTGCTGGGTGCCGCCGTTGTGCCCGGTGCGGTGCTCTACCTCGTGGGGCGGTCGGCGGAGTTGCCTGCGATACAGGCCTGGCGGACGGTCGCGCTCTCGGTGGTCGTGCAGGCGGTGCCGTTCCTGCTGCTGGGCACGGCGATGTCCGGGGCCATCAACGCCTTCGTGCCGGCGTCGGTGTTCACCCGGCTGCTGCCGAAGCGGCCGGCGCTGGCGGTGCCGGTCGCCGGGGCCGCGGGGGTGGTGCTGCCGGGCTGTGAGTGCGCGTCCGTGCCGGTTGCGAACAGCCTGATCGGACGCGGGGTCACGCCCGCCGCCGCCTTCGCGTTCCTGCTGTCGGCCCCGGCCGTCAACCCGATCGTGCTGACCGCCACGGCTGTCGCCTTCCCCGGCCGACCCGAGATGGTGCTGGCCCGGCTGCTGGCCTCTCTCCTGGCCGCCGCCGCGATGGGCTGGTTGTGGCTCTGGCTGGGCAAGGAGGAGTGGCTGCGGCCGGCCGTACGGCACACCGGGCACCAGCCGGGGCGCAGCCGCTGGGCCGAGTTCCGCAGCGGCTTCCAGCACGACTTCCTCCACGCCGGCGGCTTCCTCGTGGTGGGCGCGCTCGCGGCGGCCACTTTCAACGTCGCTGTGCCGCCCTCGGTCGTCGCCACGTTCGCCGACTCCGCGTGGATGTCGGTGCTCTTCCTGGCCGCGCTGGCCATTCTCCTCGCGGTCTGCTCGGAGGCGGACGCGTTCGTGGCGGCGTCGCTGTCCGGCTTCTCGCCGGTCGCGCGGCTGACGTTCATGGTGGTCGGCCCGATGGTCGACGTGAAGCTGATCGCCCTGCAGGCGGGCACGTTCGGGCGGGCGTTCGCGGTGCGCTTCTCCGCCGCGACGGCAGTGGTGGCGATCGTGTGCAGCGTGCTGATCGGAGGAGTGCTGCTGTGAAACGGCCCGTACAGATGGTCCTGCTCGTCCTCAGCGGCCTCGGCCTGCTGCAGGCGTCCCTCTTCACCGACCTGTTCCTGCGGTACGTGAAGCCGGGAATGCGTCCGCTGCTGATCGCCTCCGGAGTCGTCCTGCTGGCGCTGGGGCTGGCGGAGGCCAGGGCTGCGTACCGGAGCCGGAGCAAACGACACCACGAAGCGCACCAGCCGCCCCCACAGCAAGAAGCCGACAAGCCGTCCCGACACCACGAAGCCGACACACCGCCCGGGCACCACGAAGCCCACCCGCCGCCCCGCGTCGCCTGGTTGCTCTTCCTTCCCGCCCTGAGCCTCCTCTTCTACGCCCCGCCGGCGCTCGGCGCGTACACGGCGGCCCGGGAAGAGCCCAGGGTTGTCGACACGGAAACGCAGGACGCGCGGGACGAGGACTTCGATCCCTTGCCCGCGACCTCGCCCCTCCCGATCACCCTGGGCGATTTCACCCGGCGCGTGCAGCAGGACCGTACCCGGGCGATCGAGGGGAGGACCGTGGAGATGACGGGCTTTGTCACGCCCGCCGGGGAGGACGGCAGCTGGTATCTGACCCGATTGCTGATCAGCTGCTGTGCCGCGGACGTCCAGTCGGTGAAGGTGCGGGTGTACGGAGTCGCGGCGCCGAAGGCGGACACCTGGGTGTCGGTGACGGGTGTCTGGCACCCCGGCGGCACCCTGGGTACGAGCTCCGCGGAGGTCGCCCTCGACGTCCGTACCGTGAACGAGGTGGAGCGCCCCTCGAACAGCTACATGGACGCGCTTCCGCTCGGCTGAGCACACGTAGCGGGCTGGGCACCGCCCGGCCCGGACCGCATGCGAGCGTCAGCCGGACCTCCGCCTCACCTGGTGGCACGTCCAGGCGTAGGCCGGTCCGGCTGACCGAGCACATTGTCAGGTTGGTTCACCGGTTGGGCTCCGCGGCGCTGATGTCACCGAGAGCCGAATCGGGATCACGCTCGATGGCCAGGTCGCCGATGGAGACGATGCCCACCGCGTGATGTCCTTCGTCGACGACCGGTACACGCCGCACGGAATGCTCACGCATCACGTGCACCGCACGGGCCAGGTCGTCGTCGGGCCCGACGGTGACCAGGTCCTCGCTGCATGCGTTGGCCACGGTCGTCCGGGCCAGGTCGCCGCCCTCGGCCACCGCGCGAACCACGAGGTCACGGTCACTGACCAGTCCGCGTAGTTCATCGCCCTCGGTGACCAGAACGGCGCCGATGTCCTCGTCTCGCATCATCCGGGCCACCGCCGTCACAGGGGTCTGCGGTTCGACGGTCGCCAGGTCGGTCGTCATGACGTCGCGGACATGTCGGGTCATGGGGATCATCCCTCCATAGCTGGTGCGGCGGTGCTCCTCACCGCCTTGCAGCCACCGAGTACCCGCAGGTGACCGACTCCCACGTCCTCGTCGACGCCTCACCTCCGGGTGCGTCGACATCGTCAACGCGCGGTCTGACGCCGGGCGGCCGCGAGGCTGTCGGCGAGGCGGAGCAGATCCGCGGCGAGCGGGGCGTCGGCGCTCCAGACCGCTTCGAAGGAGATCTGTACCTCCCGGCCCTCGTTCATCAGCGGCCGGTGGGGGACGTCGGGCGAGGTGAGCTTGGAGCGCGGAACCATGGCCGAGCCCAGGCCCAGCTTCGTCCAGTCCTCCAGGACCTGGTAGCCGGCGGCCTCTCCCGGATACGCGTGCAGGATCATGTCGTTGGCCTGGAAGAGTTGGGTGGTGAAGGTGGTCAGGCCGCAGGTGTCGGGGACGAGGATGAACTGCTCCTTGCCCGCGTCCTGGAGTTCGAGCGGAGCCGCCTCCGCGGAATCGGGGGTGACGACGACGATGGGCTCGACGTCGATGACCCGGTGCTCGAAGCGTGGCATGGCGGCCACGGCCGGGATCAGGATGATGTCGAGTCGGCCGGCCAGCAGGCATTCGCGCAGGTCCTGCATGTTCGCCTCACGCAGCACGAGGTCGCGTGGCGTGGGAAGGTCCTGGACCATGCTGAAGGCCCGGGCGACCAGGCGCGAGCCGATCAGCGGCGAGAGGCCCATGCGGATCTTCTGCTCGCCCGGTTCGGTCAGCCGCCTGGCCTCCGCCGCGACGGCGTCCAGCGCGTCCAGCGCGCGCTCGATCAACGGCAGGATCCGGGCGCCGAAGGCGGTCTGGGTCACGCCGCGCGGCGATCGGTCGAAGAGCTTGGCGCCGAGGCGCTCCTCCAGCTTGGCGATGCCGTTCGACAGCGCGGGCTGGGTGACTCCGTAAGCGCGGGCGGCCGCGCTGAACGACTTGGTCTCGGCGACCGCCTGCGCGTAGCGGAGTCCTTCGGGATTCAGGCGATCGCTCATAGCCATGCCTTATCGCTGCATTCACTGATGTCCCCTGCCGGGCCTGTCTCCCTGTGCCTACGGTGGGGATCCTGCTGGTCCAGCATAATCAGCAGCTATTGGACGGGTGCTGCGGCGCGGTCATCACGGAGTTCGGCATCGTCGGTGAACAGGTGAACAGGTGAACAGGTGCAGCACAGGGCGTGGGAGCACCTCACGGGGTCGCTGCCCGACGCGTGGCCGCTCGTCCCCGTGCGGCCGCGTCGGCCGATCAGGCCACTGTCCCGCCCTGCTGCCGGCGCACCATCTCGGAGATCCAGACGGGCGCGAACGGGGACGTGCAGCCCGGTGAGGTCGGGTAGTCCTTGAGGACCTGCAGGCGCTCCCCGATGTCGACGGCACGGTCGCGGTGCTCGGCATGCTCGATGCCGATCTGGGCCAGGCAGTGGTTCATGGCCCACTGCAGGCGATCCGGGGCGTCCTTCATCTCCGCCTCGATCACATCGAGCAGCCCCGCGAGGTCGAGGCCCTCGGGCTTCTTCGCCACGCGTTCGGTGGTCAGCGCCCAGCCGGCGCTCGCGACCACCGGGTCCGGATCGGCGGACCAGGCCAGGCGCAGTTCCTCGGCGTGCGGACTCTTCTTCACGACGTAGTTCACGAGCCAGTCGTGCACCTTGGGCGTGCGCGCCTCGCGCAGCATGGCGTCCAGCTCGGCACGCCCGAACGCCTTCGGGCGGCAGATCAGCAGCGCCAGCAGCCTGGCCGCGGTGTCACCCGTCTCCCAGAGCCGGCACGCGAGTTCCTGCTGCGTCTTCAGCCGCTTCGCGATGGCGCGCAGCTTGCCGAGGTTCACACCGTGATCGTCACCGTGTCTCTCGTTCACCGCGCGTGCCTTCGGGTCCTCGAGCGCGGCCAGCTCGGCCATCACCTCGGCCACCGTCGTGGTCCCGGCCACCGCAGCCTCCCGTCCGTCGCGTGCGGGGTTCAGCCTACGAGGACGTCGCCGCCCGTCGTACCTGCCGGCTCGGCGGCAGTCAGGTCAAGCTGGATGTGCGGGGCGATTCCGGCGCGGGGCCGCGCCAGGCTCGTACTGGCGAGGGGCCGCGCCGCCGGGCCGGGCTCCGCAGCTCATCGAGTGAGGTGAGGAACGTCATGAAGGGCTATGTGTTCCACGGCCCGGGCCGGTCCGCCTGGGAAGAGGTTCCGGACCCGGCCGTCAAGGAACCCACCGATGCGGTCGTGCGCGTCGATGTCGTCACCATCTGCGGGACGGACCTGCAGATCCTCAAGGGCGACGTGCCCGAGGTGCGCACCGGCACCGTGCTGGGCCACGAGGCGGTCGGCGAGATCGTCGAGGTCGGCGGCGACGTGCGGACCGTGCGGCCGGGGGACCGGGTGCTGGTCTCCTGCATCACCGCGTGCGGGCGGTGCGCGTACTGCCGTCAGGGGACGTACGGCCAGTGCCGGGGCGGTGGCGGCTGGATCCTCGGCCATCTGATCGACGGCACGCAGGCGGAGTACGTCCGGGTGCCCTGCGCGGACCTGTCCGTGCACCCCCTGCCGGGCGCCCTGCACAGCGCGGACGCCGTCCTGCTGGCCGACATCCTCCCCACCGCCTACGAGGTCGGCGTGCTCAACGGGCATGTCCGTCCCGGCGACACCGTCGTGATCGTCGGCGCCGGTCCCGTCGGACTGGCGGCCGTCGCCACGGCCCGGCTGTTCTCTCCCGAACGGATCGTCGCCGTCGACCTGGCTCCCGCCCGGCTGGAGGCCGCCCGGCAGCTGGGCGCCGACGCGGTGGTCGAGGCCGCGGAGGCACCGGAAGAGCTGGTCGCCGACCTCACCGACGGACTCGGCGCGGACGTCGCCATCGAGGCGGTCGGGGCCCCGGAGAGCTTCGAGCTGTGCACCCGCACGGTCCGGCCCGGCGGGCACGTCGCCAACGTCGGTGTGCACGGCGCCCCCGCGACCCTGCACCTCGAGGACCTGTGGAGCAGGGACGTCACCATCACCACCGGCCTGGTCGACACCTACTCGATCCCGACCCTGCTGCGTATGACGGCCGCCGGCCGCCTGCCCACCGCCCGGCTGGTCACCCACACCTTCCCGCTGAACCAGATGGAGGAGGCGTACGACGTCTTCGCCCACGCCGCCGACACCGGCGCGCTCAAGGTCGTGCTCGGCGAGGAGCGGCACGACGAGGTCGTCGCCGTGGGCGCGGCCTGACGAAGGGACGTGGGGGTGTGTACGGAGCGACACCGCGGGGGATCGGTGCCGCTCCTGTCTCCACTGTCTCTCGGGTCGGCGCGGCCGCCAAGGGCTGACGGCCCCTGATCCTGGACGCTCACCTACGATCCTGCGCGAGGGGCTGCCACCGGCCCTCCCGCGCGGGGTCGACTCCGCTGAGCCACACCAGCGCCCCGTCGACCAGGCCGGGGCTGTCCCGTGTCGCGAGGGCCGGGGCTTCGAGCATGTCGGCGGCCTCTTCCAGGTAGGTGACCAGTGTGTCGAGTTCTTCGACGGGGTCGTCGTTGAAGCGGGACCAGCGGCCCAGGTAGCCGGTCGCGGCGTCGAGGTACAGGCCTGAGACGCTGTCAGCCGGGCCGCGGGCGACAAACGGGATCCAGGTCGCCTTCCACGCGGTGATCCGCTCGTCCTCGGGGCGGCGGGCATTGAGGGTGTCCTCGTGGGCCTGGAAGCCCATCCACCGCCGGTGGACGGTGGCGACATCGTCCAGACGCATCAGAGCCTGGTTGCCCGGAAGGCACCCCCCGCCGTCGACCCCGTCGTCACCCGCGGTCAGCGACCACAGGACGCGGAGCTCGAGGGGCAGCGGAGTGCCCAGGTCGGCTTCCAGAGCGGCCAGGGCGGCCGAGCCTGCGCCCGCACGGAGCGCGGCATGCGAATCGGGGGCGTTGCGCCGGAGCCAGGCGGTGATGCGATGCCAGGCGTCGGCGATCTCCCGGACGGTGATCGCGTCGCTGGCAGGATCGGCAGGCTGCCCTGAACCCTGGCCGTCCGGCCCCTGGTCGTCCGGCCCCTGGTCGTCCGGCCCCTGGTCGTCCGGCCCCTGGTCGTCCGGCCCCTGGGCGTCAGTGGCGGGCTCGGCCGAGCGAGCCCGGTTCAGATACCGGATCCGGATCCGGTCGGGCTCGCGGATGTAGCCGATGGCCAGGTCGGGGCAGTCCTCGAACAGGTCGCCGTCGACCCTCACCGTGAGGATGCCGGGTAACCCCGAGGGTCGGCCCATGTCCGGGTCATGCGCCAGTTGTCCGGCGATGACCTTCAGGGCGTAGGGAGCGCCGCTCCCGAACCGGGCGGCGGTGTCGCGTATCTCCTGCGGAACCTCGACGTTCACGGCGTGGCGCTCCTTGCTGTCGGACGCTGGGGGAGTGACGGGCCCTCAGACAATAGGGCGCAGGCGCCGAACGCGGACGGGCGGCGGACGACGTACGAGTGACGCAGACTCAGAAAGTCTTGGCGCCCGGGGAGTTGTCGCGCGAATGGCCGCGCTTCCGAGGCCAGCCCGCGCGCCCCGGCGCGCCTGGGAATATATTGGGACTTTTACCATTAATCTTTTCTCACTGTACGAAGTCGATCTGTCACGGATCGCACCCACTCACTCCATCGGAGATGACATGCACAAGCTTCGGAAGGCCGCCGTCCTGGTCGTCGCCCTCGGTAGTGTCGGACTCATCAGCGCCGGAACGGCCACCGCTCAGGGCCTCGATGGACACGGCGGCAAGGGCGGGGACAAGGTCAGCGTCCTTCAGAGCTCCAACTGCAAGTCGCACGACCTGAACGTCGACGTACTCGGCCAGGTGGGCGTGCTGAACGGCGCGTTGGGCAACGCTCTGAACGGTGAGGGCATCGCGGGTGGGCAGGCACCCACCCACCTCGGTTCGGAGATGGGCTGCGGCAACAAGGCCTTCTAGCCTGTGGCGTGGAACGGGGAGCTCGCCACGTCCCGTGCCGTGACGATCTCGGCGTGGGACTTGGGGATCCCGGATGAGCAGTGGGCCGTGTGGAACCGCGGTCGCCTGTTGCAGAGGTCGGCCGGCCGTCCGCATGTCGACGGAGGCTGACCGACGGGATCAGCCGGCGGGAGCGGACCGGCGGCCCAGAGCGAGACCCTCCGGTGGAGGACGGGCCGTGCCATAGGGCCCATGGGTCCCGCTGACGGCAGTGCACCGGTGTCCGGCGAGCCGTGCCGACTTGGCCGCAGAGCGATGCCATGCCGATGCCGGGGCCGCCGGGCCGTTTGCCCCTCGGAGAACCGGGCGGGGGTCTGATCCATGACAGTGGGTCAGGCCCCCGCCCGGGCATGTCCGCGCACGGCTGTCGCGGATGCGTTCAGGATGAGCCGCTGAGCCGCTGAGCCGTCGCGACCGGGTCCGGTCAGCAGGACGTGCCACGGACGGGCGCGCGACGTCGTCGCAGGACCGTCGCCGTGGCCGCCAGGCCCAGCGCGGTGGCGGCGGCCGCTGCGGGGTGGCGGGCGAGCGCCGCCTGCCAGGAGCGGGCGTGTGCGCGGTCGTCGAACGCGCCGTGGGCTCCGTGGTCGGTGGCGGGGAGTTCGTCGGCGGGGGTGAAGAGGTTGTCCGGTTCGGTCGAGGCGGGGGCATCGGTCTGCTGGGCGGCGAAACCGGTGCGGGCCAGGTAGCGGTCGAGGAGGGCCGGGGCCAGACGGTTGGCCCAGATCGTGGCGACCGTGCCGGCGGCGACGTAGTACTGCTTGCGCTCGGGGTGGTCGGCGGCGTGCAGGACGCCGCGCGCGGCGACCTCGGGCTGGTAGATCGGCGGGACCGGCTGCGGGTGGCGCGGGAGCCGTGAGCGGACCCAGGAGAACTGCGGGGTGTTGACCGCCGGCATCTGGACGATCGTGAGACGCACGGCGCTGCCCCGGTGCAGCAGTTCGACGCGCAGGGACGACGTGAAGCCGTTGATGGCGTGCTTCGCGCCGCAGTAGGCCGACTGCAGCGGAATGGCACGCTCGCCGAGTGCGGAGCCGACCTGCACGATCGTGCCGTGGTCGCGCGGGAGCATACGGGCGAGCGCCGCCCTCGTGCCGTTGACGAAGCCGAGGTAGGTGACGTCGGTGACGCGTCGGTACTCCTCCGGGGTGATCTCGTCGAAGGGCGCGAGCACACCGGTGAAGGCGCAGTTGATCCAGACGTCGATGGGCCCGAGGACCTTCTCCGTCGCCTCGGCCGCCTCCTCGACCTGCTCGACGTCGGCCATGTCGGCCTCCTGGACGAACGGGCGGCCACCCAGTTCCGCCACCTCCGCCGCCGCTGCCTCCAATCCCTCCCGGCCTCGTGCGATCAGGGCGACGCTCGCGCCGCGCCGCGCGTAGAGCCGGGCGGTCGCGCGTCCGATGCCGGCGCTCGCCCCTGTGATGACGACGACTTGTGACATGGGGGCTCCTTCCGCTCAGCGGGTACCCCCGATGCCTCCCGTGAAAGACCGAGGGCCCTCCGCTCAAGAACCGAGGATCCTCCGCTCGAAGACAGAGGATCCTCCGCCCGAAGCGGCCGGCCGGACACCCGGCGTCCGGTGGCCTCGGACGAGGTGAGGAATCCCGCGCTCGGGTACCCGGCTGCCGAAAGGCACAGTCGGACAGCGGAAAGGGGGCCGTCATGGCCCAGCAGGTGCAGGACATCATGACCGGCGTTCTCGTCACCGTGGAACCGCAGGCGTCCGTCAGCGCCGTGGCGCGGCTGATGCGGGACCGGGACGTCGGCGCCGTACTGGTCACGGAGGAGGGGCGGTTGCGCGCCCTGGTGAGCGACCGTGACCTGGTGGTCCGGTCCTTGGCGGACGGCGAGGACCCGGAGAACACGACCGTCGCCCGGGCCTGCAGCGATGATCTCGTCACCGTCTCCCCGGACGACACCCTCGACCGAGCGGTCGCGCTGATGCGCGAGCACTCCGTCCGGCGGCTGCCCGTCGTCGGCGCCGAGGACGAGCCCGTCGGCATCGTCTCGCTGGGAGACATGGCGATGGAGCGGGACGAGAAGTCCGCGCTCGGCGACATCAGCGCCGCCCGGCCCAACACGTAGCCCGTTCCCCCGCATGGGCCTGCGCGCCGCCGCGCCCCCTGGTGACGCCGGTGTTTGGATGCCAGGGGCGTCGAGAGGAGATGGGCCATGACCCGGCGTACGGCCCTTGCCGCCACCGCCGAACTGGCGGCCTGGTGGGCCGTGTTCGGTCTGCTGTGGCTCGTTCTCGTCAGCGCGGTCGACGCCCTGGAGGTCCTGGTCGGCGCGGGCGCCGCAGCCGTCGGGGCGATCGCCGCGCGGGCGGGCCGGCGGGCGGTGACGGGACGTTGAACGGCTGGATCCTGGCCGCGACGATCCTGCTCGGGGCGGGCCTGACGGCGGCTCTGTGGGGAGTGGTGAGCGGCCCGCTGTCCCGGCGGATGGTCGCGCAGAACCTCACCACCGCCGTGGCGTGCCCGAGCCTGCTCCTGCTCGCCCAGGGCTACGACCGCCCTTCCTACGTGGACCTGGCCCTGCTCCTCGCGCTCCTCGGGCCGGTCGGCACCCTGGTCTTCGCCCGGCTGCTCGCCGACGAACTCGCGGCGGCCCCACCCACGGCACGCGGCCTGACCTGGGCGGCGGCCGCGATGAGCGCGGCCGTCGTGATCGCCGTGTGCGCGGCCGCCGGCCCGAGCCGGGCGATGGTGAAGCTCCTGGTGACCGGCGTCCTGCTGATCGGCGGGAACCTCGTCGCCTCCCGGGCCCTCCAGGGCGGCTTCCGGCAGGTGCGCGGTGGCTGACGCGGTGATCGTCGTCGTCCTCCTCCTGGTGGCCGCCACCGCCACCGCGGCGGTCGCCACCCGTGACCCGTCCCGGCAGGCCCTCGTGCTGTCCCTGCAGGGCGTCGTCCTGGCCGTGCTCTTCACCGTCCTCCAGGCGCCCGACGTCGGTCTGTCGCAGCTCGCCGTCGGTTCGGCCCTCACCCCGCTGCTGATCATGCTGTCCGTGCGCAAGGTCAAACGACGCGCCCGGACGAGGGAGGAAGGCGGCGACGGATGAGCCGCCGGGTACGCCTGGCCGTGCTGGCCGTCGGTGGCACCGGCCTCGCCGTGCTGCTGGTCCTCGCCTGCCTGGACCTCCCGTCGTTCGGCGGGCGGTGGCACCCCTACGGCGAGGCGGCCGTCCGCGCCTCGCTCGACCGCCACACCGCGAACACCGTCGCCTTCGTCAACTTCGACCTGCGTGCCCACGACACCCTCGGCGAGATGAGCATCCTGTTCGCCGCGGTCGTCGGCTGTGTGGTGCTGCTGCGTCAGGCCCGCGACGAACACCGGGAACCGCCCGAACCGTCCGAGGTGGCACCGCCGGTGCGCCGCTACGCCCTCCTCGTGCTGCCCGTCGCCCTCGTCGTCGGCCTCTACGTCGTCGCCCACGGGCAGCTCAGCCCCGGCGGCGGTTTCCAGGGCGGCGTCGTCGCCGCCACCGCGCTGCACCTGCTGTACCTCGGCGCCGACTACCGGGCCCTCGAACGCGTCCGCCCGATCGGGACGTACGAGGTCACCGACGCGCTCGGCACCTGCGCCTACCTGGTCGTCGGACTCGCGGGCGTCCTCGCCGGCACCGCCTTCCTGGCCAACACGCTGCTGCCGTACGGCACCTTCAACACGCTGTCCTCCGGCGGCACCGTGCCCCTGCTGAACGCGGCCATCGGCATGGAGGTGACCAGCGCGGTCGTGGTGCTGCTCGCCCGGTTCCTGGACCAGGCCGTCGAGATCGAGGAGGAACAGGGGAGTTGACCGCCCGATGACGCACGTCTTCCCGTACCTGATCGCCGTATGGATCTTCCTGGCCGGCTGTTACGGCCTCGCGACCAGCCGCAACCTGATCCACGCCGTCGGCTGCCTGGCCGTGTGCCAGTCCGCGACCTACGTCCTGCTGCTGGCCGTCGGCTACCGCGACGGCGCGACCGCGCCGGTCTTCTCCGATCTGGAGCCCGGCACCCGGCCGTTGGTGGACCCCGTCGTGCAGGCCCTCGCCCTCACCGACATCGTCGTCGGCGCCACCGTCACCGCGCTGCTGCTCGCGCTCGTCCTCCAGGTCGCCAAGCGCCACGGCACGGTCGACCCCGACGAGCTGTCGGAACTGCGCGGCTGATGCGCCATCTTCTCCCGCTGCTCACCGCGCTGCCCCTGCTCGGCGCCACCGTCCTGGTGGCCGCGGGGCGAAGGCTGCCGCGCCGGGCCGCCGAGATCACCGGCTGCGCGGTCTCCGGCGGCGGGGCCGCGCTCGCGGTGGTGCTGCTGGTCCACTCCTCGCCGCCCCTGACCGAACAGGTCGGCGGCCGGCGGCCGGGCATCGGCATCACGCTGGTGGGCGACGGGCCCGCCCTCGGCATGGCCGCCCTCGCCGCACTGCTGACACTCGCGGCCCTCACGTACTCCTGGCGCTACTTCGACGAGCCGCCGCGCCGCCACGCGGGCTCCTTCCCGGCCCTGATGCTGGTGTTCCAGGCGGGCATGAGCGGCTTCGCCCTGGCCGGCGACCTGTTCAACGCGTTCGTGTTCTTCGAGCTGATGAGCGTCGTCGCCTACGCGTTGACCGGCTACCGGATCGACGAGGCGAAGGCCGTGCAGGGCGCCCTGACCTTCGGCGTCGTGAACTCCCTCGGCGCGTACGCGATGTTGATGGGCATCGGGCTGCTGTACGCGCGCACCGGCGCGTTGTCGATGACGGGAATCGGCCGCGGTCTCGACGCGCACGGCGGTCCCGACGCCCTCGTCCTCGCGGCGTTCGTGCTGGTGATGACCGGACTGCTGGTGAAGGCCGCCGTCGTGCCGTTCCACTTCTGGCTCCCGGACGCCCACGCGGTCGCCCCCACCCCGGTGTGCATGCTGCTGTCCGGCGTCATGGTGGAACTCGGCGTCTACGGCGTCTGGCGGGTGTACACCACCGTCTTCGCCGGGCCGGGCGGCATCCCGGCGGCCGACCTCGAACGCGCGCTGGTGACACTCGGCGTCCTCACGGCGGCGATCGGCGCCGTCATGTGCTGGTACCAGCGGCACATCAAGCGGCTGCTGGCCTACTCCACGGTCGCCCACCTGGGCCTGTTCCTCGTCGGCATCGGTGTGCCGGCCCCGGCGGCGGACACCGGGGTGGCGCTGTACGTCCTCGGGCACGCCGGAGTGAAGGCCGCGCTGTTCGCCTGCGCGGGCGTACTCCTCGACCGGTACGGCAGCGTCGACGAACTCGCCCTGCACGGCAGGGCCGTCGGCCGAATGCGCGGCGTGGGCGTCATGGTCGTGGCGGGCGCGCTCGGGCTCGCCGGGCTGTTCCCGTTCGGCACGGCCCTCGGGAAGTCGCTCGTCGAGGAGACGGTCGCCGGGCCGCTCACGGCGCTGTACGTCGTCACGTCGGCGCTCACCGCCGCCGCCGTACTGCGGCTGGCCGCCCGGGTGTTCTGGGGGCTCGGCCCCCACCCCGCCGCATCGGACGCCTACGAGACCACCGGGGCCGACGAACGGCCCGAGACCGAGGCCAGACTGCGCCGGGTACCGGACACCATGGCGGCCGTCCCCGCGCTGCTGCTCACCGCCGGGCTCGCCGTGGGCGTGGTCCCCGGTTTCGGCGAGCACGTGGCCCGCGCCGTCACCGAGGCCGGCTCCGGCGCCGCACCGGCCCCCGTCCACTGGACGCCTCCCGGAATCCTCCTCGGCGTCCTGGCCACGCTGCTCGCCCTGGGCCTGGCCGCCCTGGCAGTCTTCCACCCGCACCGGGCGCCCGCCCCCGCCCTGGCCCGGTTCCTGCGCCACCTCCAGACCGGGCACGTCGGGGACTACGTGGCGTGGCTGCTCCTGGGCGCCACGGCACTCGGGGCGCTGACGCTGCCGGGGGTGCTGGGCGGCTGAGCGACAGCCGTACTCAGGGACCCGTCACGGCCGGTGGGCGTCATGGCGACGCCCCGGCAGGAACTCCTGGACCTTCGCCTTGAAACCCTGCTTGACCATCGCCGCGCGGTCGCTGTCGCCCTTGAGGACGGAGGCCGCCGCGGCCTCGATCTGGTCGAGGGTGGCGTGCGGCGGGATGGGCGGTACGGCGGGGTCGGTGACGAAGTCCAGGACGCAGGGCCGGTCGGACGCCAGCGCGGTCTCCCAGGCGCCCCGCACGTCCTGCGGCTTCTCGACCCGCACGCCGGTCAGACCGACGGAGCGGGCGAAGTCGGCGTAGGCGACGTCGGGGATGGCCTGCGAGGGCAGGAACTGCGGGGCGCCCGACATGGCGCGCATCTCCCAGGTGACCTGGTTGAGGTCCTGGTTGTTGAGGACGGCGACGATCAGCCGCGGATCCGTCCACTCCTGCCAGTACTTGGCGACGGTGATCAGCTCGGCCATGCCGTTCATCTGCATCGCCCCGTCACCGACCAGGGCGATCGCCGGCCGGTCGCCGTGCGCGAACTTCGCGCCGATGGCGTACGGCACGCCCGGCCCCATCGTGGCCAGGGTGCCCGACAGCGAGCCGCGCATCTCGCCGCGCAGCCTCAGGTGCCGGGCGTACCAGTTGGCCGCCGACCCGGAGTCCGCGCTCAGGATCACGTTCTCCGGCAGCAGATCGTCGACCGCGTGGAAGACGTACTCAGGGTTTATCGGCCGGGCCTCGACGGTGGCCCGCCGCTCCATGACCTCCCACCAGCGGGCCACGTTGTCCTCGATCTTCTTGCGCCAGGAGGAGTCCTCGACCGGGTCGAGGAGCGGCAGCAGCCGGCGCAGGGTGCGGGCGGCGTCGCCGACGAGGTTGACCTCGAAGGGGTAGCGCAGGCCGACCATGTGCGGGTCGACGTCGATCTGCACGGCCCGCGCCTTGCCGTACTCCGGCAGGAACTGGCTGTAGGGGAAGCTGGAGCCGACGACGAGCAGGCCGTCGCACTCCATCATCATCTCGTACGACGGCCGGGTGCCCAGCAGGCCGATCGCGCCGGTGACATACGGCAGATCGTCGTCCAGGGCGTCCTTGCCCAGCAGCGCCTTCGCGACGCCGGCGCCGAGCCGGTCGGCGACCGCCTGCACCTCCGCCCGGGCCCCGCGCGCGCCCTGCCCGATCAACAGGGCGATCTTTCCGCAGGAGTTGAGGACGTCGGCGGCCCGTCGCAGGTCCTCGTCGTCCGGTACCGGGGCGTAGTGGGGCATGCCCATGCTGGAGGGGACCATCTTGAAGGCGTGCTCGGGCGCCGAGTAGTCGAGTTCCTGGACGTCCGCCGGGATGATCACGGCGGTCACCGAGCGGCGCGCCACGGCGGTCCGGATCGCCCGGTCCAGCACGTTGGGCAGCTGTTCGGGGACGGTGACCATCTCGCAGAAGTCCGAGGCGACGTCCTTGTAGAGGCTCAGCAGGTCGACCTCCTGCTGGTAGGAGCCGCCCATCGCGCTGCGGTTGGTCTGGCCGACGATCGCGACGACGGGCACATGGTCGAGCTTCGCGTCGTACAGGCCGTTGAGCAGGTGGATGGCGCCGGGTCCGGAGGTGGCCGCGCAGACGCCGACCCGGCCGGAGAACTTGGCGTAACCGACGGCCTCGAACGCGGACATCTCCTCGTGCCGGGACTGGATGAACCGGGGTTTGTCCTCCGCCCGGCCCCAGGCGGCGAGCAGCCCGTTGATGCCGTCGCCGGGGTAGGCGAAGACGTGCTCCACCTCCCATTCGCGCAGCCGCTGCAGGAGGTGGTCGGAGACCTTCGTCGACATGATCGGGATCCTTCCGGGGTGGTCGGTCAGGAGCGGCGCAGACGTGCTGCGACTCCCGCGGCGGCCGCACCGGTCAGCGCGGCCGCACCCGCGCCGGCCGCCCAGCGGGCGGCGCGGGACGGAGGGTCGGTACGGCGGGCCAGTCGTTCGGGATGGTCGGAGGGCAGGTTCCCGTCGAGGCCCAGGGACAGTGCCTCGGCGAGGTGCAGGGCGCGGCGCCCGGTGTCGCCCTGCTCGATCTGGGTACGGCAGCTGAAGCCGTCGGCGAGCACCAGGCCGCCGGGCGGGGCGGCCCGCACGGCGGGCAGTACGCCCAACTCGCCGATCGCCATGGAGACTTCGTGATGCCCGCGTTCGAAGCCGAAGTTGCCGGCCAGACCGCAGCAGCCCTCGTCGAGGACGTCGGCGTCCACAGCGGCGCGGCGCATCAGCTCGCGGTCGGCGTCGAACCCCAGGACCGCGTGCTGGTGGCAGTGCGTCTGCACGGTCGCCGCACGGGACAGCCGGGGCGGGCGCCAGCCGTCGGGCGCGTGATGGACGAGCTGTTCGGCGAAGGTGCGGGTCCGCTCGGCCAGCCGCCGTACGTCCTGGTCGTCGGGGAGCAGTTCGGGGCCGTCGGAGCGCAGGACGGCGGTGCAGGAGGGTTCCAGGCCGACGACGGGGGTGCCCGCGTCGAGGTAGGGACTCAGGGTCCGCAGGGTGCGGTGCAGCACCCGCTTCGCGATCGCCGGCTGACCGGTGGAGATCCAGGTCAGTCCACAGCAGACGGGTGCCCGCGGTACGGCGACCCGGAAGCCGGCGTCCTCCAGGAGCCGTACCGCGGAGATCGCCACGGACGGGTGGAAGTGGTTGCTGAAGGTGTCCGGCCACAACAGCACCGTCGCCGGGTCGGCCGGGTCGGGCGGCTCGGTGCCGAGGGCACGCCACCAACGCAGGAAGGTCCGCTCGGCGAAGACCGGAGCCTGCCGGGCGGGATCCACTCCCGCGAGCCGCCGCCCGGCCCGGCCGAGGCCCGGGGCGCGCAGCAGACTGTTGGCCACATGGGGTGCGTGTTCCGCCAGCCGAGCCCACAGCGGCAGCCAGCCCATCGAGTAGTGGGCGGCCGGGCGCAGGCGGCGCGCGTAGTGGTGGGCGAGGAACTCGGACTTGTAGGTGGCCATGTCCACGCCCGTCGGGCAGTCCGACTTGCAGCCCTTGCAGGCCAGGCACAGGTCGAGGGCGTCGCGTACCTCGGTCGAGCGCCAGCCGTCGCCGACCGCCCGGTCGGGGTGCCCGTCGAGCATCTCGAAGAGCAGCCGGGCGCGGCCGCGTGTGGAGTGCTCCTCCTCCAGGGTGGCCCGGTAGGACGGACACATCACCCCGCCCTGCCGCGAACGGCAGTTGCCGATGCCCACGCACCGCAGCACCGCCCGGCTGAAGGAGTGCTCGTCCTCCGGATATCCGAAGTGGGTGCGCGACGCGGTCGGGCGCCAGGCGGGGCCCAGACGCAGCTGCCCGTCGACCGGGTTCGGGTCGACGACCTTGCCCGGGTTCATCAGATCGCCGGGGTCGAACAGCGACTTCAGCTCCCGGAAGGCCGTCACGAGCCGTTCGCCGAACATCCGGGTCAGCAGCTCACCCCGGGCCTGGCCGTCACCGTGCTCGCCGGACAGCGAGCCGCCGTAGGAGGCCACGAGGTCCGCGGCCCGCTCCAGGAAGCGGCGGAAGTCCGCCACGCCGGTGGCCGAGGTCAGCCCGAAGGGGATCCGGGTGTGCACACAGCCCTGCCCGAAGTGGCCGTACAGGGACGGGTGGCCGTAGCCGAACTCCGCGAACAGCCGCTTCAGGTCGCGCAGATAGTCGCCCAGCCGGTCGGGCGGTACGGCGGAGTCCTCCCAGCCCTCCCACGTCTCCCGGTCGTCCGGCGGGCGCGCGGTCACCCCGAGCCCGGCCTCCCGGGCCCTGAGCATCCGGCGCTCGCGTGCCGGGTCGTCGGAGAAGGCGACCGAGGCGTCCTGTTCGGCTCGCCCGACGGCCGCCAGCAGCGCGTGCGCCTGCTCGTCGACGTCCTCCCGGCTGTCCCCGCTGAACTGCAGCAGCAGCCAGCTGTCGCCCTCCGGAAGAGTGGCGAGGGAGTCGAGGTAGGCGTGCTCCTCGCGCATCAGCTGGGCCATCCGTCCGTCGAGGGCCTCCAGTTGGGTGGGGGAGCAGTGCTCCAGCAGGTGCGGTACGTCGTCGGCGGCCCGGCAGATGTCGTCGTAGCCGAGGACCAGCAACGACTCGTACGGAGGGACCGGCACCAGGTCGAGCTCGGCGTGCAGGACGGTGACCAGGGTGCCCTCGCTGCCGACCAGGGCGCGGGCGACGTCGAAGCCGTTCTCCGGCAGCAGTGAGTCGAGGTTGTAGCCGGAGACCCGGCGCGGCAGCTTCGGGAAGCCGCGCCGGATGTCGCCCAGGTACTCGGTGACGAGGCGTTCCAGCCCGGCGTGGAGCTCGGCGGCGCGACCTCCCCCGGCGACGATCCGCGCCCGCTCGGCCGCCGTCGTGGGCCCCACCCACATGCGCAGCCCGTCCGCGGTGAGCACCTCCAGCCGACGCACGTTGTCCACGGTCTTGCCGTACGCCTGCGCGGACGCCCCGCACGCGTTGTTGCCGACCATCCCGCCCAGGGAGCAGTGACTGTGCGTCGAGGGCTTGGGCCCGAACTTCAGGTGGTGGTCGGCGAGTTGCCGGTCGAGCTCGTCGAGGACGATGCCCGGCTCCACCACACACGTACGCGCCTCGGGGTCGACGGAGACCAGGGCGTCGCAGTACTTGCTCCAGTCGATCACCACGCCGGAGTTCGTCGCCTGCCCGGCCAGGCTCGTGCCGCCGCCCCGGGAGGTGACCGGGACGCCGTGCCGCGCGCACACCTCCACGGCGCGGGCGCCGGCATCGACGCTCCGCGGCACCACCACGCCGAGGGGTACCTGCCGGTAGTTGGAGGCGTCCGTCGAGTAGGCGGCCCTGCTGCCGCCGTCGAAGCGGACCTCGGCGTCGACCTCGGCCCGCAGCGCGGGCACAAGGCCATCGGGAGGTGCTCCGAGGGCGCGCTTGCTCATCGTCTGCCTCCGGGCGCGTACGGTCAGTGTCCGGTACGGCCACCCGGGTACCCCGGTGAGGGGCGGGTAACGGCGGAAGGGCGTCGATTACGGGAGATCGATCGCCGGCCGGACAACTCGTTCACCCCGCTGACCCGGCACGCACCCGGAGACACGCCCCTGAAGGCCCTCGCAGAGCGGACCGCACGCACCCACGATGCCGTCCTGCCCGGTCAGCTCCTGGCGGCCGCCTCGTAGGCGCTGATGACGTAGAGAGCCTCGTCGTCGATCGCGTTCTTCTCCCAGTCCAGGGAGATCCGCACCGGACGCCCGTCGGCCGTGTACCTGGCCTCGGCCTCGTCCGCGCCGTCCCGCCGTGCCCCCTCCAACTCGCCCAGGAGTTCCCCGATGGTGGGCACCGCGTCGGGGACGTCCTCGACCACGCGTCGGCCGCTGTCGTCCAGGCCCACCGCCTCGACCACGGCGCCGTCGCGGACCGTGATCCGGAAGGTGCCGATCAACGCCCGTTCCCCTTCGCTCGATTGAAGCGTGTACGTGTACGCGGCGGGCTCCTGCCACGAGGCGGTCGCGAGCCGCTGGGGCTCCTGCCGCGGGGCGGTCTCGGTACCGCAGGCGGCGAGCGCGCAGAGCAGCCCCCCGAGCACTACGGCCCGGAACACGGAACGGGCTGTGAGATTCCCGGAGTTCACGGCGGTCATGGAGGTCATGGCGGCAGTCCCTTCGACACGGCTACCGCTATGACGCCGACCACCCGCTGAACGTTCGGGCCACTCTCCGTGATGTGGACGTGTCCTTCTCGTGCGCTGCATCAGCCCTGTACGGGCGTTAACCGCCGCCTCGCAACAGTGGCATCACCCGCCCCACCAGGGAGAACACCCAGAAGGGAAGAGTGCCATGGGCAGTGTCTCGCGACCGCAGCGCCGAGCCGTTCTCACCGGAGGTCTCGTGGCCTCCGCGGCCTTGATCACCGGCTGTTCGTCGAAGTCGGACGGCGGCTCGGCGTCGAAGGCGACGGTCGTGGGCGCGGCGGCCACTCCGTCGTCGTCCGCCGAAGCGCCCCCTACTACGGCCCGGGGCGCGTACGCGCGGCTGTTGGAGGGCAACACGCGCTGGGTGGCCGGCACGCTCCAGCGCCCCAACCAGGGTGTCGACCGGCGCGAGTCGGTCGCCGCGGAGCAGGACCCGTACGGCGTCATAGTGTCGTGCATCGACTCCCGGGTGCCGCCGGAGATGGTCTTCGACACCGGCCTCGGCGACCTGTTCGTGATACGCACCGGCGGTCAGGTGGTGGCCCCGGTGGTCACCGGTTCCGTCGAGTACGGTCCCGTGACCTCGGGAACCCCGCTGATCCTGGTCCTCGGACACCAGAGCTGCGGTGCGGTCAAGGCGGCGTACCAGGCACTGAAGGACCGCAAGCCGCTGCCGGGCAACCTGCAGTCGATCGTCGAGACGCTGCGCCCGGCCTACGAGGCGGTGGCCAGGGAGAAGCACGCCGACCCCGTCGACGCCATGATCCGTGTCCACGCCCAGCAGACCGCCGCCGAACTGCGCAGAAGCGCCGATCTCGCCCGGCTGGTGAAGAAGGGCGACCTGGCCGTCGTCAGCGCCTACTACTCGCTGGACACCGGCCGGGTGGAGGTCCTCTCCGGGGCGCCCGTCGCCTGACCGGGGACGACCGGCCGCTGTCGGGGGCGGCCGGTCGTCCTCCGCGTCACCCGTCCGGCCGGTCTACGCCTCCTCCCGCCCCGCCTCCTCCCGCCCCGTGTCCTCCCGCCCCGCGTCCTCCCGCCCCGCCTCCACGGCGAGATCCGGCAGCAGATGGCACAGCGCCTCCCGCTGTTCCGCCCCCACGAAGCGCGCGAGGGCCGCCTTGACCGTCTCGCCGAGTGCCTGCGAGGACTCCGTCAGCAGCCGGCGCGCCTTCTCCGTCAGGGCCACCTCGACGCCGCGCTTGTCCCCGCAGACCGACTTGCGGGTGACGAGGCCGGCGTGCTGCAGGCAGGCGATCTGGTAGGTGAGCCGGGTCTTGGGGCGGCCGAGGAGCTCGGCGATCCGGGTCATGCGCAGGCTGCCCGCCGGGGGCTGCTCGGCCAGCAGGCACAGGATGAGGAACTCGTCGTGGGAGACGTCCAGCCGCTCCTTGACGACGGTCCGCAGCTGCTGCTCCACGGCCCCCGTCGCGGCCAGCAGCAGCATCCATCCGCGCAGTTCCGGCGGGAGCAGACCGCCGCCCTGGGCGGAGGGGCATTCGAGCTGGTCGGCGGGGTGTTCCTGTGCGGCGGACATGGCTCGATCCTACCTGTCGTTCATTTTTGGACGACAGGGTTGTTCAGTTTTGGATTATGGGCTAGCGTGCGGTCTCGTCGCAGTCATCCAAATTTGAACGACACCAGGAGACCGATCATGACCGTCGCCGTGGAAACAGGCCTGTGGCAGCTCGACCCCGCCGCCACCACCGTCACCGTCCGGCACCGGACCATGTGGGGCCTGGTCAACGTGAAGGGCACCTTCGCCGCCGTCACCGGCAAATGCGAGGTGCGGCCCGACGGCTCATCCGTGGGCACGATCACCCTGGACGTCGCCTCCTTCGACACCCGCAACGCCAAGCGCGACGAGCACCTGCGCTCCGCCGACTTCTTCGACGCCGCCAACCACCCCGAGATCACCTTCTCGGTCCGCAGCGCCGAACTCCGCGACGGCGACGGCGTGCACGTCGTCGGCCAGCTCACCGCCCGCGGCATCAGCCGCCCCAAGTCCTTCACCGCCCGCCTCGTCGGCGCGGACGCCGAAGCGCTCACCCTGGACGCCGAGTTCACCGTGGACCGCGAGCAGTTCGGCATGGGCTGGAACCAGCTCGGCATGATGCGCGGCCACGCCACGGTCGCCGCCACGCTCCGCTTCACCCGGACCGCGACAGCCTGACGTCGGCACTCGACAGCGTCTGCGGTACGGCCGTGAAGGCCCGCAGCCGGATGCGTACGCCCGGACGGGGCAGCGGGAACCGGCCCGCGGGCGGCCGGAGTTCATAGCGCGCCGCCGCGTGTGCGGGCAGCGTGGCCGGGCCCCGGACGACCGTCCAGTACGCGTTCATGCCCTGGCCCGTGGTGAGCGTGAAGTGGGGCGCGAGCGCGGCGGCGCCCGTGTTGCGGACCTCGACGTCCAGCCGGGCCACGGCAGTCGGCGTCGCCCACCGGACCGACGTCACCCGCATGCCCAGCGGAGGCGTCCCCGTCGCGGCCCACGCCACGCTCGCCAGGGCCGGGGTGAGCAGCACAACGGCCGCCGCGATCCGTGCCGGTCTCCCGGCGAGTACCCGCGGGCGCGGCTGCCAGGCCGTGGTGAACTCCGACGCGGGCGCGGTGACGGCCGCCGCCAGCCACAGCGGCGTCATCATCAGGTAGTAGCCGTCCTGCGACCGGGTCGCCACGAAGAACGCGCACCATGGCAGCACCGTCGCCGCGGGCCCCAACCGCCGTACGAACAGCACGAACAGCGCGAGCAGTCCCGCCGCCAGCAGCATGCTCGCGTGGGAGTACCAGTCCAGCCGGTCGCTGCCGTCGGTGAAGTACAGGGAGATCCCGACCACGCCCTGCCCGTGGATCACCGCGTCCTGCGTCAGCGGCAGCGCTATGCCCCGGATCCAGGTCCCCGGTTCGCTGACGACGAAGTACGTGTTCACCAGAAGCCATACGACCCCGGCCGCCCCGGCGAACCTCCCCACCACCAGCGCCGCCGCCCGCCCGCCCAGCTCCCCGCGCCGCACGGCGTAGCTCCCGGCCAGCAGGAACGGCGCCACGAACCACGGCAGTTGCTGGGCCGCGCACGCCGCCCCCAGACACGCCGCGCGCGCCATCCCGGACGCCCCCAGCCGCCCGCCCCGCCCGATCCGCGGCCACCGCACCACCACCGGCACCAGCAGGGCCAGCGCCACGATCGCCGGATAACCGAGGCGGCCGTACGACGGCAGGAACCCGAAGCCGAGACACACCATGGTCGCCGCCGACCGCCACGGCGTGGGCAGTGCCCGCCACAGCGCGACGGCCCCGGCGACGAGGGCCGCAGTGCTCACCGCTGTCGCGGGCGTGCCCCCGTGCCCCAGCCACAGCAGCGGGGCCGTCAGCAGCGGGGCCAGGGGCGGATAGCCGTAGGTGAAGTCGTAGCCGCCCGTCACCGTCGGGGTGAGCGCGACGCCGTGACCGAAGAGCCAGGGCCAGGGCTGCCCGTAGACGGGGTGCCCGGCGACCAGTTCACGGGCTGCCTGGGTGGTGAGGATCGCCTCGTCGCTGCCCGCGTGGTTCATCGCCCACGCGCACAGCGTCAGCGCAACGGCGGTCACCAGGACACACAGGTCCAGCCGCGCCAGCGACCTCGCCCGCCGTACGACCAGCGCCAGCACCCCGCAGACCAGGATCGAGGCGTAGCACGCCGTGATGGCGGCGGCCACGATGAGACGGTGGCTCGCCGCCTGTGTCCAGGTCGCCCGCGTGCCGATGAACAGGCTGACGTCCGCGAGGAGGGTCAGGACGCGGTGCCACTGGGCGGGGGGTTCCGGGGCGGCGGGCGCCGCGGGGCGTGTCCGAAGGGCGGGCGTCACCAGCCGCTGTTCTGTCAACTGCACGGCACCGGACCGTAATCAGGCCTGGTGAAGGGGGTGCCGCCGGAGGTGAAGAGTCCGGTGTGAGGCGGGTGAGAAGAGACCTCAGCCCTCGCGAGGGCCGTCAGTAGACGTCCCGGACGTACCGCTTCGCCGCCGCCAGCTGCTTCACGTACGCCGACGCCTCGTCCTGCGCCAGCCCGCCGTGCGTGACCGCGATGTCCCTCAGCGCCTGGTCCACGTCCTTGGCCATGCGCGAGGCGTCCCCGCAGACGTAGAAGTGGGCGCCGTCCTGCAGCCAGCGCCACAGCTCCGGGCCGTGTTCGCGCATCCTGTCCTGGACGTACACCTTGTTGCGCTGGTCGCGGGAGAAGGCGGTGTCGAGGCGGGCGAGGGTGCCTTCGTCGAGCAGCGCGGTCAGCTCGTCCTCGTAGTAGAAGTCGCTGGCCCGGTGCTGCTCGCCGAAGAACAGCCAGTTGGGCGCCCGGTGCCCGAGCGCGCGCCGCTCCTGCAGGAAGCCGACGAACGGCGCGACGCCCGTGCCGGGGCCGACCATCACCATCGGCGTCGAGGCGTCGGCGGGCGGCCGGAAGTGCGGGGAGCGCTGCACGAAGACCGGCACCTCGGTGCCCGGCTCGGCGTCGGCGAGGAACGGCGAGCAGACGCCCCCGCGCGGCCGGCCGTGCAGGTTCTCGTACCGCACGACGGAGACCGTCAGCGAGACGCTGTGCGGGTCGACGAGCGGGCTGGACGATATCGAGTACAGCCGCGGCTGGAGCTTCCTCAGCACACCGGCCCATTCCTCGGCACCCGCCCGTACGGGGTGCTCGGCGAGGACGTCCACGGCCTGCCGCCCCCAACTCCACTGCGCCAGCCCGTCCTTGTTGTCCGGTCGCAGCAGGCGGCGCAGCTCCCGGTCGTCACGGACGCGTTCGGCGACGAAGCGGAGCAGGTCCGGGGTGATCTTCGTGATGTCGAGATGCCGGTACAGGGCCTCGCTGAAGGTGACTTCACCGACGCCGTCCAGCTCCACGGCCGTTGCCCCGTCCACGCCGGTCACCGCCAGCCATTCCGCCACCAGCGCGGGCGAGTTGACCGGCCGCACGCCGAGCGCGTCGCCCGCCTCGTACGTGAGCGGGGTCCCGCTCGTGTCGAAGGTGAAGCGCCGCACCTCCTTGCCCGCGCCGGGCAGGCTGAGCAGCCGGTTGCCGACGAGGCGGGCGGTGGTGGGGGCGGGCCTGGCGGGACGCGCGGCGGGCTCGGCCTTCGGGTTCCCGACGGCGGGGGCGTCGGTGCCGGCCAGCGCCGTGAGGACCTGGTCGAGCCACGCCCCGGCGGACGGCTCGTAGTCCGGTTCGCAGTCGGTACGGGGAGCCAGGCGCACCGCGCCCAGTTCGTCCAGCCGCGCGTCGAGGCGGCGGCCGTGTCCGCAGAAGTCGTCGTACGAGGAGTCACCGAAGGCGAGCACGGCGTACCGCACGCCCTCCAGCCGCGGAGCCTGTTCGGCGGACAGCGTGTCCCAGAAGCCGGACCCGTTGTCGGGCGCGTCGCCGTCGCCGAAGGTGCTCGTGATGAAGAGCAGGTCGGCCGTACGCGCGAGCGTGCCGACGTCGGCCTCGTCCATGCCGACCAGCGTGGTCCGGTGTCCTGCCGCGCCGAGCCGCTCGACGGTGCTGGTGGCGAACTCCTCGGCGTTGCCGGTCTGCGAGGCCCACAGCACGACGACCTCGCGGCCGGGCTGGCGTGTCGCGGCGGGCTCGCCCGCCGATCGCGAGTACATCCCGGCGAGTACGCCGTTGACCCACATCGCGTGCTCGGGGCTGAAGGGCGCGTCCGGCGGCAGGACAGGGATGCCGGGCGCGCCGGTCTCGATGCCGGCCAGGAAGCCGGTCAGATAGAGGCGTTCCTGCGCGGTCAGGACGGGCGGCGGGGCGGGCTCGAGCCCGAAGGGGTTGGCGCCCGGGGTGACGGCGGTCGGGGTGACTGCGGTCGGGACGATCACCTCGGCGGGCTCCGCCGAGGCCGGCTCATGGACCTTGGCCAGCGACACGGCGCACACCTTGAACTCGGGCTGGAAGGAGATCGGATCCACCGCGTCGCTGGTCACCGCGTTGACGCTCAGATACTCCCCGAACAGGTCGTTCCAGTGGAACGGCGCGAAACAGCCGCCCGGCCGCACCCGCTCGGTCACCACCGCCGGCAGCACCGCCCGCCCCCGCCGCGAGGCGACCTCCACCCGGTCCCCGTCGGCGATCCCCAGCGCACGCGCGTCCTCGGGATGCACCTCCACGAACGGCCCCGGGTTCAGCTTGTTGAGCTTGCCGACCTTCCCCGTCTTGGTCAGCGTGTGCCACTGATGCTGCACCCGCCCGGTGTTCAGTACGAAGGGATAGTCGTCGTCCGGCATCTCGGCGGCCGGCAGGTGCGGCCGAGCGTGGAAGACGCCCCGCCCACTCGCGGTCGGGAACCGCAGCCCGCCGTCCGCGTCGACGTACCGGATCGGATTGCGCTCCGGACCCTCCACATCGGCGGCCGGCCACTGCACGGGCGTGGCCCGCAGCCGCTCGTACGTCACCCCGCGCAGATCCCAGCCGGTCACCGGGTTCCAGGCCCGCCGTATCTCCTCGAAGACGTCCTCGGCACTGTCGTACGAGAACCCCTTCTCGTACCCCATCGCACACGCGACGGCCGCGATGATCCGCCAGTCCGCCATCGCCTCGCCCGGCGGGTCCGCCACCGGCGCGGTCAGGGTGAGATTGCGCTCGCTGTTGACGAAGACGCCCTCGCCCTCGGTCCACATGGCGCCGGGCAGGACGACGTCGGCGTACGCGTTGGTCTCGGTCTCACCGAAGACGTCCTGCGTGACGACGAACTCGGCGGCCTCAAGACCCTCGATGACCGTACGGCGGTTGGCGACCGAGGCGACGGGGTTGGTGCAGATGATCCAGCAGGCCTTGATCTCGCCGTCGGCCATCTTCCGGAACATCTCCACGGTGCCCTTGCCGACCCCGTCGGCGCGCAGGGTCCCCGGCGAAAGCTCCCACAGCTCCTCGACGAAGGCCCGCTCGGCCTCGACGGCGACCGACCGCTGCCCCGGCAGCCCCGGCCCCATGTAGCCCATCTCGCGCCCGCCCATGGCGTTGGGCTGCCCGGTGAGGGAGAACGGGCCGGACCCCGGCCGGCAGATGGCCCCGGTGGCCAGATGCAGGTTGACGAGGGCGTTCGTGTTCCAGGTGCCGTGCGTGGACTGGTTGAGTCCCATCGTCCAGCAGCTCATCCACTCGCCGGCCTCACCGATCAGCCGGGCGGCGGCGCGCAGGTCGTTCTCGTCGATGCCGGTGATCTCCGCCACGGCGGCCGGGGCGTAGTCGGCGAGGAACCCTGGCATCGCCTCCCAGCCCTCGGTGCGGTCGGCGATGAAGTCGGGGTCGGTGTGGCCGTTCTCGACCAGCAGGTGCAGCAGGCCGTTGAGCAGTGCGAGGTCCGTCCCCGGCTTGACCTGCAGGAACAGATCGGCCTTGGCGGCGGTGGCAGTGCGCCGCGGATCGACCACGATCAGCTTCGCACCCGCCTTGACCCGCTCCATCATCCGCAGGAAGAGGATGGGATGGCAGTCGGCCATGTTGGAGCCGATGACGAGAAAGACGTCGGCGCGGTCGAAGTCCTCGTACGACCCGGGCGGCCCGTCCGCGCCCAGGGACAGCTTGTAACCCATGCCGGCGCTCGCCATGCACAGCCGCGAGTTCGACTCGATCTGGTTCGTCCGCACGAACCCCTTGGCCAGCTTGTTGGACAGGTACTGCGCCTCCAGGCTCATCTGCCCGGAGACATAGAAGGCCACCGCGTCCGGCCCGTGCTCGTCGATGATCGCGCGCAGCCGGCGGGCGGTCTCGGCGATGGCGTCGGCCATCGGCGCGGGCACCGCCTCCTCGCCCCGCTCACCCCTGACCAGCGCGGTCGTCAGCCGCCCGGGCGCGGCCAGCATCTCCGCCGTCGTCGCGCCCTTCGTGCACAGCCGTCCCGCGTTCGCCGGGTGCGCCTTGTCACCGGAGGCCTTCAGGACCGTACGCCGACCGTCGGGCCCCATCCCGACGTCCAGCAGGATTCCGCAGCCGACCCCGCAGTACGTGCAGACCGTCCTGACCTGAGTCGTGGAGGTGGTCGAGGTCACGTGCTGCCCTTCTCCTGCGGCCGGGGTGTGCCCCGAGCGTACGAATTGCCCGTTACGTCGATGTCACATCCCTTGATCATGAGGAGTTACGTCGGCCACACAGCCGCCCGATGTCCGATGTGAGGGGGCGCGGGGGCGCGATGAGCGGGGTGTGAGGCGGTCGCGCACCGTGTCGCTGTTGGGCCGAACGGGTGACTTGGCGTAAGAATTGGCAGGTGCAGGCAATGAAGGCGAGTCAGGGCGGGGGGAGCCGGTGAACAGCCACGACGTCACCGATGAACAGTGGGAGGGGCTCGCCCAGGTCGTGCCGCTGCGCGGCCGCGACGCCTGGCCGTCAGCGGTGGATCACCGTGCGATGCCGGAAGCGGAGACCGAGCCGCGTCGCCGCTTCGTCGTCCTGCGGGTCAATGTGTTCGGGGACGCCCGTGAGGTCGCCGAGACGCTGATGGCGGGGATTCCGGTGCTGCTGGATCTGACCGGGGCGGAGAACGACGTCGCCAAGCGGGTGCTGGACTTCAGCACGGGTGTCGTCTTCGGACTGGGGAGCGGGATGCACCGGGTGGACCGGAACGTGTTCCTGCTGACCCCTCCGGGGACCGAGGTGAGCGGGCTGATGGAGGGTGCGGGGGTGCCCGGCACCTGAGGCGCGCCGGCCGGGCGGTCCCTCGATCGTAGGAAGGGTCCCGGGGTGGAACGGTTCGTCTGACGGCGGCGGTCCTACGGTCCGGGAATGACCGTGTCATCTGCGTCTGGTGCCGTTTTCCCGCCGTCCCGGGAAGGCGGTGGGGTCTCCCTGCCGTCGGGGGAGGGCGGTGGGGTCTCCCTGCCGTCGGGGGAGGGCGGTGGGGTCTCCCTGCCGTCGGGGGAGGGCGGTGGGGTCTCCCTGCCGTCGGGGGAAGGCCGTGGGGTCTCCCCGCCGCCGCGGGAACGGCCCGGTGGTGAGCCGTCTGCGGTGCGCCCCGGTGGGGCGTCGTCTGCGGTGCGCCCCGGTGGGGGGTCGTCCGCGGTGCGCCCCGGTGGTGAGCCGTCCGCGGTGCGCCCCGGTGATGGGTCGTCTGCGGTGCGCCCCGGTGATGGGTCGTCTGCGGTGCGCCCCGGTGGGGCGTCGTCCGCGGTGCGCCCCGGTGGGGGGTCGTCTGCGGTGCGCCCCGGTGGTGAGCGATCTGCGGCGCGCTCTGCTGGTGAGCCGCATGTGGTGCGCTCCGGTCGGTCCCACCTCACCGAGCTTCGGCTGTCCGCGTTCGCCGGGCATCGGCGGGTGGCGCTGCCGCTCGGGCCGTTCACGCTCTTCGCCGGGCCGAGCGGGTGCGGGAAGTCGAGTGCCTTGCGGGCGTACGAGGCGCTGGCGCGGCTCGCCGGCGGTATCGGGCTCGGTGAGGCGTTCCCCGATCCGGTCGGCTGTGTGCCCGAGCGGGCCCGGCCCGATGCCCAGCGCCGGCGGGGCTTTCGGATCGGCTGTACCGCCGACGGTCCCCAAGGGCCGGTCCGGCTCGATGTCGCCGTGCAGGCCGAGCCCGAACTCCGCATCGTCGGGGAGCGGTTGAGCGCGGACGGCGTGGTGCTGCTGCAGACGGCCCTGCGCGATCCGAGCCGGCCCTGGGTGCAGGCCGCCTGGCACACGGCCGGTCAGTCGCCGGTGACCCGGGCGCCCCTGCCCGACGACCGGCTCGGCACGGCGCTGCTGCCGCTGCGCGTGGCGGGCAAGACGGACGGGCAGCGGCGCGTGCTCGCCGCCGCGGAGCAGATGGTCGTGGCGTTACGGTCGGTCTTCGCCTGCGACCCGCGGCCCGACCGGATGCGAGGCCGGGTGCCGGTCGGCTCCGGTCGCCTCCTCGGCGGCTGCGACAACCTCGCCGATGTGCTGTGGCGGACCCGGGTCGAGTGCGGGCGGCGGCATGCGCAGTTGGTGGCCGCGGTACGGGCGGGGTGTGCCGGGCCGGTGGCGGATGTGGCCTCGGAGGTGCTGGGCGACGGGACGGTGCGGGCGCTGCTCGACCGCGGGGACGGGGTCCGCACGGAGCTCGGCCGGCTGGGCGACGGTGAGCTGCGGTATCTCGCGCTGTCGCTGGTGCTGCTGACCGGGCCCGGGGTGCTGGAGGTCGACCCGGTGGGCGAGGTGCCGGAGGCCATGCAGACGTTGACCGTGCTCGCCGACGGGCTGGATCGGGGCCTGGACCCCGGGCAGCGGGCGGAGGTGGTGCGGCTGGCGGCGCGGATGTGCGAGCGCGGACACATCCGGGTCGTCGGGGCGGTGAGCGACGCCTCGGGGTTGGCGGAGGCGGACGGGGTGACGGTGGTACACCTGGAGCCGTGACCGAACCTCTTGACGTGGCCAAGCTGCAGCGCAGGCTGGCCGAGTTCGCCGCCGCGCGCAACTGGCAGCCGTATCACACGCCGAAGAACCTCGTCGCGGCGCTGAGCGTCGAGGCGTCCGAACTGGTGGAGATCTTCCAGTGGTTGACGCCGGAGGAGTCGGCGCGGGTCATGGACGACGCGGAGACCGCGGAGCGGGTGACGGACGAGGTCGCGGACGTCCTGGCGTATCTGCTGCAGCTGTGCGAGGTGCTCGGGATCGATCCGCTCGCGGCGCTGGACGCGAAGATCGACCGCAACGAGCGGAGATTTCCGGCGCCGTAGGGAGGTCGCGTGCAGGGGCGGCTTACGGCGCTCGGAGGTTCACCGCCCGGTGCTCGGCGGCCCACCGCCCGGCGCTCGGAGGTTCACCTTCCACCGCTCGGAGGTTCACCGTGCACCGCTCGGAGGTTCACCGTCCGGCATGGGAGGAGATCCGTCCACTTTCACGCTCCGTATTAATTTCAGCGCCCGTAGCCGAAAAGTTGTCCAGAGATTTCCGTCTTCCTCTGGCTTTTCGTCTCAGAGCCCTTCACTCTGGGTAGTGGACAAGGGAGTTCGGGTGGACGCGTGGGCAGCGCGTCCCGACAGACGGGGACAGCGGATGGACGCGGTGCGGCTCATCGTGACGAGCAGGCGTGCGCTGGCCGGTAGTGGGGGCGTGCCGGAAACCATGACCGAGGTGTGGCAGGCGCAGGCCCTGGCCCAGGCGATAGGGAGTCGGCTGGCGGTCTTCGGCCCACCGGAACTGCGCGGCGAGGCCCTGGGATTGACGGAACTGGCGGGGCGTGGCTGCGGAGTGCTGGAGGCGCCGGATCTCGCCGAGGCCGACTTACGCGCCGCCCAGCTCACGGAGTTGGGGGACGCACGCCAGGCACTGATGCACCTGGGAAGCCTGCTCGGGGAGGTGGGCATCGCCCTGGTGGGCATGGCCAGCGCGGCGGACGACGAGACGACGTACTGGCAGTGCATGGAGGCGATCGACGCGGCGGACGAGTCCCGGGACCGCGTGGTGGAGATGCTGCGAAGACTGGCGGACCGGGATCAGGTTTTGGCGGAGAGGGAGGCGGGCTGAGGCCCCGGTGTGCACTGGTGTCTCAGGACAGGGTCAGGGGAGCTTCTGTTTGTCGGTGCGCTGCAACGCGCACATGATGTATCGAAACCCTTGGTCCCAGGAATCCTCCAGCAGGTACCAGGCGTCAAGGCCGTACTCCTGGCTCTTCACCTCCGCTTGATAGGTGTTCGAGCAGAGCACGGGCGCTTCGTCGATCGCCTTCTTGAATCCCATGCCGTCGGGAGCCCTGACAAAACCTACGACCTCTTCGTCGTGCGGAGCATCGCAGTCGGCCAGGAAAGCGGAATAATAGGTCCTTTCCTTCCTCCAGTTCAGGCAGTCGCCGACCGAGATGTTCTGGAGGTAGACCTCTTCACCGACGGCTCTGTAACCGCCTACCTCACCCTTGAGGGCGACGCTCTTGTTGAAGACCAGGCATGCGGTGTCGTGGACGCCGCGGTCCCATCCCTTCTCGCTGGGTACCAGTGAGAAGGGATGGGCGTCGGCGAGGCTGTCCACGGTCTCACGCAGCAGTGACTCGCAGCGTTCGGGCCCGTTCTGCTGGGCATCTTCGAGGGAACTCGCCGCATCCTTCCGCACGACCTGCGCGTCCACTTCTTCGTGCTCCTTGACGCAGTCCACCAGGGCGAGGCGAGGAAGCCCTTTGAACTTGCCTTCGTCCCAGGCCGCCGAAACGCACTCGCCGGGCCGCAGTGCGCGGCTGAGCTCGACCTGGTCTCCATACGGCATGCTCCCGGTGGGAGTCGGCTGTTCCGCCTGGTCCTCCGCCCCCCTCCCGAGCAGCGCGGTCGCCGCCCATACGCCACCGCCGACGATCAGCACCGCAGCAGCCGCCACGGCGATGACGGTGGCTGTCGGCTTCTTCCCGGACGGCTCCGGTTCCCCGGCCGGCTCGACCACCGGTTCGCTCCGCGGACCCCTCCCCGGTGCCCTCCCGTCCTGCTGTGGAGCGGTCGGTGGAGGGCGATCGGCTGGGGAAGGCGCCGGCCGCTCCACCCGCTGTGTGGGCGGGTGGGTGTCCGGTGCGGCCTTCGCTGGGCCGTCCCCGGGAAGCCCTTCGAGAAGAACCGTCGCCTCGGTGCCGTTCATGCGCCGGGCCGGATCCTTTTGCAAAAGGCCGCGCAGGACAGGCTCCAGCTCCCCCGTCAGGTGCATTTCCCGGGGCTCCTCGAAGAGCAGCGCGGTCAGTGTGGAGACTTCCGTGTCACGGTCGAACGGCCCCTCCCCGACCGCGGCGAAGTACAGTGTGGCGCCCAGTGAGAAGAGGTCGGCCGCCAGGCTCGGAGGCGATCCGCGGGCCCTCTCCGGAGCCAGGAACCCGGGCGTTCCGATGATGCGGGAGTCGGCCGTGAGTCTGGGTTCTCCGGAGTCCGGGCGCAGCGCGATCCCGTAGTCGGTCAGAAGCACTCGGCCGATCCGGTACCTGCCCGGGGTCGTGGGGCGTGGCTCACGAGTGACCAGGATGTTGGCCGGTTTGACGTCCCGGTGGAGGATGCCGAGCCGGTGACCGGCAGTCAGCGCGTCCAGTACGCCGAGTCCGATCTGTGTGACCTCAGGCCTCGACAACGGCCCCTGGGCTCGCACGAGCTCATACAGGTCGACGGCTCCCGGGACATACTCCATGACGATCCACGGCAGGCTGTCCTCCTCGAAGACGTCGTGCACGGTGACGGCGTGCGGATGGCCGCGCAGGCTGGCGGCGAGTCGGGCTTCTCCGCGGACCCTCGCGATTCGGGCGGTCAGTTCCTGCTCGGACACACCCGGTGGCAAGGCCATCTCCTTGACGGCCACTTCGCATGCCAGATCGAGATCGATGGCGAGCCAGACTCTCCCCATGCCGCCGGCGCCGAGCCTGCGGACCAGGCGATACCGCCTCGCGATGACGCGGCCGACGCCGTCATCCGTCGGTGACACAGCAGCACCTCCAAGGCGTTTCCGGTACACGGAAGGCCCACCGTCACCCCGAGTAACCCCCTATAAGGTTAGATTGCCTCCCATAGATCCGCAAATAGAAGAATTCCGGACAAAATTCGCTACGCTGGGTTGAGGAAAGGAGGTTGAATGAAGGGGGATTTCGCATTGCGCCAGGGTGGAACGGGGGTGGCTGGAAGGAAAGTCGGAAGGAAATGCGCGGGAGTTGGGGTGCGACTGTGGTTGGCGGCAGCCTGTATTGCCGCAGTGAACCTGGCGATTCGTGGCACGTGGATCGCGGCTGTTCATCCGGACCCGTCCAGTGACTACGCCTGGTATTTCAACGCGGCAACCCGTCTCGCCGACGGCCTCGGTTATGTACAGGGGAACGGGGAACCCACAGCGTTCTGGCCCGTGGGATGGCCTTTCACCCTCTCCGTGATTTTCCGGTTCACCGGCCCTTCGGTGGCAGCGGGGCTCGTTTTGCAGACGGTGCTCTCCGCGGTTACCGCCGCACTCGTCACGGTGCTCGCCCATCGGTTGACCGGCGACCTGCGGGTCGCGGTCGCCGCCGGTGTGGCGTACACGCTTCTGCCGTCCGGCTGGGCCTGGGATTCCCAACTGGGCTCGGAACAGACCTTCACCGTGCTTGTCGTCGCGATGCTACTGGTGCTGGCCGGTGCGGAGGGCTCGTCGCGGTTCGCCGTGGCGGGCGCCCTGGCCGGACTCGCCTGCCTGGTTCGCCCGACCCTTCTCGTCTTCCCGCCGGCACTGCTCCTCATTGAGTTGCTGCGCCGGTGCGCCCTGCGCAGAGCGTTGCTCCACACCGTGGCGTTCACCCTGGCGATGTCGGTGGTCATCGCTCCGTGGACGTCGCGGAACGCGGTTGTGCTGGGCTCGCCGGTGCCGGTCTCGACCAACGGCGGCATCAACCTCTATCAGGGGACGCGGACCACATCCGGTTACTGGTGGTCGAGTGATCCGGCGGACAACCCATTGCTGCGCACCGACGACGAGGTGGTACGCGATCAGATGGGCACCGACCTGGCCTTCGAGTTCTGGTCGGAACATCCGGGCAGACTCGTGGCAGAGGCGCCGTCGAGGATCGCCGGGCTGTACAGCGGCAATGAGACCCCGTTCCGCTGGCTGCACATCCACGGGGACTGGTCGCCGGAAACCTACCGCCGGTGGCAGCGGGCCGCTGACCTCGTGTACTGGTCGCTCATGGCGGTGGCCTGCGTGGGAGCCCTCGCACTGGGGCGCCGTAGACGGCAGGCGCTGTCACTGCTCGGTGGCTTCCTCGTGTTCTACACGGCGCTTTGGTGCCTCTTCCCGACCTGGGACCGCTTCCGCTTCCCTCTCATGCCGGTGTTCGCGGTCCTCGCGGGCTGCGGGTTCCTTTCGTCGCGCAGCACAGACACCTCGGCGAGCGCATCGGGCAACAATCCCCGCCCGCGCAGCCGCGTTTAGTGCTGTGACCACATAGGTCCGCCGGGTTGGGCCAGGATGCGAGCACCGCCTGATCGACGGCCGAGTCACTGCTCAAGGCAGCGAACCAGGAATGTCAGTCCCTCCGGGCTGCTCAACCGCACAACACGACGATCGGTTTTGTCGGACCAGGTGGCCGAGTCTTGGCCGTGTTTCTGCGCGCGTACGGCGACGCTGTCCAGATCCTCGACGTCGACCGAAAGTTCCCACTGCGGAACGGATGCACTAGGCCGTGTCCGCAAAGTCCCGCCTGCCCCGCGACGCCTGGCACGCACTCTCGCCGCACCGGGCGAAAGCCCACGTACAACCAGTACGAGGGC